>JAFTIQ010000041.1 GCA_017456805.1 Lentisphaeria bacterium
AATGTAAATTCCGGCAACTCCCCATTGAAAAGTCCGAAGGGATACACCGAATTGAAGCAAGTCATCTGCAAATCATTGAAAAAATTATTTTCATCATTTTTTGATGGCATGCTGAAAGATTCCAGATATACATTCATAAGTCTTCTCCTCAAAAAAAAATACAGTTCATTTTGTCACATAAACGACTCTTTGTTCCTGACGGTAGACGATCCTGCCGTTTACCTGAACGGGGACAAGAATCGTTTGAACAACTGGAACTCTTTGTTCATAATATCGATACGGGGGGACTCCGACAGATTGAGGATACACTGTTTGCGGCTGGGCGTATTCTACTTGTGGATACACAGTTTGAGGTACAACAACCGGAGTTGTCACTACCGGAGCCGAGGCAACATAGCGTGGTGAACTTACCGCATTAAGAATACCGATACCGTTGGCGACAATAGAGGTGATCCCGGCAGCGAGCCACACGCCGTCATGCCCTCTGTGGTGATGATGTCGTCCATGATGCGGCCCACGGGCAAATGCGGCAACGGTACAAAGACAAATGATAATAACGAGAAACTTTTTCATAAAACCTCCGATAATTGAATTCAGGAAATGTGCAGATTATTTCCAATCTGCACATGAAAACAGGTTCAAAAATTACTTCTTTGCACGCCTTTTCGTCCGAATATCCGAAGCGCAACAGCTCATCAATATGCTCATGTCAGCCACTCCGCGTGAATCAGCGACAAAGCCTTTGCAGAAATTTTCTCTTATACCAAGAGCAGAACCGGATTCAAAGGCATCCTGATTGGCGGCGAGGAAGAGGAATTCCCATTGGTAAACGTTTTGCTGGTGTTCAATGCGTTTTTTGACATCTGCGGTGCTGAACTCTTTGCTGGCATTTTCCTGTCCATCAGTGATTATCACGCAAAGCACATTTTCCGGGCGTTCAGATTCCGGCATGGCGGAAAACTCTTTGCCCATAGTGTCGATTGCTGTGCAGACGGCATCGTTCAACGCGGTACAGCCGGAACAAGTGTATTTCGCCATAAGGTCATCTTTGAACAACGCAAGATCAGCAGACTTGACCAGCCGTTCAACTTCACTGGAGAATTGGAAAAGATCAAACACTGTTTTCCCCGGTTCTTCCCGCTGTTTATCCAGAAAGGTGTTGAAACTGCCTTTGATGTCATTTTCAATACATTCCATTGAGCCGGATGCATCCAGTACGATGCAGATGTGAGTGTAATCTTTTTTCATTTTGTACCTCTTTAAGTTTAAGTTTGGATTTTAATGGCATTGCATAATGCCGCGAAACACGATTATCCTTTGATTTTCACCTCCAATCCCCACTTTGCAGGCTTCTTTCCTTCTTTAGTCAAGCACCAGATCACCGGGTAGTCAGGAGCTTTGGCAGGAGCATCGCCGAACCCGTCTGTCAGGTAAATAAACACAGTCGGAGGTGTTTTTCCCTTTACATAGTTGAATGGAGGGATCAAACTGGTTCCTCCGAAACCGTAAAACTGCAGTTTTTCCGGCAGAGGATCATCATTGGAATACTCTTTTACCGAACGGATACGGGTATCGCACTGAATAATGGTAAGTTTGTATTCTCCGAAAGCCGCCGCCATTCCCCGTAATTCCGCCAGAAAGTCCGGCAGGTCTTCCGTGGTACTGCCGCTGGTGTCGATGGCAAGAACGATTTCAATGCTTTGTTTTTTGGCACGGCTGGGCAGGTAAAGATTTTTCCATACATAGCGGCGGTTGGGCGGCAGCCATTGTCGGTCACCACCGAAAAGCTGTGAAACATAATCCAGTAGAACTTTTTTCCAATCCACCGTGGCAACTTTATCTTCATCTTTGATGAGGTCTTCCACATTTCCGGGGAGGTTGCCGATACCTTTATTGCCTTTTTTCATTTCTTGCTGAACGGCATTTTTAAGATGATCTTTCCAATCTTCAGATAGTTCCTCTTCTCTGGCAGGCTGAAAATCCGGGTCGATAACTCCGTCATGACTTACAGATGGCAAATCGGCATCTCCGGTAATGGGCGTTCCGGCGGAACCTTTTTCATTCTTACTGTTTTCCGGAGAGCCGTCTTGCCCCTGACCGGAACCATCTTTCTTTTCTTCATTTCCGTCCTTTTCTCCGCTGTTTTCTCCACCGGCGGCATCGCCATCGTTTTCTCCGTCATCATCTCCCGGAAGTTTATCGGAGTCAAAAATGTGTTCATCATCTTTCTGAAACTGTTCCAATCCGGGAAACATGAGATCGTAGATCTGCTCGGCACTTTTGCCTTCCCAACTCGCTTCGTGAGGTAATACTTCTACCTTGAAGCCGTCCCTATGCAAAAGCAGATCCACTTCCACATCACAGGCGAAGTTGAACTTTTTCCGGTCACGGTTGCCCAAACGCTGAAAATGGCGTAAGGCACAGTGCCACACTTCATGACCGATGATGCCGCGGCGTTCCTCTTCATCCATTTTTGAATAGAACTCTGCATCCATGAACATCCTTGTACCATCCGTAGTTGCAGTAGTCATGCGGCTGTCAATGACCGGGACCATATCCAGATGCATGGCAAGAGAGCCCACAAAAGGATGTTTTTCCAGTAGACGGCAACGGTCAAATTGCATCATCTCCCGGACCCTGGCTTTCAATGCCTCTTCTTCTGCATTGGGTTTGCGGCATTCCCTGATTTCTATTTTCATAATTCAAAAAGGCTTTCCGGCTTGTATTTCTGCTGAACGGAAGCGTAAAGCTGATGATTTTTTATGATTTCAGAGCGTTTAGTCCCGGCAAGAGAGGACTCCACATCGCTCATGATCATTGCCGCAAAATCATTGGGGAGCGACTGGACAAATTTAAGGAAGTTTTCCGCAATGACCGGGAAAAGTTTTGCATCTTTGGTTGATTTCAACTGATATGCCACTGCTCCACAACAGGCGTGAAGAAGATCGGCTTTCTGCGGAAGTGGAATCGTTCTGCCGCTTTTCAGACATTCGGCAATATCCACCGTATCACTCATATAATAGATGTTTTTATAAAACGCCATAAATTCTGCCGCCGCCCCTTGTCCGATAAGCCCCGGAATCGTATATTTCAAGGAACTTTTTCGTTGGTTCTTTTCGGCGATTTTCAGCATGGTACTTACTCTTTCCCAACTGCGGGGGCTGGGCCAGCCCCGCTGTAAATCTTCATTTTCCTGCGAAAAAAGCAGTTGCGGACGGAAATTGATGAAGCCGGTCACGGCAGGATGCAGATTGTTTTCCTTTGCCCATGCAAGAAAACTCGCTGCTTCAGCGGCAACTTCCACATGGAGAAAACGGTTTGCCAATGCACTGGACATCGCACAGGAAACGGCTCTGTCTTCAATGCGGTTGCCTGCCGCCATAATGTACCAGCCGTCCGGAACATTGTATAATGCTCCAAGCCGGCGGTCAAGGATAAATTCATACGCCGCCACCTGCAAGGTCTTGTCGGCGGCGGTCAATTCATCGAACATAATGATACCACGGCTGTTGGGATCTCTGGGCCACTCTCCGGAAACCAGCCATTTGACGGAGTTTTCTTTTTCATCCGGGACAGGAAGTCCGCGCATATCCACCGGTTCCCGCTGGGCAAGACGAACGTCGATAAAGCCGATACCGAGTTCCTGTGTCAACTCCCTGACAGCGGTTGATTTGCCCAAGCCCGGTGCGCCCCAAACCATGATCGGAGGAATCAAACTTGCACTTGTTGCGTGTTTGGTATGCAATGCCGGATCGTTTTCCCAGAGAGCGTTCAAGTTGTCCAGCAGAAGTTCCTTTAATTCTTTGATGGAGATCGTTTTACTGTAAGATGTTTTTGCAGTTGTCATTTTTTTCTTTTCTTTCCTGTTTGCAGATGTTGTAGTAATCGAAAAAACTGATTGTGAATGAGAAAGCGGAGGAGTATAATGTTTTAAGATATCGGATGCCACATTTCCTTTGGGATCTTTCAATATCATATACACAATGTTGCCATTCGGATTCATGCGATATTCCAAGCCATTGGTAAGAACTGGAATTTCAGCCATCGTATATTCTTCTTTTTTGCTGTCGCAACTGCGGATTAGACTCTGCATATCACAAGAACTGACTATAACCGGAGTCCCCACAGGAACTGCTTCATATCATGAGCCATGACTTAATTGATATTCTCCATTAAAGACATCCTCGGGCTTTTCCTCAAGAGTTTTCATTGCATACTCATAAAGTGCAGAATGGAAATCTATCAATGGTTTATGCCATCTCACGCATTCAACAATATCATTGTATTCTTTTTCAATACTCACTCTTACCATCCTTTCGCTTGGGTGCGGCGTTCCATGCGTCTGACCATTTCATCGGTCAGAAACCGGTCACTGTCGGAAACGGTTCTTGTGAGGAGCAGTTCTTTTCTCGCACGGGTCATTGCTACATAAAGCACCCGGCGTTCCTCTTCAATCTCATCATCAGACACAGCCTTTACATGGGGGAATACTCCATTCTGAACCCTGAAGATATAAGCGTGATCGCATTCACTGCCTTTGGCACTGTGAACTGTGATCAAAGTTATCTTGTTTTCGGTATCATTGTCATGCTCCAGAACTTCGGTATCCGGATCAAGTTTGAATGCTTCCAGAAAATGTTCTGTATCTGAGTATTTTGCCGCGATCCTGCAAAGAAGAAGTAAATCCTTTTTCCGGTCCTCCCAATTATCGT
>JAFTIQ010000021.1 GCA_017456805.1 Lentisphaeria bacterium
GGTGCGCTTCATGGCACAACGTGCCGCTTCATACGGCGAAGCCGTGCTTCATGCACCGCAGGTGCGCTTCATGGCACAACGTGCCGCTTCATACGGCGAAGACGTGCTTCATGCACCAAAGGTGCGCTTCATGGCACAACGTGCCGCTTCATACGGCGAAGACGTGCTTCATGCACCAAAGGTGCGCTTCATGGCACAACGTGCCGCTTCATACGGCGAAGCCGTGCTTCATGCACCAAAGGTGCGCTTCTAAAGCATCCCCATTTCATTTCGATAAAAAATCATGTATTTTTAATTTGACAAACGTTTGGCATTGTGATATATTATACTTGACAAACGTTTGGCATTGTGATATATTATAACCGAAAAGGATCACAATAATGATAATAACCCACAAAAAGGAAAGGAGAGACTGAACCGGAAAACTCTTTGTTTTGTACGGTATTGCGGATCAGAGTGCAAACCACTGAAAAATTGACTTGAAAGGAAAATCAACCCCGGATTTTCGGAGAATAAAAAAAATTTCTGAAACCGGCGATCTGAGATTTCCGAAATAAAAAATGAAAGGAATCAAAAAATGAAAATTCTTATGACAATGGCATTCATGCTTGCGGTGCAGCTGATGTTTGCACTGCAGATTGCTTTGCCGGAAAACCCGGATATCGGGCTGAAAGAAGCGGAAAAGGAATTACAAACATTCCTCGGAAGCAAACCGGATATGCCTGACTTTATTTTGAAGATTGATAAATCTCTCAATCAGGAAGCATGGAAAATCAGCCGGAATTCCTCCGCAGTAACCATTTCCGGGGGAAGTTCCGTTGGAACCTATTATGGTGTGATCGAATTTTTGGAACGGTATCAGGGAATCCGTTTCTATGGACCTGAAAACACCTATATTCCGGAAAACGCTCCCAAAATTCCGGAAAAAATCGAACTTTCCGGAGAACCTTCCATGCGGTTCCGGATGCACGCTGTCGGATACGAATACACTTATAGTCCCAACACGAAACGCTGGTACGGCAGAAACCGGATCGGCGCGCCATGGATCCCGAACCGCGGCTTTCATAATTACGGTTCTCCAAACAGATGTCATACCTACGGGATTTATTCCAATCTGAAAGATTTTCCTCAAGATATAGAATGTCATGCTCTGCAGGAAAATGGTTCCAGAGCCAAAGCGCTCAACGGGGTCGGCCCCGGGCAGATTTGCACAACTCATCCAAAAGTCAGAGAATATTTCAAGAAGAAATTGCGGGAATTCATTATTTCCGACCGTAAAAAAGCAGAAGAAAGAGGCATTCCAGCTCCGCTGATCTACAATATTTCTGCCAACGACAACTTCGGTTACTGCAGATGTAAAACCTGTAAAGAAGCCTGGAAACGGACAGGCGGGCCCGGCGGAAATGACCTTGATTTCTTGAATTTCCTGGCAAAAAGCATTGAAAAAGAGTTCCCCGATGTAACACTGGAATGCTTTGCCTACATGTATTCTGAACAGCCGGATAAAATCGTTGCACACCCGCAAGTGCAAGTGCAGCTTGCGCAGCTTGGCGGAGAATTTCAGGGAAAACGCAGAACAATGCTTTCGCTCCGCCATCCGGAAAATGCAGAATCTCTCGCAGATTTGAGAGCCTGGCCGAAATTTGCAAAGAATCTGGCAATCTGGGATTACGGAAAAATCTATGGAGATAAATTCCCCACCCCATACACAAAAGTCCGAGCCCTTGTCGGTACCTTCAAGGAATACTATGCTTGCGGTGTCAGATCTGTTTATGAAGAAAGTGAAATCTCTGACGGTAATGGAAAAGATCATGTTGCAGCTCTTCAGAGTTTCTGCGATCTGAAAAACTATACCGTCATACGGCTCATGATCGATAAAAATACTGATGTTGAAGCCCTGATCAAAGATTACATGCAGCATACCTACGGTCCGGCAGCGGAACCTATGTCAAAACTCCTCACGCTGATCGAAAATGCATTGGCTGAAGAAAAAAATATGAATAAGGTTCAGGTTCAGTTCCGGAAATACATCAATACAAAGTTTATCCTTGCTGCAGATGCGCTTCTTACCGAGGCAGAAAAAGCTGTTGCAAACGATCCGGCAAAACTGCAGCAGGTCCAAAAGGAACGTTTCCCCTTCTATTATACAATCCTCGGTTGTTACAGCGTTCTGAAAAAGGATAATTTCCCGTTGACAGCAGAGGAAGTTGCCTCACGTCTGGAAACAATCGAAAACTGGATCATTCACAATACTTATTTTGCAGACGGCGAGAAAAAGAATATGGTTGCAGCAGGGAACAGACGCCGTGCAGAGCTGCTGAAAAAAATTAACTATACCCCCCCGCAACCCCCGGAATTTCTGAAGGATCGTGTTATTGCAGCAGATTTCTGCTCTGAGAACTTCAATAAATGGAGTGTCTGCAAAATCGTTGATGATCCGGACTCCTTCAACGGCAAAGCATTCCGGCTGGGGCCTGAAGATTTTGAATCGTTCAAAAATATTCATTCAAAACCCTTTGAACTCGGTCTGTATGATTCCGGAGGAAAACGTTTCATTGCTGCAAAATATTTCAAAGCACATGAACTCCCGCAGGATGAGAAATTCCATTGGCATGTGTTCAAAAATGTTACCCTTTCTTCCCGCTGCCGTATGTGGGGACATTCCAGCTGGGCATTGACTCCGGTCGCCCATCTGGAAGAAGCGTTTGATCCCCTTATGCCGTCAAAAGAGTTTGATGTCTGGATCTCCTACAAGGTCTGCGGGCCTGCCTATGTAAAGGGATCCAAAAAGGAAAATTCACTCTCTATTGATCGCGTAATCGTGGTTCTCTCCCAAAAAGAAAATCCCACTGTTCCGGAATTTCTGAAAGGCAGAAAAATCGTCAAAGATTTTTATGTCGGAAATTTTGAAAACAACGGGGTCATGAATGTGATTTCCGATCCGGATGCGTTTGGAAATCAGGCATTCTCTCTGGGTGCACTTCCTCCGCCGGGACACAAAGATTTTCATCAGAGACCCTTTGAACTTGGAATTTACGACAACGCAAACAAGAAATTCCTTGCGCAGATGGTTTTCAAAGGCGGCAATGTCCCTCAGGATGAAAAATATCATTGGTACACATTCAAAAACATTACGTTGAGCAAGAATTGCCGTATGTGGGGGACCTCAAGCTGGGCTCTTACCCCGGTCCCGAAACTGCAGAAAGCATTTGATTCTGCCGCTCCGGGAAAGAAATACGATATCTGTATTTCTTATAAATTGACAGGTCCGGCGTATGTAGCGGGATCTAAAAAAGATAACACCGCCAGCATTGACCGTGTGATCGTAGTTGAATCACTCCCCGCAAATTGACGGGGAATTTCTGACACGGGAAAGGTCCGGTTTTGCGCCGGGCCTTTTTTTGTGAAGTACAAATTTTAAGAATGTTCCTTTGAAAAATCATTCCTCTTTCCCGATTGCCGAACAATACTTTTTTGTATTACTGATGAGACAAAATCCAGGAAAAAAGAATTCCATTCTTCTTCTGTGAATAAAATTCCGGAAAATCTCCTGTCCGCAGTTGGAAATATCCGATAAAAACTGTATATTATTTCCGGAAATACTATCAGCGGAGAGAATCATGCCCGTTACGATCGATCATCAACTCAAAGAACAAATTGCTTATGATCCGGCTGTTTTTCCGATTTCATTCTACCAGAATGAATTGGAAACGCTGGCTCAATGGAGCGGCCCCCTGCACTGGCATCCGGGGTTTGAAATCGCAACAGCAGAAACAGGAACGCTGGATTACCAGGTGGGAGAAAAACATATCATACTCAATGCGGGCGACAGCATTTTTGTGAATGGAAATATTCTGCACGGCATCCGGCAGATCTCCGGCAATATCGCAGACCCCATGCCGAATGTGGTTTTCTCCGGCAGTTTGATCGCGCCCGAAGGCAGTCAAATCTACCAAAAATATATCACCCCTCTTCTGCAATGCGATGATCTGCCCTTTATTGTCTTTCCCGCCGACGATCAATCCCTGCAGAATATGAGAGAACGGATCCGGAGTATTTACCACTGTTTCCGGACGCAACCCTTATGTTATGAAATGACGATCCAAAGAGAAATCAGTCTCATATTTGAATACATTTATTCCAATACAGCCACGTTTCCACGGCACAAATCAAAGCGGATCCAGCTGATCAATCAGATCCGTCTGCAGAAAATGCTTGATTTTATTTATTCTCATTACCGGGAACAGATTTCTCTCGAAGATCTTGCCCGCGCCGCCAGCGTGAGCCGCAGCGAGGCAGGACGCTGTTTCAAGGCTTTTATGAACAGTTCACCGGTGGAGATCCTGATTGAGCACCGCCTTCAGATGGCGCATAAAATGCTCTCTGAAAAAATATATACCGTGGAAGAGGTCAGTCAGGACTGCGGATTCAACTCCGTTAATTATTTCCGTAAACAATTCAAAGCAAAGTATGGGATCACGCCCGGAAAGTATTGTAAATTGAGTAAATAGTATTCTTTTTAACAGACATTTCTCTTTGATTTTTTCTTTTTTTGGAGATATAGTACCTCTTATTCACTTTATTCCAAAAAAAGGAGCTGCTATGACCAGGAAGAAAAATTATAAAAAAACTTTGACTGCCTGCTATCTCGGATTTGTCACCCAGGCAATTTCAGCAAACTTCACCCCTTTGCTTTTTCTGACGTTCAAAGGAACGTATAAAATCAGTCTGACACAAATTGCGCTGATCCCGCTGGTGTTTTATTTCACCCAGCTGCTCGTGGATATTGTTGCAGCAAAGTACGCTGATAAAGTCGGTTACAGGCTCAGTGTGATCGCATCTCAGGTTTTGTCATCACTGGGATTGCTTGCTTTGACGTTTCTGCCGGATATTCTTCCGAATGCGTATGCGGGGATTCTGATTGCGGTTGCTCTTTATGCGATCGGAAGCGGATTGATTGAAGTTCTGTTAAGTCCCATTGTGGAAGCCTGTCCTTTTGAAAACAAAGCTGGAGTTATGAGTCTTCTGCACTCCTTCTACTGCTGGGGAGCGGTGGGGGTTATTCTGGGATCGACTCTGTTTTTTGCGGTATTCGGGATTGGACATTGGAAAATATTGACCATTCTCTGGGCATTGGTTCCGTTGTACAACGCAGTGAATTTCATCAGTTGTCCCATTGAAAAACTCGGGGATGAGGAATCCAATATGAGTATCACTCAGCTTCTGAGTGTGCCGATGTTCTGGATGATGATTTTCCTGATGATTTGTGCCGGATCTTCGGAAGCCACAATGTGTCAATGGGCATCTGCCTTTACGGAATCCGCGCTGAAGGTTGATAAACTGGTTGGTGATTTGGCTGGACCTTGCCTCTTTGCGGCCTTCATGGGAATTGCCCGCATGCTCTATGGAAAATTAAGCGAAAAGCTGGATCTGGTCAAGACGATGCTTCTGTGCGGGATTGCCGCGGCGGGATGTTATTTGCTGGCATCGCTGGCATCCTGGGCGATCCTGGGATTGATCGGATGTGCACTCTGCGGTCTGGCTGTGGGAATCATGTGGCCGGGAACCATCAGCCTTTCATCCCGGAAATGTCCTGCCGGCGGAACTGCGATGTTTGCATTTCTTGCTTTGGCGGGAGATCTTGGTGCGACTGCCGGTCCAGTATTGGTCGGGAAAGTGGCAGAAGTAACCGGGGACAATCTGAAAACCGGTTTGTTTGCGGCAACGATATTCCCGGTTTGTATGGCTCTGGGGCTTTTCTTCCTTTATCAACAGGCAAGAAAAAAGAGTGGAAAAATTTCCTGAAAACCATTTTCCAGCGGAGCTTCAGAATTCGCCCAGATAAATCTGAGTTTCCTGAAGCTCTGTCACGACTCCATTCTCCGCATACGCTTCAAAAACGGAGCGCAGTTCTGACATAAATGCCGCATAGTCCGGGTGATCGGAAGCGAGAGCATAGGAACGGGAGCGGATATTCCCCTCAAAAACAGTAAGATCCATTGAAAAAGGATTGCGGAATGCGGCGAATTCCACCTCTCTGAAATAACGGTGCCGCAGGAAATCATCGCCGTCATGAACCGGTCTTTTCCCGGCATAACCTTTTTTGAAACGGGGACAAAACTTCCGGCAAACGCTGTCGCGGGCAGTAGAGAAATCGCTTTTCGTACTGGTGTTCCAGATGACTGCCGCTTTGCCGTGAGGCCGTAAAATACGTTTTGCCTCTGCTTTGAACCGTTCTTCATCAAGCCAATGAAATGCCTGTGCAACAGTAATCAAGTCGGCGGAATTTTCTTTCATTCCGGTTGATTCTCCCGTTCCGTCAAAACAGGGGACTTCAGGCAGCAGTTCATGAAATTTCCGTCTCATATCTGCGTTCGGCTCGAGGGCGGAAACTTCTTTGAACCTGGGGAGCAGAAGCCGGGTAAAGATTCCGGTTCCTGCACCGATATCCAGGACCTGTTCTCCGGAGCACCGTTCCCGCAGCCAATCAAGCGCAGCCTCAGGATAAGAGGAACGGAAGCGGGAATAATCATCAGATTTCCCGGTAAAGAGTCCTTGGTTATTCATCAGAGTTTCCTCCCCGCCAATCCGGAAACAGAGGTCCGGACTGACGGATTTTCAGTGATTCGGCAAGCAATAACTTCCCGCAGAAACTGCGGCAGAATCACTTCCAGATCACACCGATTTCAGCAGGCAATTTTCCGCTTTTTTCACATTCGGCAAAAACATCATTGATGTTTTCCATCACATACTGTCCATCTTCCGGATTGCGGGTGACATTTTCTCTGACAACAACCGGTGTCAGCTGATTGGTCAGCATATCCACGCAGTTGGCATGTTCCGCTGCAACGGAAAGAGGACAGCAGAAAACCTGATCTCCGCGAACTTTGTTCAGCACATCCATGAACATGTCCGGCTGAGGCTGTTCGATGATTCCGGAATAAAGAATATTTCCTTCAGCATCAATGATCTTCCATGTTCCGGCGGCATCCCAAATAACTTCTCCGTTTTCACATTCGACTCTGATTTTGACGGAAGAAGCTTTGTCGCTGGCATGGGTCAGCATGGTTTCGATCCGGATCCCGGAGTCAGTTGTAAAACGGAGCGCGCAGGTATCAAAGGTTTCAATCTCTTCTCTTGCTCTGTAAAGATTTCCTTCCACAGAAACAGCATGAGCGGATTTTCCGAATTTTTCTCCGGAAAGGAACAATTCGATATTCAAATAGTGGGCAAAAGCGTTGTTGATGGGAGAATCCCAAATAGGAACGCCATCGGAGGAGTAAAGTTTTCCAGCCCAGTTATTCCGGGAATAATAAGCATCATTCCGTGGCCAGACACCGGTACAGACCACATGTTTGACTTTGCCGAGTCTGCCGCTGACAAGATATTGTTTGATGAACTGGATCTCTCTTGCATAAGTATGCTGGAATCCGACAGCCACGAATTTTCCATTGGCTTCCTGTTCCGCCTTGATCATGCGGGCGACGGATTCATTGGAGCTGGAAACCGGTTTTTCCACCAGCACGTTTGCACCGTGCTTCAAGGCTTCCACAGTCATTCTTTCATGCCACGCAATCGCTGTCGGAATACATACCAGATCCAGTTTTCCGGATTGTTCTGCATACATCGCTTCTGTGGAGGGGTAGATCTTCACTCCCAGATTTTTCAAAGTTTCCAACTGTTCCGGAACCTGTTCCGGATTGATCACCACACAGGAAACAAGGGTAATGATCCCCTTTTCAATCAGGGGCTGCAAATAAGAAAAATGAACTCCGCTGTAACCGGAAATTCCAATCAATCCAACTTTGATCGTCATATTGTCACCTCAAAAATAAATGATTTTGCCTGTGTCAGCGGCTTCCTGAGCTTTCAAGCAGGCATTGGTTAATTCAATCGTCTCTTCCGTCGTTACCACAGCAGGCTTTCCGCCGGAAAGTTCTTCCAGATAATCGGCAAAAATCGTCATTCCGGTATCTTCAGGCTCGATCACACGGCTGCCTTCTTTATCGATCAGATAGATTTTTTCATCACGGATTTCCAGCACACCTTCCGTTCCTGCAAGACGGATCCGGTCATCGCCCCAGGTGGGTGCTTCTGCCGGACGCAGGAATTCCATTGTGGCATTGACAATGATCCCGGATTTTGTCCGCAGCTGACAGCTTGCGGCAATCTCCATTTCCCCGTTTCCGAAATTATCTTCAGAACTCTGGAGGGCACTCACAGATTCAAACGTATCCTGAGTAAAATACATGACCCAATCCAGCGCATGACTGCCCACCCAGCCGATGGTTCCTCCATAGCTGGCACGGCTGCTGTAAAAGGCCGGACGCGTTCCCAATTTATAGGATTTCTGAGTCCGGACCAGTTTGACTTTTCCGATCGCACCCTGGCGGACCATCTGCGCCGCCTGATAGAACGGGGTCATATATCGGATCCCCACCATGGAGATGATCCGGGCAGAACTGACTTTCAGAGCTTCTTTCACAAGGTCAAGCTGTTCGTATGTCAACGCAATGGGCTTTTCACAGAAAACATGAATCCCTTTCCGTAATGCAAATGCACTCATTTCCGCATGTTTTTCAAAGGGGCCATCCACGCAGACCACATCCGGTTTTTCCGTTTCAAGCATCTCCTGCCAATCCTCATAGATTTTCGGCTGGAATCCGAACTCTGTACAACGGTCTTTCAACCGGTCAATCGGATCTTCGCAACCGGATGAAATGCAGGTGATATCAGCCATTTTTTTCAGGGCTTCGATATCCATAAAAACATAATTAAAGTGACCGCGGCTGCCGATCATTGCAAGTTTCAACATCGTACATAACTCCTTTATGATTATCGATCTGTTGTGGTTCCGCAGAACCATCTCAGTGTTTCTTCCAGCCACACGGCGTGATCCCGGAATTGCGGATCAGAGAGCCATCCGTTCTGCAGCAGAACACAGCCGTCAAGAAACGCATAAGTGCCCCGCATCGCAGAAAGAACTTTTGTCCACTGCAATTTCCAAAGCTCAAAATCAATGGGATGTGCCGCAGATGAAAATTCCCCGTAATTCTGAATATAGATCCCGTGAAGCAGTTTTTTCTTGTAAATCTCCTTGAATCTGTGGATCACAGAACCGAACTCAGCTTTCCAGAAATGTTCCGTGGAAACCCAGCGCCAGAGAATGATCCCATCAATCAAATCCAGATAGGGAGTTATATCCAAATGGTTCAAATCAGAATAAATCACCACATAAATTTCCAGTTCCGGATTGGAGGATTTCAGATTCTCCCGGATTCCCTTCACCAGTTCCGGGGTCGTGGGGTGTCCGGAAAGCTGAAGAAAATCATCCAGCACAATTCCTTTGATATTAGGATATTTCAAAGACATTTCGCTGAGAACTTTTGCTCCTTCCAGAGCATTCTTTTCTCCGTGGGGCAATCCGCACAAAACCTGTTTGGAATCCTTCACAAACTCCAGATTTTCTTCCAGACGATCCAGGGAATGCATACTGTTCATGAATACAGTATTATTCATTCCGAAGTAATCTGCGGCGGTCTCCAGACTGCAGAAACTTTTATAGCTTCCGGTAAAAGGCAGATTCGTTCCAGCCTTTTCCATGGTGTATCCCCACATCCAGAATTTATCATGCATACTCATTTTTGCGTTCTCCTTATTTTTATGGAATCTTTTCTGATCTCTATAATATCAACCGCATTTTTCCAATGGATTTTTCCATCCTTCACAACAGGCAACTCCATTCCGGGAGCAGCCGGATATACAAAGGTCAGGAACTCCACAGTTTCGCCTTCCTGAGAGAAAATCCCCTGGGGCAATGCCACTTGAAGCTGCCCATGAAAACGGGTATTGAAAATCCGGCGGGTGACTTGAATTTCCGGTTTCCCGATCATGGGGATCAGATGCAGTTCGGTCTGATCCTGTTTGATCCATTTCCAGCCTTTCCCGATCCGTTTTGCATCGGCCATTTCCAGAATCAAATCTGTTTTTGCATCGGCTCCGAGATAAATATCACTGCGTTCAGAAAGAGCGATCGCATGAATCTTTGCCTGCGACTGGATCGCTATCTTATGCTCGCCAGCATCCAATTCCACAAAAAAGGGTTTGTTCTTCATCCGGAAGTGCCGCCACTGCCAGGTGTCCGGACGGGAATAGGGCTGCAGATAAGTTACGGCATACTTCTTACCATCGATCTCCAATGAAACCGGCGCACCGTTCCGGGCATAAAGATGAAGATACCACTTTCCTTGCTTCGGAACATGAATGGTCCATTCCGCCTGATCCGCCTTCACTGAACTCTGATAACAACCATCAAAAAGGGCATCACGAATTGACAGATGATTTTGGGTAAAATTAAAAATTCCCATCCCCTGATCAGCGGTAAAAAGCTGTTCGACTTTCACTTTCCTTCCGGCTTCGACTTTATCATAAACCAGATAATAAGCCGGGATTCCATCAGCAGCTTTCATCATCGAGACGATCCGTTTTCCTTCCTTGATCCCCGCTCGTCCGCAAGGAATTCCGGAGTAACCCGGTGCACCGAAAAAGGAAACGGAAAAGGCTTCCGTAAAATCAACTGCAACAGAAACCGCATTGCCTTCTCTGACAGGCTTTTTCAGCATGGGTTTCGACAATGCACTTCTGTTGCGCCCTTCTCCGTTAATAAGGATCTGACTGTGATATTCACTCATGGGAACGGCCTGCCCGGGTTCGGTCAGGAATCGCAGCCCGCGGGCAGTCAAAGAGATCGCACCGTAAGTCAGGTGAGCATGTCCGGACCCTTGCGGAGCGGTAATCGCCATAACAGAATCTTCCATCCTGTCCCCTGCCCGCAGGACAGCATAGCCCTGATGCGGGAAATATCCATGATCCGGAAGAGAGCCGTTCCAGTTTTGCGGTTTGCCCTCCGAGGGCTGCCACCAGAGCAAGCCAAGCACCGAGGTCAATTCCGAAGATTTCCGGGGAACACTGTTCCAGAGTTTACGCAAAACCTGATCTTCCGGATAAAGTTCCAGCAAACCTGTGGGCAAGCGCAAAGCGAGATAATCCGCATCATCGATCGCCGGAGTTTCCGTTCCGCCTTTCATGGCAGAAACAGCCATCCATCCGGGAATTTTTTTCAAATTGGAATCCAGAAGAGCCTGCGCCTGATGATGTTTTTTCAACGTCACAAGAAACGGTGTCAACTCTCCAACCGGATGATGAAAATAGGAAAAACCTTCCTCCGCATCGCCGTATTCCCCGATCCATTTGTTCAAGGCAAGCAGGGAAAGACGTGCCGCAATAAGCTGATAATCATCTGATATCCCTTCTTCCCCCATCATAGCAAATCCCATCGGCCCCAGGGAAGCTGCAAAATAAACAGCATAATTTCCGCCGCCGGGAGCAGAACCGTAAATCCCGCAATGATGATTCAGACAGGTATCTTTCTTGGCATCCATAGAAACCTTCAGCAGCACATTTAATGCCTTCAGATCTTTTTTCGGGATCAGGTCATAAACCCAGTCATAAGCACATGCCATACGGTAATCGCTGTGCATGACACCATGTGCATAACGGTATTCCTCAGCAGCTTTCAGCATGATCTCGACCGCCCGTTTTCCGTACTTTTCTTCTCCGGTGATTTGCCGTGCAAAGGCAAGAGACATCACGGCATCCAGCCATAATTCTTTATAGTAAAGCTCCGCGAAAGCAGGGATCGCATACCGTTTCCGCATGGGATCTGCGGCAATTTTTTTCAAAGAAGCATCCACTTTCGGATCGGTCAGGAAACCATCACATTTTTTCAGGAAACGCTTCCAATATGTTTTATAGGGTTCTTTTGCAAAACGTTCCCGGATCGAGGGAAGATCTTTTGCCGTGAACAGGATTCTCGGACGTTCCATTTTTACGGGGGGGATCACCACCGGCATAGAAAGAACCGGTTTGTCACCGACTCTGCCTTTCATTGTCAGTTTTTCATCGGAGATCACCTGTGTATCCGGTTTCCACAGCAATAAAATTCCGGAAACGGAGGGGCGAACCCAACGGGGGAAATAATCCTGAGCATTCGGCGTTTTGGTCACATTGAAATGCTTGTTTGTCTTCGTGTCAAAGATCCAGATATCTGCATTTCCGGAACGCTGGGAGGAATAGGCAAGCTTCGTTCCATCCACGGACCAGCTGACATGTCCGCTCCACACCGGAGTTGAGAAATGTTTTTTCAAATCAGTCCCATCGGGTCGGACACTCATCACCTCGGTGGAGCCATCGGCTTTTACGACGGAAAAGGCGATTCTGTTATTCTGCCATCCCCAGTCAGGCTGGTGGATATCTTCAGATAAAGAAAGAATCTTTTTCTGAGAAACGCCCTGCTCATCGGAGACGTAAAGATCAAACTTTCCATCCCGGTTGCTGGTGAATGCTATATATTTTCCATCGGGCGACCATGACGGAGAAAAATGAGTGGCTCTGTTCCAGGAAATATTTCTCATTCCTGTACCATCATATTTCATGACGAAAATTTCGCAGTTGTTGTTGAGGTCTGTAACAAAAGCGATTTTCTGTCCATCGGGAGACCAGCGGGGCTGATACTTTTCCCGGATGAACCGGGTCAGGTTATAAATGGATTTTCCACGGGGCTGGATCACGAAAAAGTTGTAGGTGTTGGTAAAAATAAGATTACCCTGAAAAGAAACATCGGGGTAATCATATTGATTTGGTCCGGCGCCGCGATATCCGGGCCAGAAATTTTCCCCTTTGAAATCCGGGGAGATGACTTGCTTTCTCTGCAAGCCGTCTGCGTTTATCTGTTCGATGATCCTGACCGGACGCCCGGAAGAGTCCCGGGCATCAGTCCCATATACGAGGCTTTGTGCCGAGCAGATCGGGAACAATCCGGCCAGCGCCAACAGAGTAAAGCAAATCTTTTTATTCATTTTTCTGTATTCCGATAAAATTCTTCTGTAAATCGGGTTTGAGCATCTTTATGCCATTTCCCGGGATCGCGGGGTTCTTCCGGCATCACCGTAAAGACAATATACTGTCCTTCTTTCCGGAATTCCACCGTTTTGCCGTTACAATACACCGCTTTCGCTTTCGGTGCAAATGCTTTTACAAGAATTTTTCGGGAATATGCGCTGGATCTGCGCTCCAAACGGAGATCCATTGTCAGAGTTTCTCCATCGCAAACCACCCATGACTGGATCGCAACACGGGGGTAAGTGATCATCTGACGGTCACCCTGCGCTTCTTTTGCCTCGAAGATAAGCTTGGTATGAAGTTTCAAATCTCCGCCTCCGGCGATAAAATACTGCAAATCTTCCGGCAGAGTTCCCGGTATCTTTCCAACAGCCTCCCTGGGGACACGGATCATCTTCAACTGAGGCGGCAGGGGCGATGCAACTGATTTCGGAGCTTCGCCAATGGCAATATAATCAATGGCATTTTTCCATTCCAATGCATGAGTAAAGCCATACCACGATCCGATCTCTTTCCGGACAGGCTGAACCTCATCTGGAAGGATCACGGCAAGAAAATCCCCCGTTTTGCTTTCAGCAGTCAGGGTCCGGAGATTCTGATAATCCACTCTGCCCTTCGTATTGCTCACCTTCAGAGACACATTTTTCGGAAGAGGATACCAAACAGCGGTTTTCATCGGTTTTACAGTAAATCCGGCAATGTTTTCAGAAGGGATCCCGAACTCCGGACGTTTCTTCCCGGCGTAGATCCAGGCTCCTTTCAACCCTTGAACAGCATTCAGTTCAATGGTATTTTCCCCGGCTGCAAGCGTGACATTTTTCGCAATACAGTTCCAGGTCAGCCGGTAAGGAAGAGGAGTGCTGAACCAGTATTTTCCGACTTCCTTGCCGTTCACTCCGGTGAAAAGCTGGCTTTTTCCTGCGCCAAGCAGATATAAATCATAACTGCCGGCACTGTTCACATTCAGTTTGATGCTCTTCTTTTTGAAATCAACTGCTGAGCCCGCGCCAACGGTAATTTCCGCAGTATCTTTCGAGGTTACAATGTTGTTGAATGCCTCCTGCTGAAGACGGAACTCATAAGTTGCATTGGGCTCAATCGCCCGGATGGAATCGGTAACGATCACATACCCCGGCACCTGATTTTTTGCATCAGGAGTCATAACAGCGAAAGTCCGTTCCGCTTTGGTAACTGCCGGGGTCTGGATCATGCGGCTGCTGTAACCGACCTTACTGTTCCATGCATCGAAGGCATCGACCGTATAGAGCAGCGCAAATGTTCCGGTGACCTGACCATTGACCAGCCCTGCCCCGCCATGTTCACTGGGTGCTTTTCCGTTGATCGTTACAATGTTATGCAGAAGTCCGCTTTTGACTCCGTAGCCCGGATCAGCCACCCGCATAGCTCCGCCGTAATGCAGAACAAAGGATCCCACATCGGAATGGGAATGTCCCCGGGAAACAATGGCTTCCGACGCAAAATGAAGTGCGTTCTCACTCCAATCGGAGCGGTAAAGCAGCAAATTCATTTCCGGATAGAACCGGTTCAAGGCAAAAGATTCCGGTGTTACATTCTCCGGGACTTTGTGATAAATGATCCCGGAAATCGGATCCGGAGCACCTTCCTTTTCTGCGTTAGCCCAGAGAAGAAGCTGATCGACCGCTTTGGAATCCGGCATCAAACATCCGAGAAGCCGCAAAACATACTCTTCCGGATCCTGCACATTGCAATCTTCCAGAGGCAGATATCGCAAGGGGCGCATCGGTGCCGTTTCCAACAGGATCCATTCCGCAACCTTGGGCAGATTGGAGCCTGCCACCATGGGATAGCCTTTCCGTTCCAGCATCAGGATCGCGCTTCCGTTGATCACCATGGGATAGTTGAAATAAGCTCCATGTTCCGTCACAGCTCCGCCGGGAAGGATCGCATAGTTCAGCTGTGTCTTCATTGCAAGCGCCGCACGATCCAACCCTGCTTTATTGAATTCCGGGTGCCCGCTCAACACAGCGCGGTAGCGGATGGAATGGGGCATATACATGAAATAGCCCCAGTTTCCGAAAATGGAAAATGCCGGATGACGGCTCATTTTCGGATTGGTTTTCAATTCATTCAGGATCATATCCTTGAGATATTTCTGATTCTCCGCGCTCAATCCGGAGTATGCCCAGTCAAAAATGTAAGGAACATGATGCCCTGTTTTGATCAGATCAATCTTTTTGAGCCGGGCATCGGAAATCAGCCGTTCCAGAGCATTCAGATATTTTGCCTCTCCGGAAAGCTGCCACGCCAGAGCAAGCTCACTGAGAGCATCCAGTTTGGCATCCGAAAGCTGAGATTTCACAATCTTCGCCGGAACAGATTTCAACTGAAGATGTTTTGCACAGCGGGCAAGCAGCTGCTGATATGCCTTTCCCGGGATCCCTCCCGCTTTGATCTTCGCCTGCAATGCCGGAAGATCACTTTTGGAAAAAAGCAAATGCGGGTGTTCCGCTGCCGAAAGTCCGGCAGCAAGGAACAGAAAAATCAGTAAATATCTCATGATCCGGCTCTTTCATGGAATCTGTTTCTGAACTTGAAGAGGATCTGGGAATCACGCCAGTTTTTCATCATGATCTCCTGCTTCTTCCGCAGCTGATCTGCAAGATCCGGACCGAACAGGAATGTGGTTTCATTTTCCGGCGTGCTTGCCAGGGGCAGCAGCGGAGCTCCGCCATCTTCCAGCAGTCGGATCATATTCGTTGAATTGTCATATTCATCGCGCATGACGACTTCCAGAATATCCGAGTTGGCAAGAGAGGAATAACCTTCACTCTTGGCACGGTCAAGGATCGCCTGGAACTGACAGCAGTTCCGCAGGTTCTTCAGAACGCACATCAGAAAGTCCAGACGGCGCAGGGAATCTTTGAGATATTCCTTGTCAGATCCGGCATTGTTCATCGCTTTCTGATACGAGGCTTTTGCTTTGGAAAGAGATGTCAGAATGGAATTCCAGCAGATCACGCTGCGGTCGGCTTCTTCCGGAGTACGCCCCTGAAACACATTGCGCAAACCATGAATGTTCAGGAGATCAAGCTCATAATCCTGACGGTCAAGGGAATCGAATACATGCTTCTTGTAATAGTATTTTTCCTCTTCTGTCAGATTCTCCGGAATCGGCACAAAAGGCCGGACAAGTGTACGGCAGCTCATAGCACCGTAAAGCGCAACACTGTAATAGAAAAGATGTTTCAGAGAAGTATCATCGATTCCCCGGTAGAGATACTGCCATGCATCCAGCAGATCATTTCCATCATCAAGTTTCATGGATCCGATCAGATCTTTCAGGAACAGAACGCGGTCAGTCATGCCGTTGGTGGACTTGTGATATCTCTTCAGCAGTTCATAATAAACGCCGCCCTTCTTGAACAAATGCTGAGTCTGTTCAATATTGACAACAATGACATCGGGGTTTGCAAGAACAGCATTTTCCAGTTCTTCGATCATGGAAAGCGGGTTTTCATAAGCAACGGGTTTATCCTGAGGCGGGCGCACAAACCAGATGTTTTCTTTCCGCATATTTCCTTCGTGCGGAGAGATTTTTCCGCTGAAGCACCAGAAACCCTGCCATGCGTTGTAGGCAAGCGCATCCGCAGAAGGCATTCCGGATTCCAGGGCATTCAGGAAGCCGGTCACTCGCTCTTCCATGGTACGGTGCTTGCATGCTTCCGGACCATTCTTTCCGGGATAGGAATTTGAGTTCCAGCAGAAACTTGTTCCGGAGTCATTGGTCATGAAAATCATGGTGTCAAGACAAGGCGCGATCTTTCCGAGTTCGCAACTGACTTCCCGATAAAGATCCAGCACTTCTTCATTATCAACACAAGGCGCAAAATAAGCTCTGCGGCTGCGGAACGGCATATCACAGCGGGGACCGCGCCATTCCGGATGTTCCTGATAAACAGATTCCGGCAGCCACTGGGGAAACGCACCGATGATACAACCCTTCATTCCGATGGATTCCAGAAATGCCGCACGGCGGGCAAGTTCATCATGATTCGCCTTGATCACATCGGCAGGAAGATGTTTTTCCAATGCTTTCGGACAATGGAACTTGAACGGATCGGCAAACGCTGCGGTATATTCCGGATAAAAATCATAACCGGGTTCATAGTTTCCATTGTTATCCAGCTGCCAGCGGGAGCGGTCAAGCATGGCACTGCCCAGATCGACATGTGTCAAACCGACTTCTTTGGCATTTGTTGCAACTTCCTTAAACTGTTCAAAGGTGAGACCATTCCCCATAGCGGTATAACCGGTAAAGAGAATACTTCTTTTTTCATTTGCAAAGCTCATTTTTCTTTCTCCTGAACTTGTTTGGTTTTTATTCGATAAACCGTTTTATCATTTCAAAAATAAATAGGTTTTGCTTAATTTCATTTTGTGAAAAAGGTTAGCGGAAAATGATCAGGGCGAACCTGATCATTTTGCAGTTCCATTCACCCATTGCCAAGGTGCATTTTCACGCGTTGTAGTGAAAAGATAGCGATAGGGCTTTTCAATGGCGACGATCGCCGTTCCATCAGACATACTATGCTTTATGAATTCCACATGCCCGTCAAGCCAGAGAGTATTGACCCCTTTTCCGTGCCGGATCATAAAATACTGACTGTACGGAACAGCAACGCGGTTGGATCCATCCCCCATCAAAAAGGAACCGGAAGCACTTGTCACAGAATGAACTTTTCGATGAAGAATCGTACCATAAGAAGTAGTGGAGGCGTAACTCGGATACCAGCACAGCATTGCATTGAAAGCATAAGAATAGGGAATGGAAATCGCAGAAGTCTTGGGATCAAACCACGGTACATAGGAGTTCTGCATATTCAGATTTCCATAATCTGTAAACGCTGTTTTTTCTCCGCGTTCGCAGTAAAGCACATATTTTCTGCGTTTTACAGCATCATAATTTGTTTTTGTATAGTTGATGATTTGCACATGTGCAAGGAGACCTAAAGTAGAACTGCCATCCTTAATATCAAGCGGCATGATATAATCTTCATTATCTGCGGCATAAAACTGGAAGACCTGTCCGCATTGTTTCAGGTTTGATGCACAACCGGCGCGTTGAGCACTCTTTCTTGCGCTGTTCAACGCCGGAAGCAGCAATCCAGCAAGAATCGCGATAATGGCTATCACAACCAAAAGTTCAATCAGAGTAAAACATGATCTTCTGAATTCATTCCGCATAAATATTCCTCCCTGTTTTCTATCTCTTATTTTATGATAAACCGATTTATCATCCTGAAAAAGAATATAGCGCAAGATTAGAACATTTTCAAGCAGGATATGAAAAAAAATGAAATTTTCTTAATGCACTCATTCCTGCCCGGAGAACATCAAAGGGGATTTTCCGCAAATTATGGAGTATATTGCATCTCCCACTTTCTTACAGGAGGCAGAAAGACTGCAAGATGGGAAATATCATCATTCTCGCCGATAAAGATTTCTCCATCGAGTCCAACCAGCATGACGTCAGCACGGTGAATGATCCATGTTTCAGGCATTCTTGCACGCAAGATCCCTTCGTCGCTGAATCCCTCTTCCGGAGTATAACGGAACAAATGGCACACATCTGAATCGAGTCCTGATATGCCCCACAGAACATGATCCCGGTTATATGCCAGTGCCCGGATATTATTTTCGGAAACGGGGCGCCCCAGAGAATAAATCTGTTTTGCAGCAAGATCCATACGGAACAGGATGCCGTCAGCATTTGTCCCGCAATAAAAAACACCGTTTCCAGTATCAGCGGCGCAATTTACCGAGGTCAGATATTCCCGTCCGGCTCCGCATGGGACCTTCATACCGGTTTCAGAAAAGGTTTCTGTCACCGGATCAAAGAGGATGATATGACCGTGGTGTCCGCTGAAATAGATTTTGGATTCAAAAGTCATCAGAACGCCTGGAATATTCTGAGGTTCCATGATCCATTGGTCAAAACACGGATATATTTTAAACTGTTCAGCTGCCGGATCATAGGCAAAGAAATCTCCCCCGGGAAGCGTAATACCATAAATTTTTCCATTCAGAGCGATGGAACACCAAATGCCCTGCCCCGGAGCCGGGGAGCCAAGATTCCGGATGGCTTTCAATTTTTCCGCAGGCATGGGATAATATTTCATAAATTCGCCGCGGTCAGAGCGTTTCTGAAAATTGAATGCCCCTTGATTTTCCTGTAAATCATATTCATAAAGAGCCCCTTCTCCATTCCCGCATGTGCCGAAGTAAAGTTTTCCGTTTCCGGGAATGAGCATTGAACGGCAAAGTTCTCCATGCTTTCCGAAGGTATTCAAAGGCTGGAAGAATCTGACATCCGGATAATAGACAAAAAGTCTTGGAATTTCTCCATGAGTTGTTCCCAGAATGACTCCGCTCTGCGGATCCTGAGCCAGAGCACTGATCCGCCCGGCATGTCTGGGAATCAGCGGAGTCGTTCCGGACATACCTTCTTCCTGTACGATCAGTGTTCCCCTGCGGATAAAAACCTGATTATCTGTCAAAGTAATTTCATGATATTTTCCTGCAACAGGGGATTGCAGAGAAATTTTCGGATTATTATTCAAGCTGCAATCTGCAAAAGATTCTTCCGGTGTCTTATCGACCCCTTTCTCATTGTACATACAGAACGAAAGAGCTTCGGCTTTTCCTGTGCGCTCCCCGCCGAAATATAAGGTTCCGTCACTGGTACAGCAACCGGAGGCGACGACGCCGAGGTGAGCGAAGCCCTCCACTTGGATACGCCCCAGATCCGTCTGTTCAAGTGTATCCGGATTCAGCTTGAAAATATGCGGCGGAATCCTTTTGGAAGGGACTGCATTGTATCCTGCAAAATAGAGATGATCATCATGTCCGATCACTAACATTCGCGGAAAGAACCGTTTTTCAGCGTAATGATCCGGCCCGGCAATTTCATCACCTAATGTTCCCAGATCCCGCATACTTCCAAATCGGCCATTCAAGGGATCGTATTCAAAAATATGATGAGTCATCCACGTCGTTCCATACAATTTTTTCCCGTCCCGGGACGGCAGCAGGTTAAAAATTCCTCTGCCGTTATGGGATGCCCAGAAATCATCCGGGATTCCCAACGGAAGCTGTTCAAGCGTTCCGGTCTCCGGGGAGAACCGCAAAAAATTCCCTTTACTGTCGGAGGTATATACCCTTCCATCTGCCGGACAGTAGCATGGGCCGAGAAAATCATGTTCTGCAATGCGCCCGTGATCTTTCAATTCGCCTGTTTTCAGATTGAAACTGTAAAAATGACAGCGGAGGAAACCTGTCATATATACTTCCTCACGTTCAGGATTATAAGTCATCCATCTGACGCCCCCATTCGGAACGACAACGCCGGCATCTTCTGTCAGCCCTGTTGCCGGATCATAAGTAATCAAATGTGATCCCAGGAATTTCCGTTCCGGATCATTGGTCACGTTCCAGTAATGATAACTGTCTTCGCCCACCGGAGGGGCAGTCATGTGAGTCGCCGCAATCAATTTTCCGGCAGGGGTAAAACACATTGCTGTATGGATTTTGGAATGCGGATGACGGAGTTTATCCTCCGCAGGATAAGCAATAACATCGGCTAAATCAGCAACATCTTTCAACGAATCTGTCACCGGATCATAACAAACGATCTGAGCAAAACTTCCGCCGAACCCGACTTCTGCACATAATGCAAAATAAATCTTGTCATCAGGCGATGCCGCAGCAGAATATATCACATCATGATGGTTTTTGTTCCGGATATACCGGATCGTTATTTTTTCCTGATCAGCAATTTTGTCCATCATCTGTTTTCCTCCTAAAAAGTTCCTGAGGTGTTTTCAACGGTTTTCCGAGGACTGCACAAAATGCATTCCAGGCAGACTTGTCCCAAACTCCGGATTCGGTTTCTGCATGGCAAAGACGCGGCAGAGTATCCAGCAGCTCATTCAATTCCTGCCAGTTGATGTTTCCCTGCCCCGGCGGATTATGATCATCGTGTACACCATAATTATCATGCAAATGACAGGTCACGATATTATTTTTCATAACCTCCAAAAGATTGCGAACCCCTCCGCCGTAACTGTTTGCGTGTCCGCAGTCAAAACAAGTTCCCAGATTCGGATGACGATAATTCTTTACGATTTGCTCCATCTTCTGAAGGACTTTCAAAGACTCCCCTCCGTTTTCCAATGCAAGAATGATTCCGGTTTCTTCACAGACAGGAAGAAGGGAATCGAGCGTTTCTCTGAGCAGGGAGAAATTCTCTTCAAAACTGATTTCTCCATGATATCCGAGATGCATCGTGAACGTTTTCACATTCAGCATTTGAAGTTCTTTCATAAAAATTGATTGACGCAGGATCATCTCTTTTTGAATGGCAGGATCCGGATTGATGCAATCATTTCCCGACCCCCATAAAGCATGACATGCTGTGGAACGCAGATGATATTTTTCCAACAGGTTCTGAATTTTCTTCAGATAGCTTTCCCCATCCCTGCGGAACCATTTCGGGTGGGCAACAATATTTTCAACTCCCCATTCCGGCAACTGTGACAAGACGCGTTCCACGTCTTTTTCCTCCACCAATTCCCAACGGATGAAGTAAATTAATTCTTTCTTCATTTTTGATTTCTCTCTGAGGTTATTTTTGAGTATGAACGGGCATAAACAAAGCTGTTTCACCCAATTTCATGGTTAAAGTGATCTTCCCGGAAGGATAACGTTTCTTCGAAATGATTTCCAGCACATCACCAGACCAGGGAAGATTGATCTTCTTCTCTCCGGCTGTGGAGGCGTGGATCATAACCAGATTTGCATTGGCTCTCACAACGTCGCCCTGTTCATTGTACAAGTGAATCCCAAGAGTACGGCAAATCCCCCGCATCAGTTCTGCTGACGGCGGCAGCATTGAAAACACTTGTGTTCCGCATTCATTTTTACGGACTGCAAGTACCGGGTTCCCGTTCAGAGTTCCAAGAATTTCCGTTTTGGAATCCGGTCTTACATAAAATACAGGATCCGGATTGAACTCTTCTGTCCCGGAGATCATATACTGCGTAAAAGGATGTTTTTTTGTCAGCTGCAATGTTCCCCGGATCTTGTTTCTCTGTTCAAAAAAGGAAAAACCTGTCAATTGTTTCATGGTGCTCCGGGAACGCCCGGATTCCGAAAGATACCCCGGTGCATGACACCAGACCGTAACAGCCTGATTTCTTGAGATCTTTTTTCGGATAAGTTCTATTTTTTCCGGGGTGACATAATAACAATTCAGGAACACATAGAGCGGATAATCCGGCATGTTAGGATCGGCAAGATCACTTTGCAAATAGAAATCCATGGGTGCACCGATTCTGCTGAGACGTTCACGCGCCTCTCTGTTCCACGCATGAAAGAGAGGTTGAAACGCATTGACATAGAACATGCTCTCTTCATCACACAACACTGCGATTTTCGCAACAGACAGCCGATTCCGGTTGAGAAGCTCCTCTTCGGCGGAGGTCATTGATGCAATATCTTTCATCAGCCGTTCATCATGGAACGTCTGGTTTCCCGAAAGCAAAACCCACCATAACCCTGTTCCCTGTGTCATGCAGTTTCCCCATGTACGCCAGTTCACGCTCCGGGTTTCTTCCAGGGTCGGAGTAAAATAGCGTGTATTTATTTCATTGGAAAAACAGGTTCTTACATCGGCTTCGCACCAGAAAAACTTTCCGTGCAGCAGAATACTGGCGAGATAACCGTTCATGTTATCGCCTGCGGCTCCTCCCCGCCGGTTGATATAGCAGAGCGGAGAAGAAATGAAATCAATATCAGGATTTGCCAGAACCTTGTCAAAACAAAGGAATCCCTGATTGCTTAAATCATCATGCCATGTTGAATATCCATTAAAAATACCGATCAGTTTCTTTGTTCCGGAAGCCTTACGGGCAGCTTTTGCAAATGCCGCAATATCCTCAGCAACAATATATGACATATAACGCAAATGATCTGCGACCTGCCGGGAGGCTTTCATATCCCGGAAAAAACCGTGTTCAGATCTTCTGCGCAGCTTCCCGGAAGGAATCATTGCTGTTTCAAAAGTCACTTTATTATCGTGCCATGAACGGCGGAGAGCGGCTTCGTCATTCTTGTAATAAGTCCGCAGCCAGTCACGGAATCGGGCTGTATTTTTGGGATTATAATCAATCCATCCTTTGTTGGAAGCAAACCAGTACCATTCACTGGCTCTGCCTCCGGCAAGCAGATAACCGGCAATACGGCTGCCGATCTCTGGATGATTTTCTATTTTTTGAATCAACCGGGTCAGCGCGGCACATCCATCCTGAACCCAAATTTTACTGCTCAGGCTGGGTTGCCCGGAAGTTTTCCCATCTTCTGTCCGATCCAATTCTGAAGCATGTTTTTTCAACCACCATGCAGGAGGTCTGAGAAGAACCCGCACAATAATCCGTGCTTCCGGTGCAAAACGGACAGCATTAACGATTTGCTGAATCGCCCCTGCACAATCGTTCTTCTCATTCCAGGCTTCCTGACTGCTGACCAAAACCTGAACATAACGCTGCCCCGCCGCGGAAAAATCAGCAACAACATCATCCGCATAGGCAACAGGACCATGCGGCATGATCCCGCTGGAAGATTCCGCTTTCCCATTCCGATGAATCATATTTGTCCCCCCGGAAAAAGAAACTGTAAAATCCGAAGGTTTCAACGGAACGGTCTTTGTCTGCAAGGTTCTCAAATATTCAGCCGTCAGCGGAAGTGGTTTTTGAAAATAACGGTCATAATTTTCAAACAGATGTTCACGGCGGGAAACAAGAGCAATTTTCCTGTTCTCATAGAGTTTCAATTGCTGCCGGCGCCGGAACTCAAGCTCTTCCGGAGTAAGAGAACAGTTGAAAATCGCCAGATTGTCAATGAGACCGTCAAATCCGGATCCATCGAATCCATGCCCGATCTTGAGCGGCAATGCAGCGGAAAAAAGCATTTCTTTTCTGTCGGAAAATACCGTTTTCCCAACCTGAGCACCATTCAGGAATACCTTGAACTCACCTTCGTTGAATGTTGCAGCGATGAAATTCCATTGTCCTGCCTCAACTTTCGGACAATGAAGAAGTGGGACTGACTCCTGTCCATTTTTCCCGGCCCGGAGCCCGTTGTAGTAACGCATCACACCTCGCCAGACATTTTTGTCGCATGAGGCAAGTTCCGGAACCATGTCATAAAGAGAGAACTTGAATTCCATAAGATGACCGGAAGGGGTGCGCCCGCTCACAGATGCGATATAACGGTATCCGCTGCGGTCGGTTCGCGGATAAATCCATGCACAAATGGAAAAATGGCGCGGATCCAGCTGTTTTTTATCCACATCAAGAACAGCAGGCTGCAGAGCAATATCCGGAACAAAAAGCGCATTACTCTCCTCATGCCATTCGGCAAACAGAATATTTTTCCACTCTTTTCCACGGATCTCATAAAGCGGTTTACGGCAGCTTGTCCCCGCCGCAATTGGTGTTCCTTCCGGTTTCTTTGCACCGCGCAATTCATAGGAACGCAAAAGTATTTTTCCTTTGAGCGGCAGGGATGGATTCCGTCTGATCCCAAAGAAAATCTTCTCTGCAAGCCCGGTTGTTTCCCGTCCTTTATCCGGTACAAATGGACCGTTTGAACGGATGATAAGCGTTTGATTTTTCCCGGGTTCATAGATTTTTGACGGAGTGTGCAGGGAGCCTCCGGAGCCCTCCAGAACCGATCCGTAGATTTCTGTTTTCTGGAAAACATCAAAGGTGAATGTATACCCCCGCGCATAGGGCAGTTTCAATCTCGGCTCCAGTCCCACAAACCGTCCACCTCCGGTGAAATCATAATATATCATGATTCCTTCCGGAACCTGTTCCCACCAGCTTTTTGCGCCCGGATATGCACGCCCTGCGGAAAGTCCGGTTTCACTGCACCTTGCCGGAAATGTAATTCCCTGCATTTCTGTATCCACTGCCTTCGGACGTGTTACGTTTTGGGCGCAAGCATAAGAACCGCTGAAAAACAGTGCCAGCATCAGAATCCTGATATATATTTTTTTCATTATCTCACCTTGATCTGAACATTGGAAAAATCAGCGGAACATACCACCGGAAGTATACCAGTAGAGATCTTTGATCTTATTGATTGTATAAGGAACATCATCGCTGTTCAGAGGAAAACCGCTTCTGGAGATTTCATATTTGTCTGACGCAGCTGCATGACCATCCAGGTAAACAATGTTGCAGCGGTTCGCATTGTGTGCATCCCAGAAACCTCTGCCGTTGGTCCTGAGATCGATCCGGTAATATCCCTTTTGCGGACTGCTTCCCAATGCACTGTCAGCAAACAGAACCACACTGCCCGGAGACTGAACATGCTTCCGGACAATCGCTCCGCTCACCTTGTCGGATTTATATCCATAAAGATAAGGACTGACTGTATCACGGTCGTAATAGAGCGCTTTATTATGAACGATCCAGCCGGAATTGATCCCATATCCCCAGTTGGTAAAGCAATACTCAATATTTTTTTCTTCTACTGCACTGTAATTCGCTTTGGGGCAAACATACTGTTTCCATTGCGTTTTCAAATTCGTCATCAGCCCCGAATCGTAAAAACGATATCCCCATTGGGATCTTCCCTTCCATGATTCTTCATCATTCGCAACCAGTTTTTCATCATTATCGTCAAAATATTGACTGGCTGTCAATGCAAGCTGTTTCAAATTGCTGAGGCAATTCACAGCAGTTGCTTTGTTCCGGGACTGATTTAACGCCGGCAGCAGCATCCCCGCAAGAATTGCTATTATTGCGATCACAACCAGAAGTTCGATCAATGTAAAACATGGGAACTTCTCAAACACATTTTTTGTTTGTTCTTTCATCATTTTTGCTCCTTAATTTTAAAATTTGTTTCTTTTTTATTTGATCAATTCTGCTGCCGCCAAAACCTTTTCTGCAGCATGAATTGAGAATTGATTGGAACGTGGAGTCGTTTCATAACCGCCCCTGCCATAGTTCCAGAGATTCGGAAAATACCCGGTTCCGCTGCCATTGTTCAAAATCGCAACAAGCGCAGTTTTTCCGAAAAAAATCTGTTTCCGCAAAATCAGACCCGTCGCTGTAAATGGTTCACAGGGCACTCCAATGATCACTGCTGAACCAAAATCAAACAAGGATATTTCAAAGGTATACTGTTGCGGATTCCGGTGGCGATCCATCAATGCTTCTGCAAAATATTTCAATACGACAGGCGTTTTTTTCGCAAAATCCTCTGCCGTCAGACTCTTTGCAGTGTCGGCTGTAAAAACAATATCTTTATATTTTTCAAGAATTTCTTCAGCCTCAGCGAGTTCCTCCTGAAAGATCTCACGGGATGGAATCTGAAAAGAAGTGCATCTGCTGACAAACGAAGCATTGCAGTTTTTCAAAGAATTCATGCGCAGTTTGATTGATTCGGCATAACTGCGCCCAATCCGTTCTGCCTCCTCCGGAGATGTTTGGTCGCCGGGAATCGTTACATCAAAATGGTTGATATCCCCGGAACAGCCGATCAGGGGCATCATCATATCCCCGTTTTTCATTTCAGATTCAATGATACGCCGTGTCCAACCGGGCCAATCTCCGGAAACAAGATTTCCGCCGGTCGTATCCGCATGATTGCAGATCGAAGCCAGCAATAAAGTCCGACCCGCCTTATTTTTCAATCGGAACAACGGGATTTCCGGATCGATTTCTCCTTCAGGACGCAAAATATCAGGATTCAGTTTTCCGGGATTCGTCTGAACACTTCCGTCCTTCATCCAGAATCGGCGGTTGAAACAGCATTCTGCATTCGAGGCATATCCGGTTTCAGTGGAAATACATTCGCTTAAATCCTTCACAGCCTCACGGATTGCTTCCAAAGTCTGATCCGCGGCAAAGGTCAGATATTCTGCACAAAAGCCGCCCCGTCCTCTCCGGACCTCCGGAGCCGTATGACAATGCGTCGCAGTCACTAACAGATCACACTCCTTCAATTCCGTACATTGCAATCTTTCCCGGACCATTTGGAACAATTCCGGCGGACACACGATTAAATCATACTGGATCAGGAATGATAATTTCCCCCTGCTGCGGAATGCTGCTGCACGAACCTCAAGATCATCCAGGACATCTGTCCAAATCCTGGTATTGAAGTACCCGGCAAGCCCCATTTTCATTGGCGGATTTATGATTTTTCTGGAAATACCGAATTCAAATTCGTACATATTGCAAAACATCCTTGTTTTAGAAGTTTCTTAAAACTGTTAAAGCGTTTTTTTCGGTTTGCGGCAATAATATAATCTGCAGAAAATTAAAAAGCAAGCCTTGACATTTGCATTTTTGCGTCTATATTTTAAGTAATAACGACACAAGGATAACCCCATGAAAGAAGCCTTATTTTATTATCGTGAAAGCCGTATTGATCATACGGTAAAATGCATTTGGAAAAGAAAAAATATCACAGCCGGCAATGTTAAAAAATCGCTCCTGTTATTGGATTCCATCGGAGAAATAACCTGCCCTTCCGAAGACGCACACCACCTGATCAAGCGGGATGACTCCTGGATTTTCTATCTTATCATTCAAGGAACCGGAACCTTCCGGCATCGCCATGAAACAATTCCCTTCGGTGCAGGAGATGTGATTGTCATCGCACCCCAATTTACAAGCACCTCTCTCAATATATTGTCGCCATCTCTGACATTAAAAACATTCTATATCGTCAATACCATCGGTATTCAGCATATATGTCTTCAAAACGTTCCGGAAATCGCCCGTTTTCATCCGGTCAATTTTAATAAATTGACATTTTTATGCGAAAATATTGTTCAAAAAATGGAAAATCAATTACAGGAAACCGTCTCCGAATGTTCCATCCTGAAAGATGTTTTTGCGTTCATGTACGAGATGGAGCATCAATGTTTTTTGATGGAATACTTGGATCCCATACTTACGATATACAACGAAATCAACAGTCTGCCGGACCGGGTTTATTCCATACGGGAGTTGGCAAAGAAAAGCGGATTGAGCATCCGTACTTTGCAGCGGCGTTTCAAAAAACAGATCGGCTGTTCCATTCAAAGTCTGATCACAATTTGCCGGATCGGATACGCGAGAAAACTGTTACAGAACACCTATTTATCTGTCTCTGAAATTGCCTCCCGCTGCTGTTTCAAAAATATCGCCTACTTTTCAAACACCTTCAAACAGGAAACAGGTCTCTCCCCGAATGAGTTCCGGGAAAAGAACAGAAATCCCAGAAGTTATACCAATACGAGCAACCTGACGAGTAGTTTGAAATTAGCGAATGAAGGTGGTATAAAAGAACTTTCCCCGAGAAAAAAACAGATTCTCTGGCTGATAAATGAAAAAAGAAATATTTCAATTCAGGAATTGGCTGATATATTGAAAATAAACCATTCGGCTGTACAGAAACACATCGAGATGCTGAAAAAAGAAAAAATACTTCAGCGCAGCGGTCCGAAAAATGGAGGATTCTGGATCATTTCCCGTCCGTAACGAGCCACTTTTCCGAACGGGAACTGAGGCTGGGGAGCGTTCCACCGTGAGCAAAAAAAAATGGATCCGGCATCATCCCGGATCCATGATTTCAAATCCTGCTTGAAACGACTCAGCGAAATGTTCCGCCGGAGGTGTACCAGTAAAGATTTTTTATCTTTTTGATCGTCCCCGGAGCAACTTCAGGAGTCAGGGGAAAACCGCTGTTTGCGATTGCTTGCTTGTCGGATGCCGCAGCATGTCCATCAAGAAACATGATGCTGCAGCGATTGGTTTTATGAGCATCCCAAAAACCTCTTCCCTTATTGCGCAGATCAATCAGATAATATCCTTTTTGAGGCTGTGATCCCAGTGCGGCATCAGCAAACAAAATCACATTTGCGGGATGTTTTGCCCAATTTCTGACAACTGCCCCGCTCTGATTGGAAGATTTATACCCCTCAAGATAAGGGCTTTCTTTATCCCGGTCGCAGTAAAGGATCTTATCCTCAACAAGCCAGCCGGAATTCATACCATACCCCCAATTGGTAAAACAATAGTTGAGATTTTTCTTCGGCACGGAAGAATAATCAGCTTCAGGGCAGACATATTTCCGCCACTGTGTCCTGATATCTTTGATCAGACCGCTGTCAATAAAACGGTTCCCCCATTGACCGCTTCCCCGCCAGATGACATTATCATAAGCAACAAGCCGTTCGTCATTGGAATCGAAATACTGATCCGCAATTTCTCCCAGAGATTTCAGATTACTGAGACATGCAGTTTGTTTTGCCTGATTCAAAGGGGGTTCCAATGCAGTAAGCAATGTCCCGGCAATCGTAACGATCGCGATGATCACAACAAGTTCCATCAGTGTAAATTTTTTCATAATCTGATCCCTTCTTTATTGAAAGTATTGTTCTGTTCAGAAAGAAATTCACGGATCCGCGCAAAGGCTTTTTTGAGTTCTGCACAGTTCATGGTGAATGCGATTCTTATAAAATTATCATAACTTTTCCCGCCGTATGCACTTCCGTGAACCAGAGCAACCTGTTTCTTTTCAAGGAGCGACATAGCAAATTTTTCCCCGGTCATCCCGGTTCTGGAAATATCAAGAAACGCATAAAACGTTGCAGGGATTCCTGTCGTTGTAATCTGCGGAATGGTCTTTAATTCTTCCAACACACAATTCCGCCGTTTTTCAAATTCACGGAGAATATAGGTTTCATCCGTTCTTTCTGACAGAGCCTCAATTGCGGCATATTGAGATGGAAGCGGGGCGCAAGCCACAATATTTTCCGTCATTTGCGTCATTGCTTTCACCAAAGCAGAAGGTGCCAGTGTCCAGCCGATGCGCCAGCCTGTCATGGCACAACGTTTGGATAAGCCGTTGACAACTGCGGTCCGTTCCCTCATTCCCGGGATCGTGAGAATACTTTCAGCCCTCTTGCCGTCATAAACCAGATGATTGTAGATTTCATCAGACAGCACTGTCAGATCATATTTTTGTGCAATGCCGGCGATTTGTTCCAGGATATTACGGGGGATCACAGCACCGGTCGGGTTCGCCGGAGAATTGAGAATCAGAAGTTTGGTACGTTTTGTAATTTTCTTCTCAATATCTTCAGGCTGAACGACAAAGCAGTGTTCCGGGTGTGTTTCCACATAGACGGGAGCAGCCCCCAAAGATTTGACCACTTCTCCGTAGTTGATCCAATATGGAGTTGGAATAATTGCCTCATCCCCCGGATTCAGCAGACTCCAAAGGCACAAATAAGCGGATTCCATTGCGCCCACGGTGACGATCACTTCAGAGGCAGGATCGAACTGCATCTTATAATATTCAGCGGCGTCATCGGTAACAGCTTTCCGCAATTCCAGCAAACCGGCATTGGCACTGTAACGGGTTTTTCCTGCACGAATTGCCTGACATGCTGCGGACTGTATATTTTCCGGCGGCGGGAGATCCGGATCTCCAAGTGTCAAATCAATAACATTGGTATATTTTTGTGCAGCATCATAAATTCTTCTTGGTTCTGAAGGACTTAGATTCAAAGCTCTTTCTGAAATTTTCATAATTGACCTCGGGCTATTTCCTGTTTTTTAACCTTGAAGCAATATACATCCTTCCAGTTGAAAATACAAGAGATAAAAATTGCTAAGAGGTGTCTGAAATTGCTTTTTAACACATTGTCAGGATCTGAGTTTTCCCGGACTTTTTCCAGAAAAAGCCTTGATGCGGCGGGAAAAATGTTTCACATCTGCAAAGCCGGTACGCAATGCAATTTCTTTCATTGGCAAACTGGTGTATTTCAACAGAGAAACGGCTTCGGTGCAACGCATATTCCATAACGCTTTCACAGGAGTGATTCCACATTCCTGACGGTATTGATGCAGAAAATGAAATTTGCTGAGGCCAGCGACTTTCGCCAAATCAGAAAGCGTGATCGGGATTGCCATATTTTGCAGAATGAAGGAATGAACTTTTTGAACAAATTTGGATTTTTTCTTTGATTCAGGCGACACCGTAAAAAAGATTTTCAGCATTAATTTCAAATATTCATTTTCGAACGGCAGAGTTTCTTCTCCAAGAGAGAATTCATAAAGAGCGGAACTCATTGCCCGTAAAAGAGTTCCCTGTTCCGTATTGACAAGAATCCGGTCTCCGGAAAAATCGGGATCTTCAAACACAATAAAACAGTTTTCAACCGGTTCCTTTGCATCAGCATATTCCCAATGCGCAACGCCTGCCGGATACAATGCGGCATCGCCAGGATGAAGTTCAAATTTCTGATCGACACCGGACACATGCATGATCCCGCTGAGAACAACGATCAATTCATGATAAGGATGAACATAGTGGACATTATGCCAATTGGCATCCGGTGTTATCTTCCGGATGTGCATCAGCTGCAAAGAATCGTTATCAGTTGTGCTTTTTTTCATTTTTGAATACCTTGATTCCAGCTCGAAAAAATTGAGAAATTTCGCGGTAAAATCAAATTCTGAAAATTGCTTTATTTTCTGTACTCTGCAAACTGCGGTTGAGATCGCAACAAATTGCTCCAATCGTCGCCGTTAAGTTTTGCCCAATCACATCTATCGGAAAATTGTGGCTGTGATCCCAACAATTTGCTCCAATCCCGGCCGGAAAGTTTTGCCCAATCACATCTATCGGAAAATTGCGGCTGTGATCGCAACAGCTCGCTCCAACTCCAGCCGTCAAATTCGTCATAGGAGCAAATGACCTTATCGAATAATTGCGGTTGTACACTCAACACATCGCAGAAATCATAGTCAAAATCGCGTTCATCACATTCACTTTTCCCAATCGAAAAACCAATCATATTATCCACATAATATGGACATTCTTCAACAAACTGAGGCTGCTTCTCCAACAAAAGTCCCCAGTCGCAAGGAACTAATTTGTTCCAAATGCACATTCCTGCAAACTGTGGCTGAGATCGCAACAAATCGCTCCAATTGCCGCCGGAAAGTTTTGTCCAATCACATCTATTGGAAAATTGTGGCTGAAATCCCAACAAATTGCTCCAATCCCGGCCGGAAAGTTTTATCCAATCACATCTATCGGAAAATTGTGGCTGTGATCCCAACAACCAACTCCAATCCCGGCCGGAAAGTTTTGCCCAATCACACTTTTCGGAAAATTGCGGTTGAGATCGCAACAAATCGCTCCAATTGCCGCCGGAAAGTTTTGTCCAATCACATCTATTGGAAAATTGCGGCTGTGATCCCAACAACCAACTCCAATCCCGGCCGGAAAGTTTTGCCCAATCACACTTTTCGGAAAATTGTGGCTGTGATCGCAACAAATCGCTCCAATTCCAGCCGGAAAGTTTTGCCCAATTACATCTATCGGAAAATTGTGGCTGAGATTGCAACAAATCGCTCCAATCCCGGCCGGAAAGTTTTGCCCAATTACATCTATCGGAAAATTGTGGCAGTAATCCCAACAACCAACTCAAATCCCTTCTGTCAAGTTTTGCCCAATCACACTTGTCGGAAAATTGTAGCTGAGATTCCAACAAATCGCACCAAGCCCATCTGTCAAGTTTTGCCCAATCACACTTTTCGGAAAATTGTGGCTGTGATCCCAACAATTTGCTCCAATCCCGACCGGAAAGTTTTGCCCAATCACATCTATCGGAAAATTGTGGCTGTGATCCCAACAGCTCGCGCCAATTCCAGCCGTCAAGTTTTGCCCAATTACACTTGTCGGAAAATTGCGGCTGTTTTTCCAATAAATCTGCCCAATTCTTACCGTCGAATGCTCCCCAACAATCGCATCTGTCAACAAATTGCGGATGTTTTTGCAGCAAACTGCTCCACGCATAGCTGTCGAATGAATCCCAACAATTGCACTTATCGGCAAACTGTGGCTGACTCAGTAACAAATCGCCCCAAATGTAACGGTCGAACTCATTCCAACAATTGCATTTATCTGCAAATTGAGGTTGCTCCTTCAGCAGCAGGTTCCAAGTATAAACGCCAAACTCATTCCAACAATTGCACTTATCGGAAAACTGCGGTTGTTTCAGCAACAATTCACACCATTCTATACTGGACAGTTCTGTCATGTCACAACTGTCCTGAGATTGCGATGGAATTCTGCCTTCGTTAAAAAATGAGTTTTTCAGAATGGATAAGGCTTTTAAAATTTTTTCTTGTATTGCAGTCATCATTTTTATTGTGATTCAGTTTCTTGGTTCTGTATTATTAGGGTAAGTATAGTGCGTCTCTCTCCACGGACCTGACAATTTTATCTAAAAGTTCAGAGTAAACGATCTTGAACTAATATAACCTCAATTTATTGAAATACAAGTACAAACTTTATACGGAGTTATATTTTGCAAAAAATTGCAAAATATTACATCACAAAACTTGCTTCTTCCTGGTACATCTGGGCGATCCGGATCACATCCTGCGCTTCCGGGTTCAAACACTGTTCCACTGCCGCAATTCCGATCTCCGAGGCTGCAAGAGGATAACAGGATAAAGAAGGCAGGATCATGGACGGAAGCACAATATCATCGCTGCAGGAAATAATAGAACAATCTTCCGGGATCCGCCAACCGTTCTCTTTACAGCAGAATCCTGCGCCGTATGCCAGAGAATTGGAACTGGCAAGAAAGGCATCGGGGCGCATCTTTCTCTTTGCAAGAATGGAAGAAAGCTGACGGTATGCGGCTTCTGTCACGGAGGATTTATAGCAGGAATTGGAAATCCCGGAAAATCTTGATAATTCAACACTTACAACTTCCGCCGGAAATCCGTGTTTTTCCATCGTCTGACGGAATCCCTGAAATTCTTCATAAGAAGCCGGTCCCGTATTCGGATCCAAATAGTTATCATAGGTAACCATCACGATGTTGCGTCTGCCTGATTCAATCAGCATCTCAGCCGCTTCTTTCCCAATCTGGAAAAAATCCCTTGTTACGCCGGGAATTCCGGAAAAGATCTGCCCGATCTGAACAACCGGAGTTCCGCTTTCCGCCACTTTTTGAAACAGGGACTCGTTGGTTTTATCAATATTCATCAGAGGGGAAACGATGATCCCATCCACCTGCCGTTCCAAGGCGGCCTGAAGATTCCGGGCTTCCTCCTCAAGGGAATCGGAGGGATAAATCACAAGGGAATGATCATGAATGCGGCAGGCGTTCTGAATACTCCGGAGCAGCCGGGTGGAAACGCCCCAGCTCCCGCCGCCGGTACAAAGATAGGCCAGCAGAAATGATTTTCTGGAATGCAGACTTTGAGCAATCAGGTTTGGACGGTAATTGATTTCCCGGGCAGCCTGCAACACCTTTTCCCGGGTAGCATCGGAAACACGGATGGTGCTTTTCCGTCCGGATAAAACGGCACTTACGAGACTGCGGGAGACCCCTGCCCTGACTGCCACATCACTGATCGTTTTCCGCTGTGCCATTTTTCTCAATCCATTCCAATCAGACGTTTGAAATTTCCGCCAAGAACCAGACGGAACTCTTCGTCCGTCAGATTTTCGGAGAGAACGCCGTACAAAAGCATTCCGGCGCTGCAAATGGGCATATCGGATCCGAACAGAAGCCTGTCTGCGCCGCAGACATCTACTGCATATCTCAGCATGTTCCAGCGGAAAATCCCGGTCCCGGAGGTATCCATATAGAGATTCTTATGCTGAGCAATGAATTCGAATCTGGCTTTTGCACCCCAATCGCCGCCGGGTTCTCCGGGATGCGCAAGGATCACATTCAATCCGGGACAATTCTCCAGAACAGCAGTTACTTCCTCCCGGGTCCCGTGATGAAAATCAACTGTCATGCCCAATTTTCCCGCTTCTTTCAGAATTTCCATCATACCCGGAGAATCGAACGTGCCGGTATCCATAATATAAGGAACGAGTTCGCCAATGTAACGGATGCCTTCTTCCTGATAAAGTTTTGTCAGATCTGCAATGGATTCCTGCGGGAACGCTCCATGGACCTGAATTGCCGGGATATAAGCCGGAAACTGGTCCCGGACCCGCAGGACATCTTCATTGATCTTCCGGATCTCCGCATAATCCGCCACCCGGTGTTTCACCAGGGGAGAACCGGAATAACGGCGGATTTCGGCTTTTTTCATTTCAAAATCAAGCTCTGCCATATCGACAGGTTTGCCGTAAGCTCCGATACATCCGTTCTCAAAATCGAGAAACGGGTGGGTATGACAATCAATGATTTCAAAATTCCGAGGATCAGGCAGCATGCGAAATCTCCGTTATTGATACTTTTCCACTAGTTCCGCTGCGGTGCGGACACAGTCTGCACAGGGGAACTTTGTTTCCCCTTTGATTTCACGGCAAGTCAAAGCTCCGGCAAGAGCCCGAAACTCTTTTTTGACCTGTTCCCGATGTTCGGGTTTTACCAGAAGCAAAGCGGCATGCAAGGCACCGCAAAGCCCTTCGGGGGCACGGCCGCCGCCGCACGCAGCAAGTTCCGGAACCAAATCATTCCGTCCGGAACCATCTGCCACTGCCTGAGCACAATTATGAAGTTTCGGAACTGCAGTAAACAACTCAAATGCTTTATTGCTCATAGAGAACCTTTCAAGAAAAAAAACGGCAGTCTCGTTGCCGGGAACTGCCGTTGAATCGTTCTGAAAATCAGATCAGAGATTTTCGATAACCAGATCGCCGACTCCGCTGGTGGAATAACCCATTTTTCCTGCAGAGAGGGATTTGAGTTTGTTTTCGGTGCAGAATGCAACGCTCTTTTCGATGGCTTTTGCAGCTTCGGTTTCGCCGAGATGTTCCAGCATCATAGCGCCGGCAAGGATTGCGGCACAGGGGTTGATCACATTCATACCGGTGTACTTCGGAGCACTTCCGCCGATGGGTTCAAACATGCTGACACCTTCGGGGTTCAGGTTTCCGCCTGCGGAGATTCCCATACCGCCGGAAGTCATAGCTGCCAGGTCGGTGATGATATCGCCGAACATGTTGGAGGTGACGATCACATCGAACCACTCGGGGTTCTTGACCATCCACATACAGGTGGCGTCAACATGGCAATAGTTGAGTTTGACGGTGGGATATTTCTTTCCCATTTCGTGGAAAGCGCGTTCCCAGAGGTTGAAGACGTAGGTCAAAACGTTGGTTTTACCGCAGAGGGTCAGCTGGGAAGTGTAGCCGGCTTTCTTATCTTCTTCGGAGAGACCTCTCCAGGGATTTTCTTTGGTGTGACGCTTTGCTGCGAGTTCAAAAGCATACTTCAGGCATCTGTCGACCTGCGCACGGGTGTAAACCATTTCCTGAATTGCGACTTCGTCGGAAGTTCCCTTCATGGAAACGCCGCCCATGCCGGTGTAAACGTCACCGGTATTTTCGCGGACAACAACGTAATCGATATCTTCGGGACCTTTGTCCTTGAGGGGGCAGTCAACGCCGGGGAACAGTTTCACAGGACGGAGGTTGATGTACTGATCAAGTTCAAAGCGGAGTTTGAGGAGGATACCTTTTTCCAGGATTCCGGGAGCAACTTTCGGGCTGCCGATCGCGCCCAGGAACACTGCATCAAATTTTTTCAGCTGTTCTACTGCATCATCGGGAAGGACGACTCCGGTTTTAACATAGTTGTCGCCGCCCCAGTTGAATTCTGTAAAATCAACGCTGAATCCGAACTTTTCAGCAGCTGCTTTGATAACTCTGACACCCTGAGCTACGACCTCAGGACCTGTCCCGTCGCCGGGCAGTGTTGCAATCTTGTAAGACTTCGCCATTTTTGATTTCCTTTCGTGGCTGTTAATTATGTGATTGGTTTATTTATTGTAATGAAACATCCCGCCGCGCCAGCCGTTTTCTTCAGCGGTGGAGATCAGTTCACACCCGGAAGCGCAGAAAGATTGTTTGACAATTTCAAATTCCGCATCCTGAATTCCGGCAAGGATCAGTGTTCCGCCGGGTTTCAGCATGGAAAGAAGTTTATTTTTTCCGGCGAGCAATGCGGAGGAAAGAATGTTTGCCGCAATGCAGTCAAACATTTTGTTCCCGCAGAAATATTCCAGCAGAGGAGCCGTTGCATAATGAATGGAATCCACCTGATTTTCCGCTGAATTTTCCTGAGAGATCCGGACTGCATCGGGATCAATGTCGAAGGCATAAACCTGGCTCCAGCCGAGTTTGACAGCGGCGATCGCAAGAATTCCGGAACCGCAGCCGGCATCCAGCATGGAGGCATCTTCCGGAAGGGTCTGTGCAATCTCATCCAGCTTGCTCAGACAAAACTTTGTAGTGGCATGCTGACCGGTGCCGAAACTCAATCCCGGATTGAGAATGATCACTTTCTGACCGGGTTTTGCGGGAAATTCCACCCAGGGAGGAGTGATCGCAAGACGGTCTGAAATCTCCATCGGTTTGAAATGGATCTTCCAGGATTCAGCCCAATTTTCTTTTTTCAGCTCAGTCAAAGTGACATCGCCGAACACGATATCCAGTTCTGCCCATGCGGAACGGAGCGATTCCAGCTGAGCTTTCGCTTCTTCTGCCTCAGACTTTTCGGAAAAATAAAGGGTCTGCCATGTTTCACCGGTTTCCGCATCCAGTCTGGAAGAAAAATCCCACCCCATAGCGGCAAGCAGTTCAGCAGTTACATCTGTATCTCTGGAAGCATCGGAGAACGTACAGCAATACAAAAGATCTTCCATAATATTACCTGTCATATTTGATCACAATTTCGCCTTCTCTGCACATATTGAAACGTTCCCGGGCGATTTTTTCAATTGCTTCCGGACTCCGTTCCAAATCATGGACTTCCCGGAGGAGAGCCGTCCGCGCATTCTTGCGGCTTTCAAGAACAAGTTTCTGCTTTTCCAACTCAAGCTCGATTTCATGAGTCCGTTTCATCGCAGGACTGAACATCATCAGGGCAAAAATCAGGATCAACCCCATAACAATATAAAGAAATGCACTGATCACTTTTTTGAGTTTTGAAAACATTCGCCTGTCTCCTCTGTTTCGGATAATATAATCCACATTCCATCATTTTCAAGGGATGAAATCCCTGATTTCAGATTTTTTCAGAGGGGAACAGGCTGGATCTCAGGCATTTTCCGCGTTCCTCTGAGATTTTCTCCCGCAGGATACTCTCTTACTTCAGATTTCCGGTATAGCGGAATCCCCTGGGAACGCCGGGGCCGAGTTTACTCCAATAAACAAGACGCGGGCAATTTGTCCGGAGAAGTCTCCGGTAAATAATCACCAGTGCCACACTGGCAAAAACTGCCACCAGCAGCCAGGATACCGGATAGGAAATCAGCAGATTCTCCATCGTCGGGTCCAGCGGGAAAATACACATCACCCAGAAGATCCGGAAGAAACAAGCTCCGGAAAGACAGAGGATCGTTGAAAGCATGGAATACCCCAAACCGCGCAATGCTCCGCTGCTCACATCCATGAGCCCGCATATAAAGTAAGTTGTGAAGAGGATCTTCATTCTCAGAAGCCCCCATTTGATCACCGCCGGATCCGGACTGTACAGCGCAAGAAGCGTATCTCCGAACCAAAGGAATGACCACCCCATAATGGTTGATATAACTATCGCACAGAAGAAACAATAGAAAATACTGCGCTGGATCCGCTTGTAATGCTGTCCGCCAAGATTTTGCGCAACAAAGGAAATCGCTGTATAATGGAACGCATTGGAACCGACATAGGCGATTCCTTCCAGCCCCAGAGCAGCCGTCGTCCCCGCCATCGCCACCTCACCGAACGTGTTGATCGATGACTGGATCGTCATATTGGATATGGCAAAACAGGAACTCTGAATTCCAGCCGGAACTCCGATAAAAAGCATATCTTTCAGGGTCTTGAAATCGATCCGGAGCTCCCGCAAACGCAGCTTGATATCACTTTCACTCTTCAGCAGCGTGCGGACAATCAAACTGGCTGCAATAATATGAGAAGCAGCAGTTGCAATCGCAACCCCCTCCACATCCAGTTTGCAGCCGATCACCAGAACCAGGTTCAGAATCACATTGATCACTCCTGCTATGATCAGGAAGATGAACGGACGCCGGGTATCGCCCACAGCCCGGAGAATGGAACAGCCGAAATTATAGAGCATGATAAACGGAATCGAACCGAAACAGATCCAGATATACATGCAGGACTTCGGCAGCAGCGTCTCCGGCGTTCCCATTAAAACAAGCAGCGGCTTGGCTGTCAATAACGCAACAATGGAAAGAATAATTCCCCCAACCAGTGCAAACATCATTGAAGTATGAACCGTTTTTCTGATATTTTCCGGATCTTTTGCACCGAAGTATTTGGCAGCAAGCACGTTGGATCCAACTGAGATCCCGATGAAAACGTTGATATAAAAACTGTTCATGCTGGAGGTACAGCCCACAGCAGCCATCGCTTCATAATTGGAATAATGTCCGATCACGATCAAATCCGCAGCATGAAACAGGAGCTGAAGAATATTCGTCAGCATCAAGGGCAGCGCAAAAAGAACGATCTTGCTGAACAAAGGTCCATGGCACATATCTATCTGAAATTTATCTTTCGGCATGGCGGCACAAACTCTCTATTATTCATATTGAATGTCCGGAAGAATGGGATCATATCTCGGATGATCACATTCCGGCACTCTCATTCCGCCGGTCCGGTAAATTCCCGGAGGACAATCACATTCAAATTTCAGAACCGGGCAAAATCTGCCGCGGAGCACTTCCGGAATTTCAATTGTGACCTTACTTTCATTCTGAACAAATTTCAGCTCCCCGATTCCGGAGGCTGTGATCCGCCGGATCTTCCCGACAAATCCGGCAATGGTGAGTTTTTTCAACGGATACATCACCGTATAATACAATGTGTTTCCGGAGGCTGTGATCCTTCCATGCGGATCCCAGTCACCGCGTTCGCCGGGTGCCGGCTGGGTCGGAGTCAGAGAAAGTTCATCTGCGGCATTAATGGCATCCCAGCCGCCTTCCCGCAGCCATTGTCCAACGGTTTTCACGATTTCAGCCGATTTTTCCGGAATGGAACCATCGCCCCGGGGGCCGATATTCAGCAGAAGATTTCCGCGTTTGGAACCGCAGCTCAGAAGCATGTCGATCACATCCTTCGGAGATTTCCAATCTTCATCTCCCTCATAATAGCCCCAGTGATTGTTCAGAGTCACGCAGGCTTCCCAGGGACGCCACGGCGAAGGCGGGGTCAAATGCTGTTCCGGTGTTCCGAAATCTCCGGGCAGACAGTTTCTTCCGTTGAACAGGAATCCGGGGTTGATCTCCCGGAGCATCTGATTCATCTTTTCCCCCTGCCAGCCATCCGCATTGAAGGGCCACCAGCCGTCATACCAGACGATATCGAAGGGGGCATACCGCCGGGCAAGTTCCTGCAAACGGTCAAAGGTATGCTTGATGAAAACTTCATATTTTTCAGGATTTTCGAGAGCATCCACGGCATCCGGAGCATCGTGCCAGTTGTTCAAGCTGTGATAAAGCCCGATTTTCAATCCCCGGCTCCGGGCGGAATCAATGATCTCCCGGACAAAGTCCCTGCCGCAATAATCCCATGCATTAAACTTCGTCAAATCTGTCCGGTACATCCGGAATCCTTCATGATGCATGGTTGTAAAAACGATATATTTCATTCCTCCGGCAACCGCAAGATCGCAGATTTCATCGGCATTGAACTTTGCCGGTTTGAAGCCTTTGGCAATAAATTCCATTTCCGCCGGAGAAATCTGTTCCCTGTTCATAACCCATTCTCCGCGCGCCAGAAGACTGAACACGCCGAAATGGACAAACATCCCGTACCGCAATTCTGAAAATTCCACGGAATTCATAAAAAAGTCTCCTAAAAAAATATACAGAAAGGTGATTTCAGAAAGAAACCACCTTCTATCTAACATACATCCGTCCGCTTGTAAATTCAAGTTGAACAGAAAAATATTACAAAAAAATCCCGGAGAGCTCCGGGATCAAAAAATCGAAAGAATATCAAAACCGCCGTTTCGGCTGAGCTGCCTGTTCTGCCTCCAGCATGGCATGATAGGTTTTACTTCCGGGAGACTTCTGAAATTCTGCATAGGCTTTCTGCCAGGCTTCATTGGTATAGATCCGGCTGTTTTTCAACTGGATTTCCAGATCAATCATCTCCCGCTCCGCCTGATTGACATCCAGCAGAGTCGCGGAGCCGGATTTAAATTGCAGGCTGATATCGCGGGCATACTTCTTCGCATACTCATAACGGATCGCAAGATCGGAAATGGAGCTGCCCCATCTGCGGATCTTCTTTTCGTAACGGTATTTTTCCCCTTCTGCCAGAAGAAATTCACACCGGGCTTTTTCCACAGAGATCAAAGTGATCTGACCGTTCTTGAAATTTTTTTCCAATTCCTTCAATGCCGCTCCGGCAAGATCCACTTTTTTCTGATAAAGCTGAGTCAGATCCATCGGTTCCGGGGGAGCTTTGCGGGGTTCTCCCTGTGCCGGGGCTTCCGGACGGGGCTTTCGCGGGATCTCCGGAACCGCCGCTTCCGGTGCAGGATCACTGGAACAGAACAGGGGTTCTTCGGGAACCGGAACAGAATGATGGATCAGCATACCGATGAGAACAGATGCCGGAATTGCGATCAGGGCGGAAATCAGGGCAATACGCCCCTCGGTCATTTTTTTCTCTTCCATAAAAAGCTCCTTACGTTTGGGGGTGTTCTTTCACAAAACGGAAAAACCTGCTGCTTTATTGTCCGCAACGGAATGAAAATCAGAAAAAATGGTTTCAAGTATTCCAGAGGGGAATCCGTTCTTTCAGCTCATCCAGCCAATATTCCGGACCGATATGACAGGCAAAATTGCTTTTGAAATTTTCATATACCCCATGAGTATCCGATCCTCCGGAAGAAAGCAGTTTATGCCGGACACAATAATCCCGGTAGAAGAAACTGTTTTCTGCAGGTGTGGTGGGATGAGCACACTCAATGCCGTCAAAACCGGAAAACTCCCGCAAGGCATCCATCCGGTTCAGATCTTTGTCAAGGAAATAGTGGAACGGATGAGCGATCAGCATGATTCCACCCGCTTCATGAACGATTCCGGAAACCCGGTCAGCGGAAGGAAGTTTCGGAAAAAAGTGGCGGAATTCCGGTTTTTTCCACATAATAAAGTTCCACTCTTCCCGGCTGGAAACGATTCCGCGTTCCATCATATAATCCCCGAGTTTTTCAGTGGAGACGTGGGTATCTCCCTGAAAATCGATCACAGATTCCGGACGGTAGGAGCGCATGATATTTCTCCGGTCCTGCGCCGTAAAGGAAAAGCCCATTGCCTCAGCCACCTGTTCCAATGCTGCCCCGAACTGATTGCAGTAACGGTGAAGTTCATCGCTGAGTTCCTTCAATGCCGGGGTGGGCTTTTCCGGCAGACCAAGGCAGACAAAATCCATATCGCCGAAGGGGGTGGCTGCTGAAAATTCCGCTCCGGTGAAGAATGGAACCCCCGGATAGTTCCGGGCGATCTCAAACAAAGACGGGATTACATCGAAATTATGATGATCTGTGATCGCAAATGCTTTCATTCCAAGAGATTGTGCTTTCTGAAAATAGAATTCCGGAAGATTCCTGGCATCATAACTCCAGCAGGAATGTAAGTGCAAATCATAAGATGAAGTAGTTTTTTCCATAGTTAATCGCTCCGCTGATCAGTTGATTATTCATTTCCGGGATAATATATCATTTCCGGCAGATTTTTCAAATATTTCCCTCTGCGGATGCTGTTTTGTGCTTGTATATTGCGCCCGGCATGCTATATTTCCGCAAATAACAAAAGGGAATCGAATCATGAGCACCACATTTCAACACAAAGTAAAATTCATCGCTGATTTTCCCCTGCCCGATGTGTTTGCCGCATTTGCAGATAAACTGAGCTCTGAGCTGGAAATCCGTTTTGTCAAACAGCCGGATCTGGAAAAAGAAACATTTATTCTCAGCACTCATTCCGCCGGATATGAAATCAAAGCCTCCGGAAATGAAGGATTCTTTTACGGACTCCAGGACATTATTACGGAAGTCAATGAAAAGGGGTTTGCTCCGATTGAAAAGCGATCTGCGCCGATCGTTCCCCAGCGGACATTGAAACTCTATCTTCCGGAACCGACGGATCACGGATTTGAGGAATTCAGGAAGATCATTGATTTTGCAGCGCGGTGCAAATACAATACGGTCATGCTGGAACTGGGCGGGGCTTTGGAATATAAAAGCCATCCGGAAATCAACGAAGGCTGGCTGGAATATGCTGCTTTCATGAATGAATATCCGGGCAAAACGCTGGTCATGCAGAACTGTTTCGGATGGGAAAAGAACTCCATTCATTCAGAAAACGGCGGAGGGAAAATCATCCCTCAGGAGATGTTCCTCAAACTGGTCGAATATTGCCGGGAACGTTTTATGGATGTTATCCCTGAAATGCCCTCTCTTTCCCACAGTGATTATCTTCTGACCAGACACCGGGAACTGGCGGAACGTCCGGAAGATCCCTTCCCCGATTGCTGCTGTCCGTTGAATCCGGGATATCATAAGCTCTTTCAGGATCTTCTGGAAGAAGTCATTGCATTGATCCATCCGAAGAAGATCCACATCTGCCACGATGAATGTTATACCATTGGCTTGTGTCCGGAATGCAGCAAAAAAGAGGTTACGGAACTCTATGCCGGGGATATCAACCGGATCGGAAACTGGCTCAATGAACGGGGAATCAAACCGATTGTCTGGGGAGAAAAGTTTCTGAACTCCCATTGGCGCAACGGGGAACCCATCGGCGGAGCGGAAAAACCTGCTCCGGATGGAAAAGAAGCTCAAAAAGCACTTTATCCTTCGGCTGATCTGATCACATGCAACCCGGAAATCTTCCATTGGTACTGGACTGTTGACCGGAAACTGGATCAGGTTTACAGCAATCACGGCTGGGATTTCTGTTTTGCCAATTTGAACCCGACAAATTTCAAGGATTGGAAAAAACGGATCAGCAATCCCTGTGCAAAGGGGGTCTGTGTTTCCAACTGGGGAGAAACTTCCTGCCGTACTCTTCAGAGAAACGGAATCTTTTACGATCTGCTCTACACCGCCCTCCTGGTCTGGAATCCCGAATACGGTTCTGAAGATTATCCGGAACTGGATTCCATCACAATGCAGCGGCTCTTCCGGGAATTCGCACCGGTTAAAACGCAGGAAACGGAAATTTTATCTGTGACTCATACCGTCAGGACAAATATCAAATATCAGCTTTTCTTCGATGGGTTCATGCTGGATGAAGAACACTTCAAGCTGGGATATCATGTGTTCCAATCAGAACAAACCGGAAAAACATTCCGGTTCCCGGTGATTTTCGGAACAAACATCTCCAATTCCGATGTCTCTACGGAACGGAGAGACGGACCGGAACAGCTTGCAGATGCTTACAGCTGCGACATGCTGTACCGGGAAGTTTCCGGAGAAACTCTTCCGCAGCGGGATAAGGATGGTATCATGTGGTATCAGTGCCGCTATCAGATCCCGGCGGGGAACGGTCCGTTGAAATATCTCCGGTTCGAATCTGTCAACGAGCTGATTCCGGAAGTCCGAATCAAAGAATTTTCTCAAAAATAAAGGATCGCTTACAATGAAAGTCTTGCTTCTCAATGGAAGTCCCCATGAAAAAGGCTGCGTATTCACCTCTCTTTCAGAAATAGCGGAAACCTTGAAACAGGAAGGAATCGAAAGTGAAATTTTCTGGATCGGCAATCAGCCTGTCCGCGGCTGTATCGGCTGTTATCAATGCCGCAGCGGCGCAGGCACATGTGTCTTTCAGGATGCCCTTTATCAGAACTTCGCTGCAAAAATGAAAGAAGCTGACGGCTTGATCGTCGGTTCTCCGGTTTATTATGCAGGACCTCCGGGAAGCCTCTGCGCTATTCTTGACAGGATCTTTTTCTCAAAATCCGATCTCTTCAGACGCAAGCCTGCAGCATGTGTTGTAAACTGCCGCAGGGGCGGAGCAAGCGCGACGTTTGACAGACTCAACAAATACTTTACCATTCTGGAAATGCCCGTGGTATCGAGTCAATACTGGAACTCCACCCACGGCACGACCCCGGAAGAGGTCAAACAGGATCTGGAAGGATTGCAAACCATGCGCACTCTTGCACGGAATATGGCATACACCCTGAAGACACGGCAGAAAGCGGACCTCAATCAGCCGTTGCAGGAAGAAAAAATTGCAACCAATTTCATCCGGTAATATAAGGATCTTTTTATGGAATACCAGGGACGTTTACAGCGCAATGATCCGATGTACGATTACCTGTGCAGGGAGATCATGCCGCAAGTCGGTTCCAGCGGAAAAAATGGATTCCGCGTCTTTGCCAGCAAATCTTCTCATGCGGTTTATATTTATGAAGACCGGGAAACCGGTACTCGGGTCGTAGGAAAGTTTTTTGCTTCCGATGAACCTGATTTTGAACGGGCAAAACGGAAGATGTACCGGGAATATGAAAATATCAATGAATTCCGGAAATATCTCGGTGACTGTCACTATATCGCAAAAGCGCTCGGCTGCAATGAATCCCTGGGATGTCTGCTTGTGGTGGAATACTGCTATGGAGATCCTCTTGACTCGTTTATTCTGAGGGCGATCCATCAGAAAGAAGAGGGGCTCCTCTACCGGAAATTAACCGCTCTTGCAAATTTCCTTGCAACGATCCACAACCGGTCGGCAAAACCTGTGATGGTGGACTTCCGGAAGATCTGTTCCTATTATGACAACGTGATCCGGCAGGTCTCCCCCATTCTGCATCAGGGCGAAGCGGATTATTTTTATCATCAGAGAGATGCATTTATCAATGATCCGCTGATGTATCAGGATCAGGAAGTGCTGGTTCACGGGGATGCAACTCCGGCTAATTTCTTTTTCGGCGATGATATGCACGTCATCAGCTTCGATCTGGAACGGATGCATCGCTCCGACCGTCTCTTCGATACAGGCAGGATCGCCGGGGAACTCAAGCATTTCTTCCTGCTTCATACCGGAAACAAGTATGCCGCAGAACCGTTTATCGGACATTTTCTCTGGGAATATGCCTGTTGTTTCCCTGACCGGGAAAAAGCCTTTGCCTCCATCACAGCACGGCTGCCCTTCTACATGGGAAAAACTCTTTTGCGGATCGCCAGAAATGATTATCTCACATACGACTACCGGCGGCTGCTGGTGGAAGAAGCAAAATTAACGCTGAAACGATGAAGGAATAACACCAATGATTAAAGGTTTGCTTTTTGATCTCAACGGAACCGTCATTGATATTTATACCAGCGAAAGCGATGATCATATCTTCCGCACCGTTTCCAATTTCCTGGATTACTACCAGGTAAAAATCTCTCCGCAAATGCTGAAAGAAGAATATTTCAACATCCTCCGTCAGCAGAAAAACGACAGTGCAGAAGAATTTCCGGAGTTCGATGTGGTGAAACTGTTTGCCGAACTCATGAAAAAATACAGTTCCGGAACATTGAACAATCTCCCTGATCCGGAGACAGTTGCAATTCTCTTCCGTTCCGCCGGCCGTTATAAACTGGATCGGTATGACGGGGTTTATTCGACCCTGAAGATCCTGGCTGAAACCTATCCCATGGCTGCCGTTTCCGATGGTCAGACAGCCTGGGCTTTGCCGGAAATGCGCTCCGTCGGACTCGACCGTTTTTTTCAGTTCGCGATTGTATCAGGCGATTACGGATTCCGGAAACCGGATCCCCGCATGTACCGGATGGCGCTGGAGCGGATGAACCTCAAACCGGAAGAAGTGATTTTTGTCGGAAATGATATGTACAGAGATGTTTTCGGAGCTCATGAACTTGGCATGAAAACTGTGTTTTTCCGTTCCAATCAGGGAGAACAGGAGTTCTGCGGAGCTCATGCGGATTACATCATTTACCATTTCCGGGAACTGCTGAATGCTGTGGAATTTTTGAAAGACCGCTGATTTGCCTCAGCATATAAACTTTCAGATCCCCCGCCTGTTTCGGAAGATCACGGATCCCGACATAGTCACAAATCAGATCATGTCCCGGTTCCACAGCCAGAAGGCATGCATACGCCTGACTGACAAAGACTTGACCTTCAAATGTAATGGGTTCGATCCTTGCCGCTTTGGAGGTGTTTCTGCCAATGTAATTGAACCCGGAAATAATGGGATCTTCCACATGGCTTACCACTCCGGCATGAAGCCCGATCCGGATCTGAGGTCTGGAAGAAACCCCGGCGCCGATCCAATCAAAATTGGAAACCCAATCTCTCAAATCCAGCGCAAGATGTCCGGCTTTGACCAAGTCATCCATCACCACATGCAGCGCATCGCCCCAGGTGTTTTTCAGCGCAATATCTGAATCATATTTCGAGAAAACATCTCTTTGGATGCCGCTGTAAAAATTCTGACAAAAGACGAGACATTCCCTGTCCGTCATTTTACTGAACCCTTTGACGTCAGAAAACAGAAGAGCTTTTATGGACCGTTTTGTCATTTTTTGATCTCCGGTGTTACAATTTCGACCGGGATCCCCTTGGCTTTCCAAAGAGCGATCGCGCTGTCGGTTCCGCCGGTCATTCCGGATTTTTCCCCATTCCAGACAGAGACCCCGCAAAGGGGAAAATGGAGCATTTCCGCCCTGAGAATCGCTGCCCCGAAAAGAAAACGGTTGGAAAAGTCATAGATGATCACATCATCTTCCACTCCGAGTTCCTCACATTCTGATTCAAGAAGAACAACGTTATCATTCTGAAGGATTTTTTCCAAACGCCCCCTCCAATCAGCTCCGGGAATAATATCCACACTGTTCCGGATGGTAGATTCCAGAGAAACCGGAGGCAATATGAAACACTCGCCTCCGTTTTTCAGCACCTCTTCTATAAAAAGAATATCCCCGCCGCAGGCACAGGAAACATAAGCGATCCGGATATTGTATTTCCGGACGATTTCCGCAAGTTTTTCCCGAACCTGTTCTTCCGCATCCGCCGGGAATCGCGGGATCATTCTCTCCGGAGAGTCAATCATGTGTCCGGAAAAAACTGCAATATTCGGCAATTTCATCTGTGCAACGATCTTCCTGACCGCTTCCGGATCGAACAATTCCGCCAGCATGTAAAACTGCTTCAAGGTCGAAGAAAAACTGCCGAGTTTTCCTTCAGCAACCGCAAGTTCCGCAGCCTGTTTATAATATTCCCCGGCGATGGAAAGCTCCCCTGTCAGGAGATGACATTCCCCCATCGTAGCGATCCACCACAAATCATGGACCGATTCTTCCCGGCAGGAGGGAAGGACCTGTTCCAGAACAAGTGTTTTCGCCCGTTCCTTTTCCCCTGCCATAAAAAAACAGGAAGCTGAATTGATTCCGTTATAATATTGTTTCTGCTTCTGAAAAATCTCCAGGCTCAATTCCGCCGCCTGCCGGAAAAGAGCTTTTCTCAACTTCGCATCATTGGTACTGGCCGCTACATCTTTCAGGATCCGGGATTTCAATCCCACGATTTCGCTGTTCTCCAATTCCGGAAGCTGCTGAAGGATCTCTGATGCCCGTTCCGGTGCCCCGGATCTGGCAAGTGCCAACGCCATAATATGAAGCCGCTGCAGTAAAACCGTTTCATTCTGCGGAACGATTTTTTCTGCAATATCATAGGCATAAAAATTTTCGCCGATATCCAGTGCTTTTTTCGCAAGAACAGGATAAATCTCTTCTCTCCGGATCTCCCGGTTCTGAAACAGCTCCCGGATCTCCCGGATCGTCAGTTTCTGTTCTGGTTTCAGCTTATCCATCAATTGTTTCATTCCAAACTCCATGATCATTCATAACAAACCGCTGCAGTTCTCTTCCTGTTATGAGCGATCTCTCACAAAAATTGTATCCTGCCGTTCCCGGTTTCCTGTAAAAGTTCCAACAGAAGAGGATATTTTTCCTCCCGTACCCTCCCTGAGAGAGTTACGCTGTCGGAGAACGCTTCCGATAAGATTTCCACCTCAAGCTCCCGAATCCTGCTGAGAACCGTATTATAGAGCGGATAGGGCATTTTGATGCACCACTCTTTCATCGCAACCAGTTCTTTTGTTTCAACCAGATCCAAAACAGCCCGGGCGGCATCGCTGTACGCATGAACCAATCCGCCGGTACCAAGCTTCGTTCCGCCGAAATACCGGGCAATCGTGATCAGCGTATCCGTCAGGCCGCTTCCTTTCAGAACCGCCAGAACCGGACGCCCCGCCGTTCCGGAAGGTTCTCCATCATCGGAGCATCCGCAAATATTCTGCCGGGGTCCGGTCACAAAGGCATAAACAATATGTCCGCCGTTGTCATAAGTTTCCTTTTTATGACGCCAGACATTTTTTGCTTCCTCGGGGGTATTTACCGGGATTGCCTCCGCTACAAAACGGGAATTCTTGACTTTTGTTTCTGCAAGAGCAGCCTGTTTCAACACCAGCATTTCATCCAGCCTTTTCAATAATGAGGAGAATAATTCAGAAGCGGCATCCATGGGATCAGTGCGTTCGGATTGTGATTCAACAGCCCGATCTGCAATCCGTTTTCCGCATAATTGAACGCCCCGATCTGAACCCAGTTGACCGTATCTCCAAGGGGCAGTATCACATTAAAAGCCCCGATTTGAACTCCATGGTTCTCAATAGAAAGATTCACCGGACTTACAGATAATCCGTATTGAACGCCTGTCGCAGAATAAAGAAGTGCGGCGGCCGCACCGTAATGAACTCCGGCAACCTGGGAGATCCCTCCCGAAAAACCGAACACTTTATTGTTTCCATAAAACAGAGAACAGATCACCCGCACCCCGTAAACATCCGTTTGATACGGAACCAGATTGCAGGGAAAAACAGAAAGGTTCACCGGTGTCCAGTCGGCTTCCATCATATTGTACCCCATGTAATCATATATTCCATACACCAGATCATCATGCCAATCCGCCGATGCCCGGAGAGAGAACAATAAAATAATAACGATTCCGATTTTCTTTATTTTCCGCATCATTCATTTCTTTCCTGAAAACACCTTTACTATAACAGCAGATTGGCAGTTTTACAAATATTCCTTCCTGCAAAATGAAAAAATAAATAGCGCACGATCGTTCCGTTACAGAAAAACTGGTGCAAAAAACATTCAGTTTCTCTGTTTTTTGTATTGACTCTGATCAAAACAATGCTATATTGCCTCTATCACAAAATTATCTGATGGAGAAACGATCATGGATCAGACAGAAATAAAACAGATGCTGGAACAGCTTGGGGCAAAAGCAAAAAGTGCATCCAGAAAACTCGCAACGGCATCCACAGAAGAAAAGAATCAATGGCTCGCCGCAATGGCAGATGCGATCGATGCTTCCGAAGCAGAAATCATCGCTGCAAATAAAGTCGATATGGAAGAAGCCGCAAAAGCCGGTCTCTCCTCTGCAATGCTGGATCGTTTGAAGCTCGATCACGCAAGAATTAAATCCATGTCCGATGGAGTCCGGCACGTCATCTCCCTTCCGGATCCGGTCGGAAAAATCCTTTCGGAAACCACCCGTCCCAACGGTTTGGTCATTCAGAAAGTATCCGTCCCCATCGGAGTGATCGGAATTATCTATGAATCCCGCCCCAACGTAACAGTCGATTCCACCGTACTTTGCCTGAAAGCAGGAAACCCTGTTGTTCTGCGCGGGGGCTCGGAAGCGATCCGCTCCAATATCGCGCTGGCAGAATGTATCAGCAAAGCCGGCGAAAAAGCCGGAATGCCGGCAGGTGCAGTCTGCGTGATTCCATGCACCGACCGTGCAGCAGTTTCCGCGATGGTCAAGATGGATCAGTACATCAGTCTTGTGATTCCCCGCGGCGGCGAAGGCTTGATCCGCGCTGTGGTGGAACAGGCAACCATGCCCGTAATCAAACACTATAAGGGTGTCTGCCATATTTATGTGGATTCCGATTGCGATCTTGAACGGGCTTGTGCCATTATCCGCAACGCAAAATGTCAGCGGCCGGGGGTCTGCAATGCACTGGAAACGCTTCTGATCAACGAAACAGTCCTTCCCAAATTTGCACCGATGATCGATGCAGAACTTTCTGATGTGACCTTCCATGCAGATCCCCCGTTCAAAGCACGGGTTCCCCGTTCAATTGCCGCAACAGAAGAAGATTGGGCAAAGGAATACCTTTCTCTGGAACTGGCAGTCAAAACAGTGAAAAATCTTCCGGAAGCGATCGAACATATCAACACTTACGGATCCGGGCACAGTGATTCCATCCTGACCAATAATGCTGAAGCGGCAGAACAATTTCTGAACGAAGTGGATTCCGCAGCAGTTTATGCAAACTCTTCCACCCGGTTCACCGATGGCGGAGAATTCGGAATGGGTGCGGAAATCGGCATCAGCACCGATAAGATCCACGCCCGGGGCCCCATGGGACTGGATGAACTCACCGTTTACAAATATAAAGTCCGCGGAAACGGACAGATTCGATAAGAAAGGAGCTTTTCTATGGCAACTGCGTATGAAATTTCAATGTTTCTGGATGAATTGCTGAACCTGAAAGCCTTCGGCGGAGATGCATCCAACAACGGATTGCAGTTCGATGCGGGAACAGAAGTAAAACGTGCCGTGTTCGGGGTCGACGCCTGTAAAGATCTGTTTGATTTTGCAGCAGAAGACGGTGCGGATTTTGTCTTTGTCCACCACGGTCTGAGCTGGGGCGGAAGTCTCAAGCGGATCCACTCACTGGATGCAGCAAGAATCACTCAGCTTGCACAGAACAACATGTCTCTTTATGCGGCACATCTCCCGCTGGATGCACACCCTGAACTGGGGCACAATGCCGCGATCGCAAAAATGATGGGCTTGAAAAATATCCGTCCCTTCGGATTTTATGACGGAACAAAAATCGGTTTTTCCGGTGAACTTTCCCGTTCGACCAAAGCAAAAAAACTCGGCATGGATTTCTGCACAAATCTCCCCTACCCCGGCTACTCTTACACTTGCTTCAATGACGATAAATCCGTCAAACGGGTCGCAGTCGTTTCCGGCGGAGGAGCCTGTGTCCCCTTCTTCCAGGAAATGATCGCGGAAAACATCGATTGTCTGCTGACCGGTGAGTTCACTCATCAGGCTTGGCATTACGCAAAAGAAGCAGATGTCGCAGTGATCGCTGCCGGACATTACCGGACAGAAATCCCCGGCGTTCTGAATATCATGAATGTTGTGGCGGAAGAATTCGGAATCGAATGTGCATTCCGGGAGCTTCCCACCGGACTTTGAGCCCCCGGGATCCCATCAAAAAAAGGCTGCCGCAAAAATGTTTTGCCGCAGCCTTAATTTTTATTTTGAAAACAGTCTGAGCTTTTATCAGGCTTTTTTCTTTTTCTTCAGAACCAGATCCGGTTTCCCGCCTTCAACAGTTTTCCGGGTGATCACACATTTTTCCACATCGCCTCTTGACGGAATATCATACATAATGTCCATCATCATGTTTTCGAGAATGGAGCGGAGTCCACGGGCGCCCGTTCCGCGTTTGACAGATTTCTCCGCCATGGCTTCCAGTGCATCTTTCTTGAATTCCAGTTTGACATTTTCCATTCCCAGCAGTTTCTGATACTGACGGGTCAATGCATTTTTGGGTTCTGTAAGGATCCTGACGAGATCCTCCTCCTTCAGCGGCATGAGAGATGTGACGATCGGGAGACGTCCGATGAATTCAGGAATGATTCCGAAGTGAACCAGATCTTCCGGCTCTGTCAAACGCAGGATCTCCGGAGAATTGGGATCAATGACTTCTTTCTGTTCCGCATCATCCTGATTGAACCCGAGAACCCGTTTTCCGACTCTGCGCTGAATGATTTTGTCCAGTCCGACAAACGCTCCTCCGCAGATAAACAGAATATTGGTGGTGTCCACTTTGATATATTCCTGATCCGGATGCTTGCGTCCGCCCTTCGGAGGAACATTCGCAACAGTACCTTCCAGAATCTTCAGAAGAGCCTGCTGCACCCCTTCCCCGGAAACATCCCGGGTGATGGAAACGTTTTCTGTTTTCCGGGCAATTTTGTCGATTTCATCCACATAGATAATACCGACTTGTGCCTTCTGAACATCGAAATCCGCAGCCTGAAGCAGTCTGAGCAGAATGTTTTCCACATCCTCACCCACATAACCGGCTTCGGTAAGGGTGGTGGCATCTGCAATACAGAAGGGAACATTCAACATTCTGGCAAGAGTTTTTGCCAGCAATGTTTTTCCGGAACCGGTTGGACCAAGCAGAAGTACGTTGCTCTTTTCGATTTCGATTCCGTCATCGGAATCTGCATCGTGGGAAACAAGCCGCTTGTAATGGTTGTGAACAGCAACGGAGAGGAACTTTTTTGCATCTTCCTGTCCGATCACATACTTATCCAGCTCTGCTTTGATTTCAGCCGGCTTGGGAATTTCCAGCGGAAGAATTTCAGAGTTCTTCTTCTTTTTTGTATCGGGCCCTTTTCCGTTCATGTACTGACGGCAGAGTTCCACGCAGCTTTCACAAATGGAAGCGCCGGAAGGACTGCTCACCAGGTTTCCGAGACCGGGAGATCCGGCGGGCCGTCCGCAGAAGGAACAGCGCGGGATCTCACCTTCGCCATCATGAGTGTGTTTTGACATGGTCCGCCTCAAGCTTTCTTATGAGGAATGATACTGTCAATGATGCCGTATTCCAGGGCTTCCTGAGCGCTCATGAAATAATCGCGTTCCGTATCATGGGCGATCTTTTTGATGCTGTTCCCGGTATTTTCAGCGAGAATAGAATTCAGGGTCGTGCGGATCTTCAGGATCTCCCGTGCCTGAATATCAATATCTGCAGCGGTTCCTTCACTTCCGCCGCTGGGCTGATGGATCATCACCCGGGCGTTGGGAAGCGCAAACCGCTTTCCTTTTGTACCGGCACTGAGCAGGACAGCACCCATGCTGGCTGCCTGACCGACACAATAGGTCTTCACATCGCAGGAGATGACTTTCATACAATCCATGATTGCCAGACCGGCTGTCACAGAACCGCCGGGGCTGTTGATGTAAAGATTGATATCTTTCTTCGGATCTTCGGACTGCAGAAAGAGGAGTTCTGCAACGATCAGATTTGCGACTGCATCATCAATGGGAGTTCCAAGAAAAATGATTCTATCCTTCAACAAACGTGAGTAGATATCATAACCGCGTTCTCCCTGACCGGTCTGTTCTACGACCATGGGAACATACATTGCCTTACTCATATTCAGCTTTCTCCTTCAGTGATCCGAGACAATTTTTTATTATACGAGCCAATCCCCCAGGAACGGGTCAGCGTCCTGCAGAATTGGCTCATTCCATAAAATAATACGGTTAAAAACCGGAATTATTTCACTTCTTTGACTTTTACCTTGTCGCAAAGGACATCAAGGGTCTTTCCAATGACGAGGTCAGCGTGGAAATCGCCGAATGCATCATTTTCCTGAAGTCTCTTGATGATATCCTGTTTTTTGCAGCGGTAGTAACCGGCAAGTTCTTCCAAATGCTGATCGAATTCTGCGGGGGAAACTTCCACTTTTTCCTGTTCTGCGATTGCAGTAAGGATGAAGTTGCGGGAAAGTTTCTTGCGTGCTTCGACTTCAGCGTCTGCAAGATGTTTTTCCATGTCAGCTTTGAATTTTTCTGCATCTTCTTCAGATTTGACAGTGCTGTTTGCGATGGAGGAGAAGATTCTTCTCTTTTCAGTTTCAACAGAAGAGTTGGGCAGATCGAATGCGCCGACAGCTTCCACGAGTTTTGCGACGAGTTTTTCCTGGATTGCAGATTTGCGTTCGGAAACGAGCTTGTTTTCAGCCTGTTTCTTGAGCATTTCTTTCATCTTTTCCACATCATCCATGCGGAGTTTTTCAGCCAGAACTTTGTCATCGGTGATGGGGGTCTTGTGCTGAACTTCTTTCACGGTGAATTTGTAAGCGACTTTCTTTCCGGCAAGGCCGCTTTCGCGCCAGTCTGCGGGGAATTCTGCTGTAAATTCTTTAACATCACCGGTCTTTGCTCCGGTCAGAGCAGCAGTTGCACCGGGGACGAAATCATTTTCGCTGAGCCAGATCCAGGAATCTTCTGCGCCAGCCATCCGTTTCAGAGAAGCGGAAGCATCTTCAGCGGGAGTGAAATCGCTGGAGTAGGAAACTTTCAGCATATCGCCGCTGACTGCGGGATCTTCCACAGTGGCGTAATCGGAATAGAGTTCCTTGAGATACTGGAGTTCTTTTTCGGCTTCTTCTTCGAGGTTGGGCTGAGCAGGAACTTCAATTTCAAAGTCTGCATAAGCGGGGAGTTCGAAGGTGGGAGCGACATCGACGGTAAAAGTGAATTCAAACGCTTTATCAGCAGCGGGTTTTGCATCATCTTTTGCCTTGTAATCGGGGATTGCCACAACTTTGCAGGCATCCTGAACTTTTTCTGCAGCCGCGCGCTGGATGGAACGTTCCACATCTTCTGCCAGTTTTTCTCCATATCTTGCAAGAACCAGAGAAACGGGAGCTTTCCCTTTACGGAAGCCGCCGATCTGAACCTGAGCAGCAAATTCTTTAGCGACAGCGGCAAATTCAGCCTTGACTGCTTCTGCGGGAACGCAGAATTCTGCGGTCTTTCCGCATGCGGAAACTTCTTTCAGTTCCATTGTCATAGCTGCCATCAGTGCATTTTCTTTTTTAGACATATGCCGTTACCTTTCTCAATTTGTTGGAGTATTTTTTCAAAAAACACCCGTTGTTTTTTAAAATACAGTGATAATCAGGAAATATAACTCCAGTTTGCACTTTTTTCCAGTGAATTAATGATTTTTTTTAACTTTTCCTGCTTTTTTTTGTTTTTTTTTCATTTTCAAACGTTTCCGGCATTGAAATTTTCAGGATTTGTGTTATCTTTCTTTGAGATAACAAAGGAATATATAAAATTTTCAGGACTGTGTCCGGTTTCCGGAAACCGGCATCGTCATTTTGCAAGGAGTTTATATTATGGCTGGCACACCGAAACTGATCGTTTTGTCTTCCGAATTCAAAGGCAAACAGTTCGAACTCACCAATGATCTTCATACAGTTGGCCGCGCAGATGCAAGAGATATTTGTATCAAGGATTCCTCTCTCTCTTCCTATCACTGCGATTTTATCCGCGCCGGAGATACCTATATCGTCCGGGACAACAACTCAACAAACGGTACCCGCGTCAATAACGTTCCCATCACCGAACAGGAACTTATGAACAGCGATATCATTCAAATTGGCGGTGTCGAAGTCCTTTTCGATGCCGATGTCAAAGAAGGTTCCAGATCTACTACGACAACTCAGAAAACTGTTACAGGGATTACTATCACCGATATTGATCCCGATACCGTAAATCTCGGAACAAATCAGGAAGCAACTCCCCCGGGAGAAAAGAAGGTACGGTATATCCTTATTGGAATTATCGGGATCCTCGTGCTCCTGTTGATCGGACTCGGATTCGTTCTGGTTCATCACGGCAACTGATCTGCCACCCCACCCGACCTCCTAAAAACTTATAACAGATCCGGGATCTCTATCCCGGAAATTAGGATTTTTATCTATGGAAAAAAAACCGGAAAAATTGCCCGATCATAAAAATATGCAGCCGGGTATGCCCTCAAAACGCCCCCCCGCAGCAGTCTTTATCTGGTTGCTCGTGCTCGTGATGATCATCACTCTCTTCATTTATAAATTCACCCCCTCCCTCGCCAATACTCGGGATCTCTCCCAGAGTGAATTTGAACTCTGGCTGAAACAGGGATGGATCAAAACAGCCGTCATCCTGCCCGGAACAGATAATGTTCTGGAGATTGAAGGGGAATATGAAAAGAAACCCGCAGCAGCTCCTGAAAAAACACAGACGGCTGCAACCGCTCAACCTCCTGCCCCGGAGAAAAAACCGAATGTTGTTGATCTTTCCGGAGGAACTCAAACAGAAGATACGCCCCCGGCTTTGAGAGATGTGAAAAACTATTACAGAACCCGCGTGATCAAGACTCCGGCGCTGATGGAAGGTTTGGAAAAAGTTCAGGTTCAGATCCTGGAACGGGATTCTTGGTGGAAATCTCTCCTTGCCAATATTCTGATCGGTATCCTGATCATCGGTTTGATCTATTTCCTCTTTGCACGACAGATGCGTATGGCTGGAAAAGGTGCTTCCGAATTCGGAAAATCCAGAGCCAGAATGATCCTGCCCGGTCAGAACAGCAAAACGTTTGATGATGTCGCAGGATGCGATGAAGCGAAAGAAGAAACCAAAGAAATCGTGGAATACCTGAAAGATCCTCTGAAATTCAAACTTCTCGGCGGAAAGATCCCCCGGGGAGCCCTTCTCACCGGACCTCCGGGAACAGGAAAAACTCTGATGGCAAAGGCTGTCGCCGGAGAAGCCGGTGTCGCATTCTTTGCAATCAGCGGTTCCGACTTCGTGGAAATGTTCGTCGGGGTCGGGGCAAGCCGTGTCCGCGATATGTTCGAACAGGCAAGAAAACACGCACCTTGTGTGATCTTTATTGATGAAATCGATGCTGTCGGCCGCTCCCGTTTTTCCGGAATCGGCGGTGGACACGATGAACGGGAACAGACTCTGAACGCCATGCTCGTGGAAATGGATGGGCTGGAAACTCAGGAAGGAGTCATTGTCCTTGCAGCAACAAACCGCGCAGACGTGCTCGACCCTGCCCTGCTCCGTCCCGGACGCTTTGACCGTCAGATCGTTATCGACTATCCCGATATTGCCGGACGCCGCAAAATCCTTGATGTTCATGCAAAAACCATCAAGCTTGCGCCCGATGCAGATCTGGATGCCATTGCCCGCTCCACTTCCGGATTTTCCGGTGCGGATCTGGCAAACCTGATCAATGAAGCAGCCCTTCTTGCCGCCCGTTACAACAAAACCGCAGCAGATCAGAACGATCTGGAGGAAGCGCGGGATAAAGTCTGTTTCGGCAGAGAACGCAAGAGCCGCCGGATCCCCGAACGGGAACGCCGTCTGACTGCATGGCACGAAGCCGGACATACAATCGTCAATATCTTCTGCGAACACTCTGTGCCGCTGCATAAAGTGACGATCATCCCCCGCGGTCAGGCACTCGGTTTGACCATGATGGTTCCGGAGGAAGACCGGTATTCCCAAAGTATGCTGGAAATGAAAGACCTCATGAAAGTGGATATGGGCGGAAGAGTCGCAGAGGAAATCGTCTTTACAGACGTGACCAGCGGAGCTTCTGCGGATATCTCCCACGCAACAAAAGTTGCACGCGCAATGGTCTGCTCCTTCGGAATGAGTGACAAACTCGGTCCGATCCAGTATGGCGAACGTTCCGATCATATTTACCTTGGACGCGATATCACCCGCAGCGAGGCTTACAGCGAAGAAACCGCACGGATCATTGATCTGGAAATCAAAAAACTTGTGGATGAAGCAATGGATTCCGCAAGAAAGATCCTCACCGATCATCGCGATATGCTGGATAAACTGGCAGAAGCTCTCCTGGAAAAAGAAACCATGGATGCTGCTCAGGTTTATGAACTCCTCGGACTTCCCAGACCCAATCAGGAAGCCAAAGCGATTCCCGTGACGGAAGTTCCTGTGCCGACGGGATCAGCCCCGGAAAACGTCTGATGGCTGAACCGGTCAATGGTGCAATAACAGAAGTTGGACCCGGAATTGTGCGGATTGCCTGCCGGGTCCAGCCCCGTGCTTCCAAACAGGGTGTGCGCGGTATGCATGGATCTGCAATCAAAATTTCTTTAAACACTCCGCCTGTTGACGGCAAAGCAAATGCTGCTTTATGTGCTCTCCTGGCGGATATCCTTGATGTGTCAAAATCATCTGTTTCCCTTCATTCCGGTCAGACCTCCCGGGATAAAACGGTGGAAGTCTGCGGGATCAACCAAGCGCAGGCAATTGCAGTACTTCAACAAAAAGTTGACCAAAACACCTGATTTTTCAAGGAGTTTTCCATGAGCCCCCGTAAATCAAAATGTCTCAAAAAGCTGCTTTTGGCATCATTTGTTCCTTTCTTCCTTACCGCATGTGCCACAACCGATCATTTACCCAGCCCTTTACCATCAAGCAAAAGGAATCATCAAACTATGAGAAAAGCATATTACCTTGATTTAATGGAGATAACCCTTTCCGCATACACGACGGAACACATTGACCGTTACTTTGATCAGGTAAAAAAAGATGGTTTGACAGAACATGGATTTCCCCGTTTGACTGCAAATATCGGGATTTTGATCGCCCACAACAAACGGCTGGATCTGAAAGAACGTTTTCTTAAAATGATGGACTTCTGCTGTCAGCAGATCCCGAAAGTCAAAGCCGCAAATGATTTTTCTGTGAAAGAAATCATATTCTGTATTCAGGAACTGGAAAAGAGCGATCAAGTTCCAGCAGCAAAAATCCAGGAGTGGAAAGATCTTCTGAGAACCATCGATCCTTATACCTGCTATAATGTATATGCAAAAGATATGGATCATGTTGTCTACAACTGGGCGGCATTTACCATGCTCAGTGAGTTTATGCGGCAGAAAGCCGAACTTTCGGATAAATATGCTGATTTTATAGACTTGCAGGCGTATTCCCAGCTGCGCCTTCTGGATAAAAACAAGATGTACCGGGATCCGAATGAACCCATAGTTTACGATTTTGTGACCCGTGGTCTGTTTGCAGTTCTTCTTCACGAGGGCTACAAGGGAAAATATCAGAAAGTCTGGCAGGACGCAATGGAGCAAGGGGCAGAGTATACCTGGAAAATGATCTCTGTCACCGGAGAAATGCCCTACGGCGGACGGAGCAACCAGTTTCTCCACAACGAGGCTCATGTGGCAATCATGATGGAATATTATGCAAATCACTATGCGAAGAAAGGTGATTTGAAGACAGCCGGACAGTACAGGATGCTTGCTGTCAGAGCATTGAAAAACATAGCTTTCTGGCTCAATAAAAAGCCCATTTCCCATATCAAAAACCGTTTTCCCATCGAATCCAAATACGGATGTGAAGACTATGCTTACTTTGATAAATACATGATCACAGCAGCATCCTTTCTCTATGTAGCGTACCATTTTTGCGATGAATCTATCAAACCGGTTGAACTTGATGATCAGGCGGGAACAAGCTGGCAAACTTCTGATCATTTCCATAAACTCTTTCTCCGTGCCGGAGATTATTTTGCGGAGTATGATTACCGTGCAGACTATCATTATGACTGCAGCGGGCTTGGGCGGCTTCACAAAAAAGATGCACCGTCCGTATTGTGCCTCTCCGTTCCCTGTCCGAAAATGCATTCATACATTGTGGATATGAAAGATTCCGCCTGTCTTGCGATCGCCCCCGGGGTGAAGATCAACGGGAAATGGCACTATGCTGTTGAAAAAGATGTTGTTCATACGATCAGAAAACATTCTGCGGAAGGAGAAACAGCCAACGCGGAAATAGAATATAAATACCCGTCCGGAGAAAAGCTTGCCGCATGGTACACACTTGACCGGAACGGTCTTGGGATCAAAGTATCCGGCAGTGAAACGCTCCGGATTCTTCTGCCGGCGTTCAAGTTCAACGGAAAAGATTACAGCAAAATCACACTGAAAGAGGGTGTTCTTGAAGTGGAATTTGAGGGGTATATCTGCCGTTATACTGTTCTTGACGGAACCATTATTGCGTTAGATCGCCCTGCCCGGAACCGGAATGGTCATTATGAAACCTATGCCGCAGAAGGCAGCAGCGGATTGAGAGTTCAAATTTCAATTGAAAAGCGCTGATTTTCTGCCGGAACACACTTAATTTTTCTTCAGACGCCCTTGTATTTTCTGAAATTGCTGTTATATTTCCAGCGTAAGCCCTGAATGAAGGTGCGGTTCAGAACATTGTGTTCTCTCTTTTTGTCAAAGAGGATAACCGTAACAAACAGGAGGGGGTTATGAAACAAACGATTTTGAAATGCGGGATCTGCGGAGCTGTGGCAGAAGTGATCGTCGAATGTCAGGGCTACACGGGGCTCGTGTGCTGTGGTCAGCCGATGCAGGAAGAAATTCCGCAAACTGCTGATCAGACAAAGGAAAAACATGTGCCTGTCGGGGAAGTCTTCTCGAAATGGGAAACAAAAGTGAAAGTGGGATCAACACTTCACCCGATGACGGAAGAGCATCGGATTCTCTGGATTGAGATGATTGACGGGGATATGAGGATCAGAAAATATTTGAAAGCCGGCGAACGTCCCGAAGCCGTCTTTCCGCTGCCATTCAAACCGGGAGTGATTTTGCGGGAATACTGCAACATTCACGGTTTATGGGAGTATCAAGAGTAAAGGATTCAGCAAGATGGGATTCAAAGCTGTCAGAGTATCGGAAAAAGTCTGGTGGGTCGGTGCAATCGACTGGAGTTTGAAAGAATTTCATGGGTACACAACACACAAGGGAACCACTTACAACGCATTTCTGATTGAAGGAGAAGAACCGGTTCTGATCGACACCGTGAAAGCTCCGTTCAAAGAAGAAATGTATGCGCGGATTTCCTCTGTGATCGGCTCCCCTGAAAAAATCCGCACCATCATTTCCAACCATGCGGAACCCGACCACTCCGGAGCATTGCCGGATGTGATCAGGGAAATCAAGCCGGAAAAAATCTATGCCTCTGTGGCAGGAGTCCGGATTCTGAACGAGCAGTTCGGAATCGGCGAACATCTGACAGCAGTCAAAACCGGCGATTCCATTGATATTGGAAAGGGCATGACGATTTCCTTTGTGGAAACCAAAATGCTTCATTGGCCCGACAGTATGTTCAGCTATCTTTCCGGGGAAAAGATCCTGTTCTCTCAGGATGGCTTTGGAATGCATCTTGCGACCGAAAAGATCTTTGCCGATGAAAACCCCATGGATGATATGCTCCGGGAAATGAAAACCTATTATGCCAATATTCTGCTGCTTTACTCCAACCAGGCGGCGAAACTGCTGGATGTTTTCCCCACATTGAATCTGGATATTGATATTATCGCTCCGGATCATGGTCCGCTCTGGCGCGGAGATCTGCTTTCCTTCCCCCTGACAAAGTATCAGGAATGGGCAGAGCAGAAACCGGAACGCCGCGCAGTCGTTGTCTACGACACCATGTGGGGCGCAACCGATAAGATGGCAAGATCCATTGTGGATGGGATCCGTTCCACCGGTGCCGAAGTGGAAGTGTTCAACATGCACAACCGTTCCCGCAGCGATGTGGCAACTGCAGTGATGAAAGCCGGGGTCCTGGTCGTCGGTTCTCCCACGTTGAACAATATGGCATTTCCTTCTCTGATGGATGTTCTCTGCTACCTGCGCGGATTGCGTCCGAAGAATCTGAAGGGAGCGGCATTCGGGTCCTTCGGCTGGAGCGGCGAAGCTGCAGCTCAGATCACGGAACAGCTGAACGCCATGAACTGCGAAACGATGGAACCGCTGAAACTGAAATTTGCTTCCACAAAAGAAGATTTTGAAGCCTGTTTTGAATATGGAGTCAAAATCGGAGAAGCAATCAAAGATCTTTAATTTTCACCCTAACATAAGAGGAGATAAAACCATGGACAAGTACGTTTGTGATGTCTGCGGGTATGTTTACGATCCCGCAAAAGGCGATCCCGACAATGGAATCGCAGCCGGTACAGCATTTGAAGATCTGCCTGAAGACTGGGTTTGCCCGGAATGCGGCGTTGGAAAAGACAGCTTTTCCAAAGAATAAGATCTGACGTTTACCGAACGTTTCCCGGATTGGAAAATCATTCCGATCCGGGATTTTTTTATTTTTTCCAGGCTGTTTCCGGAATCAGAAGCTGACCATTCACTTTCTGATATACGACCACATCAGACATATAGATCCTGGAAGATTTTTCCACCACAAAAAAGATTTGATAATGAGTCGGAATCTCTTTCCCGGGAAGAAGAGTAACGGGGATTTTGACGTTGTACTCAGTCATATTTTCCACATTCCCGGAGAAAACAGTCGAATAGATTCGTGAGACAGGAATGTATTGATCCCCATCTTTTCTGCAGAGAGAAATGACAGCTTTCAGAGTACCGTTACCTCTGTAATGCCCCTTTATACTGATTACATCGCTCACAAAAGCGGGCATTACTTTACGGGACATAACACGAACCTGTTTTTCACTTTTATTGTAAATACAGAAAATATTTCCCGAAGAAGAGTGACGGACAAACACAACCATATCATCGGTAAGATCATTATGAGTCAGCTCGTTTCCACCATAAACAACCGTCCAATCTTTTGCGGGCCACTTGCCCTTTTCCTCAAAAAGCCCATTCACATCATGAGACAGATATCCGAATCGGTCCAAGGGGACACGCCGCAAATCATAGGCTTTTTCCAGGAGATCCAAATGCTCCTGGGAATACGGGACCGGACGGAACAAAACTTCTCTTGCTTTATTCCCCTCACAGGATCCGACATAAATTCCGGCATTTCCTTTTTCCCCGTCAGCAAAGGCAATTTTTGGCATATAACTGAGCTGCGGATAGTGGATTCCGCTGTGAATCATCAGATAATCCCCTTTGGCATAAACATAACCTTCCACTTTTTTCTCCGGGACTCCGGAACCGAGATATTTCAGCAGGATCGGAACTGTATGCCGTGCTGCACCGAATTCATTCCGGACAGAGGAAAAAACCACTTTTTTCGGAGCAGTCTGATCCGCATTCAATGCACCGAGAAATGCCAATCCCAAATTAACCGGTTCAAATGTGAAGAAAAGTCTGGCATAAGGAAGTCCAACAGGGGCGAGAATAAAAAGAATCACCGCTGTGATAAGAATTCCTTTGCGGTAGCGTTCCCGAGAAAGAACCCGGATCCCCAGCAGTACCGGAATGGCAAAAAGAATCAAAACAGCCGGAAGAATGTACCGGAAAACGCCGGGGACAGCAAAGTACATCGGTCCGAGATAATACTGCTGAAAGAAGATGAATCCTCCGAAGATCCATGCCGCAGCAAGAAATGCAATGGTCTGTCCGAGCGCAAACCTCCTCAAAAACAAACACAAAACAGTAACCAGCAAAGCGCCGAAAAGAAGCAGAGAAACATGCATTTTATTGTTATGCGGGGAGACCGCATGGATTTCCATTCCCATTTTCTGACAAAGGGAATAAACCAACGATTCCGCTTTTCTTACAAACGGAAGTTTCACCATCTGCCAGCGGAGATTTCCGATGTACATCACTTTGGCTTGCCACGCTTTTTTCCGTTCCGGAGAGATCCCCTCTTTGAAATCTTTGACTGTTTGCTCAAACCAGCCGGACGCAACTGAATGCTGAAGGTTCAATTTCTGATACTTTGCATAAACGCTCCATCCTCCGGCAACCGCAAGAGGCGCAGCAAACAATGTCAATGCAATCAGCGGGGAATACCATTTCCGCAATTTCCGCTCTTTGATCGCGCCCGCAATTTCTGAAACAAAAATGATCAGCGCAACGCCCAGCATAAAGAAAAATCCGGTAGGTTTGATCTGACATCCGACAGCCAGCCAGAGAATCAGCCAATAAAAACCGCGCCGGTGGATTCTTCCGAAATCCATCCAGATCACATACAAAGCAAGCGGTGCAAGCGTAAACGCCGCCAGCAAGGCATCAAAAGGATATGCCAGAAAGTTCTCCGATGCCGTCATAGTGAATGTGCAAAGCAGCATCATAAAAATGAAAATTACAACATACCGCCAGTTGACTTTACAGGAAAAATCCTGCGGCTGGGGAAGCCATGGGAACAATCCGCGGATAGAAATAAATTTCGGAAAGAGAGCATTGATCATCAAAATTCCGCACAGCAGAACAGAGCCGATAAAAACAAAACCGCAGGGCGGATTCACATTTGCCTGAATCGAAGGATACGGACCGTAAACAATGTAATAGGACAACGCAATCGTTCCGAACCAGAGACCAAGGACAGGAATCCTTTTCCAACTGATGTTGGTCAAAAGAACTCCGATGGCACTCACCGCAAGCAGAATCATCGCAAACATATAATTGAACGTTGCAATATTTCCGGTGATCCGGCTGAACCATAACGGAAGAGCATTGCCGATCATACAGTAATAACTGGCATAATTCTCATACCCGCCATCCGCCCAGCGGCCATTAAAGAACATGTAAAGATACTGCGGATACCATGCCTGATAAAAGTCAGAATACCCCAATTCGCAGGGCAGTTTCCGGAGGAACAGCAGAACGACCGCAAAAAAGGCTCCGGTAAACAGATATTCTCCCCGCCAGAAAACCGTATGACAATACTGCAATCCGTTCCGCCGGAAACTTTTGAATAACTGTCCGGCAAAAAGGATCAATCCCAAACCGAAACTGCCCCATTGAGCCGGAATCATCCAGCCGGTCAATCCGGAAAGGAATCCAAGCATGATCACGGCGCAAAGCACTGAAAAAACAGCTGCCGGAAACGGAAGTTTGCATTTCAAACGGAAAAAATTGACAAACCCGAGCATGGAAAGAGCCAGCAGAAAATAAAGAAACATGGCAAGTTACTTTCTTTGTGAACTTTTGAATACAAAAAACTTCTGGGATAAAAAGCTGATGCAGAAAAGAAGAATATCAACAATACTTTTCAGCACAGCCTCATTGCAGGCAGGGAACAACGCAATTGCACCTTTCGTCAAACCGAAAGAGGATGCCATGATCACCAGACAGAGAAGCAAATACCCTGTCAGGGATCTCAAATCAAATTTCCGTTCATCCCCGTGAAACACAATATTCCGGTTCAACAGATAATTGACAAATGCGGAAACACATCTTGCCAGAACAACAGAAATCAGCAGTTTCTGAGGGAATTTACAGAAAATCACATAGAAAAACAGACTGAACAAACCGATATCCACCAGAAACGAAAGCAATCCGCTGAACGCAAAAATAATGAATTGCAGAAACGATCCGCCGAGAAGCGTTTTGTAAATCAGCCAGGAATCCCGGACCGGGCGAAAATGAGTTCCGGAATTTCCATCTTCATAAACAGTGGAGATTTTTACTTCCTGGTACGGAATATCCAGAACTTTTGCTTCCCAGAGCATTTTGGTTTCGAACTCGAACCGTTCGCCGGGTACATCCAGCAATTTTTTCATAAAATCTGCCGAAATCCCGCGCAAACCGGTTTGTGTATCGGATAAAGCGCGTCCGGTCAGCATCCGGAACACACTGCACGTCAAAGTATTTCCGAATTTGCTTTTGAACGGGACATCTTTCTGCTGAAAATCGCGAACTCCCATAACAAGCGTTTCCGGGTGCTCCGCAAGGGCATCCATACAGCGGGAAATATCTTCCGGCAAATGCTGTCCATCGCTGTCGGCTGTGACGGCACCGGGGATTTCATGTTCCAAACAATAGGAGAACGCTGTTTTCAGTGCACGTCCTTTTCCGGAATTGCTTTCATGTTCCAGCAGAATAACATCCGGTAAAGTGGCAGAACGCTCAAAAAAATTCTGAAATTTTTCTCTGTTGCTTCCATCATTGACAAGGATGATCCGATTGGAAAACTGTGCTCTGAGATGCGACACCAGCAACGGCAGTTTCTCTGTCGGTTCATACGATGGAATAATGATTGCTATTGATGATTTATCCAAACTTTCTCTCCCTGACTCAAAAAAAATTCCGGTTCTTTGTAATATAGCATAAAATGAACAAAATACAAGTTTTCTTCCGGCAACTTGACAAATGATTTTCCCGGATATATATTATCTCAGAACTTTATTCTGAAAGGAGACTCTGTTATGGAATTGCTTCTCTGCGTTATTCTTATGCTTCTGATTGCTGTATTTCTGATCCTTCTCGTTGTGCTGGAACGAATCAAAAAGTTAGAATTTTTTTTCCAATCTCAAATGTTCCGGCAGGCAAAACCGGATTCCCCGCCGCAGCAGAAAACGTTCTCCGCTCAGCCGGGACAGGAACAGAACCCGCCGGAACCAGCGATACAGGAACAGACTCCTCAAATCAATCCCATGCCTCAGCCGGTCAAAGTCCTGCGACCACTCCCTCCGCAGCAGCTTCAGACAGCAAAACCCGTTTTTACGCCGCCTCCGCAAAAACCACCTTCTGCCCTGGATAATTTCATTTCCTGGCTCTGGATGGGCAATAATAAAGGCAAAGAAGGCGTTTCCAAAGAGTATGCTGTTGCAACCACCTGGCTGATCCGCGCAGGGGTATTGGTTCTGCTCTGCGGAATCGTATTCTTCCTGAAATATTCCATTGAAAAAGATCTGATCAGCCCGGCTGTCCGGATCTGCCTGACGTTCCTGACAGGACTTGCCATGTTCACAGGCGGACTCTTGATGGTTAACAAACGGTTTCATATTCTTGCCACAGGGATTCTCTCTGCCGGGATCATAACGCTTTATATGGGGTCCTTTGCCGGATACAAGCTGTACCACATTCTCCCCGGGGAAGTCTCATTCGGATTCATGATTCTGACCACCATCGCAGCAATGCTTGTTTCCATGAAACTGAATCTTCTTCCGGTTGCATTGACGGGCTGCACGGGGGCTTATCTCACGCCGGTGCTGCTTTCCGACGGCAGCGGAAATCTTCCATTTTTCCTGGGCTATACGGCATTTATCTCCCTCGGGCTTCTGATCGTCTCCCGGGAACGGCGGTGGCGCAGTCTGGAAGCGGTCTCCTTTGGGTTCAGTTTCCTGCTGATGAGCTATGGGACCATGGAACTCAGCGAAAAAATAAACTGGCTGTGCCCCGGGTTCCTCTTCCTTAATCATCTGGTCTTTTCGCTGATTCCCCTTGTCCGGAAAAAGGAATTTCCGGTTGGAAAACTGGAATGGCTCCTGCCGATTCTTTCCACCGTCTTTGCGATGGGATTGGGGATTTTCATGCTTGATGAACTGATGAGTGAAAATCAGAATATAGCGTTTGCGGCATACGCGCTTCTTCTTTCCGGAATCAGTCTCGGAGAAGGCTTGTGGCTGAACAAAAGAAATGAATCCGGAACGGCAGGGCTTCCGGCATTTCTCTGTGCTTCGATCTTCTCTCTTGCGCTTGCGATCCCGCTGGCATTCGATAACCAATATGCAGTCATAACGGGATGGTCGGTTCTCGGATTTGTTCTGACTCTGGAAGCGGAACGGTATAAAAACCGGACCCTGCTGATTTTGAGCCTGATTGTCTTTGTGCTTTCTTTTGTCGGAATTCTGGTATCGACTTCCGGTTTTTCTGAGAAAACAGTCATGGATCGATTTTTCCTGGGCGGGATGTTCACGATATGCCTTCTCGGATCCGGGTTTGTTCTCCGGAAAAATACCGCCGGCAAAAATGCTCCGGAAGAGCAGCTGTTCTCTGAGGTCATGAGATCAGACTTTTTTGCCGGAGGCATTGCCTTTCTCTGTTATACCTCCAATGAAGTATACCTGAATCTGAAAAATTGTGATGCCCTGTATAATTTCCGGCACGGCGGGCTTTCCGTCTGGTGGGGAATTCTGGTTGTGGGACTCATCCTTTTCGGGATCCGGAAGAATTTGAAAGCACTTCGCATCTGTGGATTGATCCTTTTCCTGCTTTGTCTTGTCAAAATATATTGTGTTGATATTTCCGGACTTGATACCCTCGGAAAAGTCATTGCGTTTCTGCTGCTCGGGATTCTGTTCCTGGTGGCGGCAACGGCATATATTCTGTTCCGGAAACGGTTTACAAATGAGGAGGAAAAATGAAAAAAGCACTTTTATTTGCGGTTCTGTTCAGTGCTGCATTGATTCTTCCGGCAAAAGAGCTCCTGCGGGAATATCCCCTGATGCGTCAGGTAAAATTGACCGGCACTCCCGGAGAAGCGGCATCCATCCGGCTGGATCCGGAGTTATTCAAAAACACAAATGCAGATTATTCCAACATTCTGCTGCTGGATAAAACCGGAAAACCCGTTCCCTATGCCGTAATGAATGCAGGCACAAAGACCACGCAGTATAACTATCACCCTCTGACAGGAAAAATCAGCGGATTTTCCCGTGACACGAAAAGAAATATTGCCGAAGCGACATTCACATTCACAAAACCGGAAGAAGTCAGCCGCCTGCTGTTTGAAACCAATCAGGAACGGTTTCAGAAAAAAATCCAGCTTCAATTTTTCGATGAATCCGGCAAACTGATCCGGGAAGATAAGGATCTTCAATTATTCCAGTATGGAAAAATCTTCGGAAATTCGGTTGTCGATTTCAAAGAAACCAAAGCAAAATCCATCCGGATCATCATTCATAATTTTGCGGAACAGAAGGAAAGTTCCTACCGGACCGAATCCACCGGAACGGAAGGACGTTCTGTTCAAAAAGTTCTCCGGACGGAAGAATTTGATCTGCGGGGAATCAAGGCTTACCGGAAAGAAGCCTCGGTGCAATTTTCTGAATTGAAGCCGCGCCCTGTGGATCTGCCGGAAGTGAGCCGTCAGAACAAAGGAAATGTAACGGAGATCCTTGTGGATGCTCACCGGGTTCCGGCGCAGGGATTGATCATAAGATCCGATGACAGACATTTCAACCGGAAAATGGAAATTTTCAGTCGGAGCGGTAAAACAGAGACTCTGATCGGTTCAGGAACATTGACCCCGGAAGCGAAGATGATCCCCCTGAAAGAAATGCGGGGAGATTTCTACCTGATCCGGATCAGCAATGCCAGCAATGAGCCCTTGAAAAACATCCGTCTGGAATGGTTCAGCAAAGAAAAATATCTGATTTTCCAGCCGCCTGCCTGCGGCGGAGATCTGACTCTTTATTACGGTGGGAAACCGGATCGGCAGCTGTATGATATAGAACATTATGCAGAGAAATTCGGGCTTCCGGAACAGGTTTATCAACTTGGAGAGGCAAGTGATTCTCCGGATTATGCACCTGCCCTGCCTGTCGATGAGATCTATCAATATTTCATGTGGGGAATCCTGGGGATCGCTGCAGTGTTTCTTCTGATCCTGATCATCCGTTTCTGGAACGGAAAAAAACTCCCGGATGAAGAGTCGGGAGAATAAGGTTTGAACACAGTTTTTCCGGGAAAATAAAAAAAAACTTGAAGAAAAGCAGAATTGGTTGTATATTATAATGTATAACCAACAGGATTTACAAACAACATGAGTGCTTTGCTGAAAATTTTATTTATCGGAGATGTCGTTGGAAAAGGCGGAAGAAACGCTGTCCGCGACCTTGTGCCGCTTCTCAAACAGGAGCACCGCTGCTCCTTTGTGATCGTCAACGCTGAAAATTGTGCCAATGGTTCCGGGTTGACCGCAGCCTGTCTGCGGGAAATGGGAGATCAGGTGGATGTTTTCACCAGCGGGGATCATACATGGGACCAGAAACAGCTGGAAACAGAAATTCAGCACATTCCGAATCTGATCCGCCCGGCAAATTTTTCCAGAAAACAGCCGGGAGTCGGCTGGAAAGTCTTCCGGAATCCCGCCGGAGGAGAAGTCGCAGTTGTTGCACTCATGGGAAAAGTTTTCATGCGGGATTCCGCTTATTGTCCATACGAAATCATGGAAGAGATTCTCGGAAAACTGCCCGCGACCTGCAAAACTGTGATCGTGGATATGCATGCGGAAGCCACCAGCGAAAAAGCCGCAATGGCATGGATGTTTGACGGCAGGATCACTGCAGTGATCGGAACCCATACCCATGTTCAGACAAACGATGCCCGTGTGCTGCCGAACGGAACCGCAATGCTGACAGATGTCGGGATGGTCGGTGCCAATGATTCCATTCTCGGACGGGAAGTGGCAGACGTTGTGAAAAAATTCAAAACCGGGATGCCGGTCCGTCTGAATGTCCGGGAAAAAGAGATCCGGCTGGATGCAGCCGTTATTACATACGATCCGGCAACAGGAAAAGCCGTTGCCATTGAACCGGTTCAACGAATGTACAAAGAGGAAAAATGAATATGAAAACGATCCCTGAACTTGATTGGAGAAGAATTGATCTTCTGATTGCGCTTGCTTTGGAAGAAGATCTTCAGCAGAGAGGCGATGTAACAACAAAATCTGTCATCGGAGAAAACCTGCGGGTCAAAGCCGTTTTTCTCGCAAAAGAAGATTGTGTCTGCGCCGGTCTCCCCGTGGCAAAACGGATCATAAAAGAAGTGGATCCTGAAATCGAATGGAACGATCTGGTGGAAGAAGGAACTTTCTGTCCGAAAGGAACCATCCTTGCAGAAATCGCCGGAAAAGCAACCTCCATCCTGACCGCAGAACGGACCGCCCTCAACTTCCTGCAGCGGCTTTCCGGTGTCGCTACCGCATCCAAAAAATATCAGGATGCCGCAGCCGGGACAAAAGCCATCATTCTGGACACCCGGAAAACGACTCCCGGTTGGAGAAATCTGGAAAAATATGCCGTGGCTGTCGGCGGGGCTTCCAACCACCGGATCGGACTTTATGACCGTGTCATGATCAAAGATAATCACCGGGAACTTGCCGGACTGGAAGGAAAAGATGGAATTCTCCGCAGTGTGGAACGGGCAAGAAAAATGTATCCGGATCTGGAAGTGGAAGTGGAAATTGATTCCCTGGACTCTCTGGACGAGGCTCTGGAATCCGGTGCAGAATACATTCTGCTTGACAATATGTCCGACGAACTGATGGCGGAAGCCGTCAAACGGACCAACGGCCGCGCTAAACTGGAAGCCAGCGGAAATATGAAACTGGAACGGGTCCCCTCTGCTGCGGCAACCGGTGTTGACTTCATCTCCGTCGGCGCATTGACTCACTCTGTGAAATCTGCAGATATCTCTCTGGACGTCTGCCCGGAGGAACTCTGATATGATCGCCCGTCTCCGAGGAATCCTGATCGATGCATCCTACACGGAAGCTCTGGTGGAATGTGCCGGAGTCGGCTATGCTGTCAATATTCCGCTCTGCACCTTTGAAAAGCTCCCCCTGCCCGGAAAAGAAGTGATCCTTCAAACAATCCTGATCGTCCGGGAAGATGATATGAGCCTTTTCGGTTTTGCCACAAAACAGGAACTCCAGATCTTCCGTCTGCTGACCACTGTCAACGGAATCGGAGCGAAAACTGCGCTGAATATCCTCAGCAGCCTGAATATTCCTGTTTTCTGTCAGGCGATCCTCTCAGGAGATATCAAGACCCTCAAAAAGATCAACGGTGTCGGACCGAAATCTGCGGAACGGATGGTGATTGAACTGCGGGACAAGATCAAAGAGATCAGCCCGGAATCCCAATTTGCAGCGGCGCAGGCAGCGATGCCCCAATCCCGGGAAGCCGAAGATGCCGCCATGGCATTGGAAAAACTGGGATTCAACCGGACAAAAATCATCGATACAGTTGTCAAAATTGCAGCGGATCTCCCGGAAAACGAGCGTTCTGTGGAAAATATCATCCGGAAATCGCTCCAGGCTCTGAACAAAGGATAATTTATGAATTCTCCTGCCGGATGCTGGGAAGATACTGTCATTGATTGCCCTGTTTACATCGTGCTGGATATCCCCTCCCCCATGGCGGAAAAAATTCAGGAGTTCCGGAAAAAGTTTGATCCTGCCCGTGCGGCACTTCCGGCAGAGATCACGCTGACGGGCTCCTGCGGGACCGGTCTGGTTTCTCAGGGGCAAACGCTCAAAGAGATCACAAAGAATCTCGAAAAAGCGGCAAAACAGATTTCTCCATTCCAGGTCAGCTTTGACGGAGTGGACCGTTTTCCGAATACTGATATTTATTTTCTGACGTTGAAAGACTCTCCGGAGCTTTTGAGAGCCCAGAAGATCGTTTCTGATTGCGGGATCAAATTTGATCCGGTCTCTTTTCCCTATCATCCCCATTGTACCCTGAGCCTCCGGAACGGAGCTTTGGAGGATCCGGGCATTCTGGAGCTGTTTTTTCTGACCGTTCCCAAAGAGCCTTTTCTTCTCGATATGCTCTCTGTTTATGCTTTAAAAGATGCAAATTCCTGCGAAATTTTGCATAAGATCCAGTTATCTTAAAAAAAAATCTGAAATTTCTATTGAATTCTATCCATTTGTGTGCTAAATTACAGGGATCAATAAATGTTCATTCTTGGAGGACTTTTTTATGGAAATGAAAAACGGAAACTTTTACATTGGTGGAATCGCCGTTGCAGATCTCGCTGCAAAATACGGAACTCCTACCTATGTTTATGACGAACAGAAAATCCGGGCAAACTACCGGAAAGTCAGCGAAACATTCCGGAAATATTATCCGAATTTTGAAATGTTTTATGCTGTGAAATCCTGCAACAACCCGGCTATTGTCAACATTCTCCGTCAGGAAGGAGCCGGTGCGGACTGCGCAAGCGTTAACGAAATCCTTCTGGCAAAAAGCGTCGGACTCGAAGGCGAAAAAGTCATGTTCAGCGGAAACTTCCTTTCCGATGACGATATCAAACAGGGTCTGGAAAGCGGAGTCATTTTCAACCTTGACGATATTTCCATCCTGCCCCGTCTGCTGAAATTCGGCAAACCCGAACTCCTTTCCTTCCGTGTCAATCCCGGTTACGGAAAGAGCAATGTGGGTGAATATGTGACCAATGCCGGACCCAATGCAAAATTCGGGATCCATCCGGACAAGGTGATCGATGCCTACCGTATGGCAAAAGAAGCCGGAATCAAACGGTTCGGTGCACACATGATGACGGGTTCCTGCATTACCGATGCAGAATACTTCCCCTTCGTCACCGGACTGCTCATGGATATCATCGGAAAAGTTTCCAAAGAACTGGATATTGACTTTGAATTTGTGGATCTCGGCGGCGGGCTCGGAATTCCCTACAAGCCCGGCGAACCGGCTCTTGATCTGGAAAAAGCTGCAAAGCTCACCGCAGAAATGTTCCAGAAAAAATCTGAAGAATACGGCATGAAACCGCCTCAGCTGAAACTGGAACCCGCCCGTTACTTCGTCGGAAACGCAGGTTGGGTCATCGGTACCGTTCACGCAATCAAAGAATCCTACCGGAAAATCGCCGGAACTGACATCGGAATGAACATTCTCGTCCGTCCCGCATTCTACGGTTCTTACCATCATATCTATGTTGACGGCAAAGAAGATCATGCACGGAAGCCTCTGGGCATGAGCGGTCAGCTCTGTGAAAACACCGACTTCTGGGTCAAGGACAGAGAACTTCCGGAAGATCTTTCCGAAGGAGATATCGTCATTTGCGAAAATGCCGGTGCCTACGGATTCGGTATGAGCTATCAGTATAATGGACGCCTCCGTCCGGCAGAAGTTCTTGTCAATAACGGAGAATCTTTCCTGATCCGCGACAGAGAAGTCTTTGAAGATATGATCCGTCATACCCATGTTCCGGAACGGCTTTTGAGTTAAAATTCCTGAAAACCGGGTTACATTAAACAAAAACAAATCACCGGAGACTGAAAATGCTGCTTCAAAAATTGGCTCGATTTTTTTCCAGCGATATCGGGATTGACCTCGGTACCGCGAACTGCCTTGTTTATATGAAGGATAAGGGAATCGTTCTTTCTGAACCGTCTGTTGTTGCACGGGTGAAAGGAACAAAAGAAGTCCTTGCAGTAGGGCTTGAAGCAAAGAAGATGCTGGGAAGACCGAATGAAAACCTCCAGGTCGTCCGCCCGATGAAATTCGGGGTGATTGCTGACTTTGATATTACCGAAGCCATGTTGAAGCATTTTATCCATCAGGCGAAAAAGATGCTTCCGCCGCATAAGACATTGATCCGGCCCCGTGTTCTCATTGCGGTTCCCTCCGGGATCACCCCTGTGGAACGCCGTGCTGTTCAGGATACAGCGGATCATGCCGGAGCGGGAGATATCTTCCTGATCGAAGAACCTGTTGCGTCTGCAGTGGGTGTCGGTCTGCCGGTTTCCGATCCCACAGGCAGCATGATCGTTGATATCGGGGGAGGAACAACAGAAGTTGCTGTTCTTTCTCTCTCCGGAATCGTAACCAAACACAGTCTTCGCGTCGGCGGGGATGAAATGGATATTGCGATCATTCAGTCGATCAAGCTGAAGCACAATCTTGCGATCGGCCCCAGAACAGCGGAAGATTTGAAGATTGGAATCGGAAGTGCATATCCGCAGGATGATGAAGATCAGATCTATATGGAAGCAAAAGGAACAGATTTGATCAACAAACGCCCGAAATCCATAAAGATCTCCGCAAAAGAGCTCCGGGAAGCCCTGGATGGACCGGTCCGGAACATTGTGGAAGCAGTCAACAGTACCTTTGAACAGTGTCCGCCGGAAATCGCCGGGGACCTTCTGGATCGCGGGATCATGCTGGCTGGCGGCGGCTCCATGCTGCGCGGTCTTGACCGCAGGATTTCTGAAACGACCGGCTTGCCGGTATTTCTTGCAGATGACCCGCTGCATGCCGTTGCGAACGGAACGGGGATCATTCTTCAGGATATTGACCGAATGGCGAAAGCAATGGCTCTGGCTGTTGAATAAGAGATAACTAACAAGCAAATAACACTTTAACTATTAACATTTTAACAAAGGCAGGTAGTATGTCCGGACATAGTAAATGGGCAAACATCAAGCACAAGAAGGGCGCAGCCGACGCAAAGAAAGGCCGTATCTTCTCCAAACTCGCAAAAGAAATCATGGTTGCAGTGAAGCAGAGCGGGAAAGAACCCGATACCAACCCGAAGCTCCGTATGTGTCTTACTGAAGCACGCGCAGCCAACATGCCCCGTGAAAACATCGAACGCGCCATCAAGAAAGGTGCAGGCGAACTCGGAGACGTCACATTTGAAGAAATCACCTACGAAGGCTATGGTCCCGCAGGTGTCGCAATCATCGTGGAATGTCTGAGCGATAACAAAAACCGTACCCTCAGCGATGTCCGTCTTGTGTTCGACAGAAACAACGGAAATATGGGTGCAACCGGTTCTGTGGCTTACATGTTCCAGCGCAAAGCACACTTCCTGATCGAAGGGGAAAATGCCACCGAAGATAAACTCATGGATCTTGCTCTCGAAGCCGGTGCAGATGATCTTGAAGTGGAAGATGGCGTTGCTGAAATCTGGGCGGAAACCGATGCATTTGAAACCATTGCAAAAGCTCTGGAAGATGCAGGAATCGCTCCCACAGAAGCAGGAATCGTCCGCAAACCCGATAACACCATCGCGATCAATGAGCTTGACAAAGCTCAGCAGGTTCTCCGCCTGATCGATAAACTGGAAGATCTGGATGACGTTCAGAAAGTGACCTCCAATATCGAAATCGCTGATGAAATCATGGAAAAACTCGCTGAGGAAGAATAATTCAGCATGAGCTTTCTCCCCGGTAAAAGCGCAGGGATCGCTGCGTCCCCGAAAATCATTCTCGGAGTCGATACATCTCTGCGCTCAACCGGATACGCTGTTATCCGGATGGATGCCCCCGGCGATTATAAGATCCTTGATTGCGGAGTCATTAAAAATAAAGCTTCGCTCATTCACAGTGAATGCCTTTACAGAATCGCAGGAGGAATCCGGGAACTGGTGGAAACCTTTCATCCCGATACCGCATCCATTGAAAGTGCTTTCGTGCAGAAAAATATCAAAACTGCAATGATTTTGAGTTTGGCACGGGGAGCAGTGATAACAGCACTTGCAGAAAAGGGAATTGAAATTTATGAATATGCTCCGACCACAGCGAAGAGATCGGCGATCGGAAGGGGCACGGCAACCAAGGAACAGGTTGCTGTAATGATGGCAGCTGTCTGCGGAATCGATGTTTCAGGCGTTCCGGATGATTCCACAGATGCGTTGGCATTGGCTGTTTGCCATGCAAATACTTTTTACGGAGATTCCAGATTTACCGCCTCCGGAAAAAGAGTTTGATTTGCGAAAAAATGCTGAAAGCGTTGTTTCACTCTTTCAGTTATGATATAAAATGAGGTTAAGAGAATGATTGCTCTTGCAAAATATGGAAAAAAAGAGTGCAGTCTTGCAATTCTTCTGCTGCTGCCTTTGATCCTGCTGAGTATTGCCGGCGGGATATGGGTAACATCGGCAGGATACGCATTGGCAGTTTTGTTTCTGCTGGCACTGATTGCGATTCTTTTCTTTTTCCGGGATCCCGAACGGAAGATTCCGGAAAATAAAAAACTGATTCTGGCACCCGCTGATGGTATCATCCGCAATATTGAACTGATTTCCGCATCGGATTCAGGGCGATTGGCTCATATTTTTGATGGAAAAGATATGCTGCGGATCACTTTTTTTGTCTCCGTCCTTGATATCCGGGTCAATCGGGCTCCCTGCGAATTTACTGTTAAGCTCCGGGAACGGAAGGAAATGACAGATCCGAAAGGGGAATCTGTTGTTCTGGCGGGTGTTATGGAAGAAAGCGGCCAGGAAATTCCGCTTGCGGTCAAACAGTTCTCCACTGCAGGAACGGATAAAATCGTGTGTGACCCGGTTCCCGGTGATAAATTGAGCCGCGGAGAACGGTATGGAATGCTCAAATACGGCTCCAAAATTGAGCTTTATCTTCCGGCAAAGAGCGATCTTCTGGAGATGAAAGTCAAGGTCGGCGACCGTGTTCAAGGCGGGCTGACAACCATTGTCGAAATTACAGAAAAATAAAAGGAAGGATGTTGTTATATGAAAAAGAATATTGATGCGACGAATTTCAAATGGCTGAAATATGTTCCGAATTCATTGACTCTCTGCAACTCGCTCTGCGGTTTTGCAGCAATTATTGTTGCACTGAGCTATAACAATGCTAAAGTTCTTCCGGCACTGCAGGATAAAGTCTGGCTGATCTGCGTCTGGCTGATTCTGGGCGCAATGATCTTTGATTGTCTGGATGGTTTTGCGGCACGGATGCTGAAAGCCACCAGTATGCATGGACTTCAGATGGACTCACTGGCAGATATGGTAACATTCGGGGTTGCGCCTGCGACACTTGTCACAGCGATTACCCACAGTTTCAAAGATTTGCATGAACCGCGCTATACGGTGATCGTCTGGATTCTCGCAGCAGTATACCTCGGCGGTGCAGCCCTGCGGCTTGCAACATACAACGTCCACGCGATCCTTGAGAAGAAGAGTGACGATAAATTTCATGGGCTGCCCTCCCCCGGTGCGGCGGCTGGGATCTGTACAACCGTTCTTTTTTATCAGGAGCTTGGAATTTCTCATACGGATTATTGGTGGGTCCTTCCGATTTACGGTGCGATCCTCGGCTTGCTGATGGTCAGTCCCATCCGGTATCTTCACATTGGAAAATGGCTGACGACTGCGGTAAAAAGCAAGTGGAAAATTGCAATTGTCCTGCTGTTCCTGGTGCTTGCGATCCTCTACCCCGCTTACACAGGATTTTTCTTCATCAATATCTATATTCTGCTTGGGATCCTGATTTCATTCTGGAATCTGATCACCGGCAAGAACAAGAAAGAAGAGGAAGCGTAATATGAATTTCTTTGTTTCCGGAGGAGCCGGTTTTATCGGGGGACATCTTTGTGAATCCCTTCTTGCAGACGGTCATACGGTTTATGCCATGGACAATTTTTCCACCGGTTCCCCGAAAAACATTGAAAAGATTCTGAACCACCCTGCATTTCATTTTGAGGAAGCTGACATTATTTCTTCGGACAAACTGCAGGAATTCATTGAAAAAAGTGATGTAATTTTTCACCTTGCGGCAGTTGTGGGAGTGGAACTGGTTGTCCGGGATCCGGTCGGAACGATCCTGACCAATGTAAACGGTTCGGAACGGATTCTCTCTCTGGCATCCCAATTCGGGAAACGGATCTTCCTTGCCTCCACAAGTGAAGTTTACGGAAAATCAGATAAGCTGCCGTTTTCTGAAACCGATGATCTGGTGATCGGTCCTTCCACCCATTCCCGCTGGTCTTACGCCTGCAGCAAACTGCTGGATGAGTTTCTGCTGATGGCATACCACCGGAACAAGAATCTGAACGGAACAGTTGTCCGGTTTTTCAATACAGTCGGCCCCCGTCAGACAGGGGAATACGGCATGGTGATCCCGCGTTTTGTGAAAGCCGCCCGTCAGGGAGAACCGCTGAAAGTCTATGGAACAGGCAAACAGACCCGTTGTTTCTGTCATGTATACGACACGGTCCGAGCCTTGAAACTGCTTGTTGCTCAGGAAAATATTGCCGGCAGAGTTTTCAATATCGGCAGCACCCGCAGCATTTCCATGGAAGAGCTGGCGGAATTGACGATCCACACGCTGGATTCCGGATCCCGGATGGACCGGATCTCTTACGATCAGGCGTATGAAAGCGGGTTTGAGGATATGCTTCACCGCCGTCCGGATATTTCAGCGATTCATAAACTTACCGGCTGGACAGCGGAGATTCCTTTGGAGCAGATCATCCGGGATGTTGCGGAATCGCAGGAAAAAGCTTGACACCTTAATATCATTTTTAGAAAGGAATGATTATGATAGCAAAGACGAAGATGGTGCTTCTGGGACCTCCGGGAGCAGGAAAAGGAACAGCTTCAGAACTCCTTCTGAAAGATGTTCAGCTTGCGCACGTTTCCACCGGTGATATTTTCCGTGCGGAAATGAAAAATGGAACAGAACTCGGAAAACTGGCAAAATCTTATATTGATGCCGGGAAACTGGTTCCGGACGAAGTTGTTGCCGGAATGGTAGCTTCCACCCTGAACGGAGAAGCCTGCAAAGACGGTTTTGTTCTTGATGGATTCCCCCGCACTGTCCGCCAGGCAGAATTGCTGGAAGAAGAGCTTGCAAAGAGCGGAAGAACGCTGGATGCAGTTGTTCTTTTTGACGCTCCGGAAGAACTGCTCCTTCAGCGTCTGACCGCCCGTCTCACCTGCCGGAAATGCGGTCTGAACTTCAATAAGATTTTCGGCAAACCCAAAGTGGAAGGTGTCTGCGACCATTGCGGCGGCGAACTTTATCAGAGAAGCGATGACTCCATGGAAACAGCAGTCAACCGTCTGAAAGTTTACAATGAACAGACGGCTCCCCTGATTGAGTTCTACACCAGGAAAAATCTTCTGTTCACTGTTGATGCATCTCTGCCCAAGGCAGAAGTTTATGCAGCATTTCTGAAGGCATTGAACTGATTATGGCAAGAGACTTTGTCATTCATACCCCGGAGGAAATTATCCGGATCAAGGAAGCGGCGAAGCGCGCAGCGATCGCCCGCGACAAGATCGCGGAATACGTCCGTCCCGGGGTATCGACGAAAGAACTTGATATGATTGCCGGAGAGATCATCGCCTCGCTGGGAGGCCGTTGTGCCTTTCTCAACTACCATGGTTACCCCGGCAATATCTGTATCTCCGTGAACGATGAAGTTGTTCATGGGATCCCATCGATGGATCGCATTATCAAGGAGGGCGATATCGTCAGCCTTGATGTGGGCGTGGAATATGAAGGCGGAATCGGCGATACCGCCCGTACCGTATATGTCGGGCAGAATCCGCCGGATGATATCAAGCGGCTTCTGACGGCGACGGAGGAATCTCTTGAGGCGGGGCTGCGGGCTGCGAAAGCCGGTAATTCCGTCCGGAGCATCTCTGCTGCGATCGAAGCGGTTGCAAGAAAATATTCCGTAGCAGTTGTCCGGGATTTTGTCGGACATGGCTGCGGAACGAAACTTCACGAACCGCCGGAAGTGCCCAATTATGTAACGATCCGTAAAGGTCCGGTGCTTCAGCCTGGAATGGTCCTTGCCGTTGAACCGATGTTCAACCTCGGAACTTTCAAGGTATTTGTCCGCGGAGATGGCTGGACAGTTTGCACGAAAGACGGAAAAATGTCGGCTCATTTTGAGCATATGGTTTTGATAACGAATGAACAACCGGAGGTTTTGACCCGTGTCTAAGGAAGACGTAATCAAAGTTGATGGCGTTGTAAAAGAGCTGCTCCCCAACACAATGTTCCGAGTGGAGCTTCCGAACAATCACATTGTTCTCGCTCACATCAGCGGGAAGATGCGCTTGAACTTTATCCGTATTCTCCCCGGAGATACAGTAACGCTTGAGATGTCACCGTACGATCTCACAAAAGGCAGAATTGTTTTCCGTCAGAAATAATATTCAGCCGATGAAAGACGTCCGGACTCATTCCGGACGCTTTCTTTTTTCTGAAAGGAACTACCGATGAAATATTTCTTTCTGCACAGGATCCTTCCTGTTCTGATCCCCGTCCTGCTGCTGATCAGCTGCCGATGCCTGATCCCGGAAACATGTGAAAACTGCACCGATGTCTATTGGCATATCCATGCGGCAGACCGTTCCTTTTCTGAAATGACAGCCAAGTCATATCCCATTACCCTTTCCATTTGGAGAGATCATTTTGCCGATAAAGAACTTCTGTTTCATTTTCTTCTGAAGATCTATACCGGAATCAAACATGCTTTGAATTCTCCGCTGACACCTCCCTTTACCGGTGCGGCGTTCCTTTTACTGCTTCTCTTTTTCTCCGCATTTGTGTTTGCCGCAGTCAAGGCTGGAATCCCGGACAAAGTTCTGTGGATAAGCGTGCTCGGGACTGCGCTCTTCACACCGCTTTTCACCTACCGTCTGCTGATGATCCGACCCCATGTGTTTTCCATGACTTTGATGATGCTCGCATGCGGATTTCTTTTTCAGGGACCCGGAAAATGGCGGACGATCCTCATTCTGTTTGGAATGGGCTGGCTGTTTGCATGGTCCTATTCCACACCGCACCTGCTCGTGATCACAGCGATCGGGTTTGCGATCGCCTATTTTCCGAAAGAGGGATTCCGGGCTGTGCTGCCGGTCTTCAGCTCCGCAGCAGGAATCTTTTGCGGACTCCTGATCCACCCCCAGAGTCCAAACACATTCATTCTCTGGAAACTGCAGGGAATCGATGCTCTTCTGACCCCTACTGCCGGACTGGGAGAGGGCTTGATCCCCATTGCCCAGGAATTACACCCTCCGAAAACGCTGTGGCTCGTGATGGCGATCCCCATCTTTATTCTGCTTTATCTTGCGCTGATGATGTGGAACCGGCTGCGGGAACAGAACTCTTTCCGGAAAATTGCCCCCGAAGCAACGGCAGCAACCCTCCTTGCAGCGGCATGGATGGGCGCGGCATGTATGATCTCTCTGCGCCCCATTGAATATGCGATCCCTATGCTGTTCCTGGCATTGGGAATCCTGCTGCCGAAAATCATTGAACAAAAATCGTTCCGTTATGCTGACCGACCGAAGATGCTGCATGGTTTGCTGGCAGGAGCCGTTTCACTCGGAATTATCGCTACCGGCTGCTATTGCATTGCGACTCTGCAGAAAAAACCGGTTCCGACACCTATTGGTTTGACAGAAGCCTTGAAGACGACGGTTCCCGCCGGGGCAAGAGTGGTCAATCTGGATTGGAGCGATTTTCCCCCGCTGGTATTTCTGGCTCCGGAATATGAATATACCTGGGGGCTTGACCCCATGTTCTCCTTTACCCCCTACCCCGAAGAAAGCAAGGTGCTGGGCAGATTGTCCCGTCCGGCAATGCACAGCTCCTGGAGGATCCGGAAGGTGTTTCAGGCTGATTATGCAGTCCTTCTGCGCAGACAGGAATATTTGGGGCGGACTCTTCAGGAAAATTGCGGCTGGCAAACGGTTTATGATGGACCCGACGGCTGGATCTTCAAGCTTGCGCAATGATCATTCGCCCCGCAATTCGTCCAGGGAAAGAGGAGTGAACGAACGCTTCATCGTTTCCCGTTTTCCGGGATCGACAGAGATATATTTCCAACGCTGAAATGCAAAATCGTGGGGCTGAAAATTTTCCAGCCAGCAATGTTTCAGCAGAAATGCAACGGTATAACTTTCAAAAATCCATGGGCACCGCTCCCGGATCATTTCCGCCAGTTCCAGATAGATCTTTGTCCGTTCCGCAGAGGGCGGCATCGCTTTGATCTGCTCAAACTTCCGGTTGATCTCAGGAAAATCGCAGCCGACCCGATTGCTTGCGCCGCTGTTGGGACCATAAAAGAGCTGCAGGAAATTCTCTGCATCAGGATAATCGCCGGTCCAGGAAAGACGGAACATTTGAACCTGCTGATTCGCGAGTTTCTGGAGGAATCTTGCCCTGTTGTTGAATTCCGGTTTGACCTTGATCCCGATTTCAGCCAGATCGATTGCCAGGAGCTCCGCTGTCTGCAGATAAAAAGTGTCACTGCCTGCCTGATCGAAAGTTAACTCCAAAGCTTTTCCGGTTTTGGGATCGATCCCGCCGGGGAATCCGGCTTTTTTCATATATTCTTTCGCCAGCGGGAGATTGCGCTGAGTAAATCTGCCCGGTTCTTTCAGATGACCTTCTGCCCCCGGCGGAACCGGACCATGTGCAGGGAACAGTTTTCCGGCACCATATTCCATCCGGACCTCCCGGTTGAATGCGAGAGAAATCGCTTTCCGGAGATTTTCATTTTTTCCAAGCAGCGGATCTGAAAAAGAAAAACCGATATAATTGATCTGCATTTCCGGTGCGCGCAAAAGCCCGATCCCGCGTTTCTGCAGAGAGGATGGGATCTGAAGATCCTTGTTCACAACAGCCGCAAAATTTTCGCCATCCAGCGCATAGGAGTCCAGTTCTCCCTGCAGGAAAAGAAGCCATCCAGCCATGGGCTGCTTTACCAGATTGCAGACGATTTCATCGCAAAGCGGCAGTTTTCTTGTGCGGTCCGCCGGATTTTCCGCTTCGGTGAAATATTCGGTCCGATACTCCGGATTCCGCACCATCCGGATCTGATGATCCTTCTGCCAGGAGGTCAGGATAAACGGTCCTGAACCGCAGGGATGATCCGCAAAATTCTTTCCGTAATGTTCCACAGCTTTCCGGGATACGACCGAAAAATAGGGCATAGCCATTGCATACACAAATCTTGGATCCGGAGAAGTCAAATGGATCCGGAATGTTTTTTCATCAACGATTTCCAATCCGGAGCACCCTTTATCATAGGGCGAAAAATCATTTTCTTCTGAGTTCAGAGTCAGATTCCGGAAAGTTTCCAACCCTTTGATTCTGCCCCGGATCAGCCAGTATCCGGTGGAATGAACCCGGGCATCTGCCAGCCGCAGAATGGAAAAAATCACGTCTGCAGAAGTGACTTTCCGGGATTTTTTTCCGGAAAAACAGGGAGCGTTCTGAAAGTAAAGATCCTCTCTCAGACGGCAGGTCAGAATTGTTCCGTCAGCGGAAAATTCCGGCATGGCTTCCAGCATGGAAGGTTCAAGTTCGTACGGACGTTTGGTAAAGGAATATTGCAGCGGGGTGTCATAAAAAGAGGCTGTCATAAACTGGCAAGCAGTATCTGCGGCGAGTGCGGGATCCAGAGTGGCAAGCAGTTTGTTGATGGAGGTATAAAAGGTTCTCTCAGGCGCGGCTTCTTTCTGTCTGCATGAAGAAAATGGAAACAAAGCAAGCAATGCCGCAAGCAGAATCATCATTTTCATCAAAACGGTTCGAAAAAACATAGAAGGCTCCCATCCATCTTTTATTAAATGACCTATAATATACCGCTCCGGTATAAAAATTCAAGAGTTATTTGAGGTAATTTCAAAAGTCCGGCAAAATTTGGTTGAAAAGAGATTGCTGATGAGCTGGAAATGGCAGTTTGAGCGTGGCTGGCTTGTTCTCCATAGCTTCAGCGAAGGAGAAAGTAACCACCGAAAGCGCTCCATTTTCAGATCTCTGCAAGAATTTTCAGACATTTTTGAAGACTTTTGAAATTACCTCATTTATTTTGAAAATATCAAGATCGATCAAAAGGCGGATGAAAACGTAAAAAATATCTGTGGAGTGTTTGATTTTTCCTGTTTGCGGTGTATCTTATGGGAGGGGAAATTTTTATACTTCTCCGGAGGAGAAAGTGCCCGGAGAAAGAAAAAACAAATACGGTGAAAAAATTGATCGTGAATTCTGAATCAATAAAGCTCCTCAAAAAGGTAGATTGGAAGATCTGGGGAACCTTTCTTCTGATCCTTGTTTTGTACCTTCCCCAGATTTTTCTGAATGATCTTCCCCAGCGGGACGTTGCCTACCGTTATGCACCGGCGGCAGAAGCTTTTGCCCGGGGAGATTGGCAATATGCCTTCCATCCGAGATTGCAGTTTCTCCATCCTTTTGTTTCCGGAATCATGGTCTGGCTGTTTTCCATCAGCGGTTTTCTGGGAGCAAAACTTTCGGGATTGCTCTTCTATGCACTGGGGGTCTTTCCATTTTTCAGTTTGATGAAAGAGGCATTCAACAGAAAAATTGCATACTGGAGTCTTTTGTTTTACCTGTTTGCCTCCCGGTTGATCATTCTATCATCTTCCGGCTTACGGGAATCCCACAAACTGTTTGCGATCCTGCTTATCGTGCTGGGGCTTGTTCAAGTTTGGAAATACCGCAAGGCTCTGAAAGGCTATCTTCTCCTCGGAGCGGCATGCGGACTCTCTGTCTGTACCCGGAATGAGATGCTTCTGTTTGCAGTACTGCTCTTTTCCTGCGGAACTGCAATGGATGCGAAACAGAATCGTATACCGTTCCGCTCCATGCTGGGCGGGGGATTGGCTGTGCTCTTCGCCTTCCCGGAATTCCTGGTCAACTACATGAAAACCGGTTATACGGTTCCGGGCTCAAGATACCTGGAACTGTTTGAAAAAGCCTTTCATTGTCCGCCGACTCCGTTCAATACGGCTGTGGTATTTCTGATTCTTGCGGGGATCGCCTTTCTGATTCTGTTTCCGCTGCTGGGCTGGATCCTTCGGATGAAATACGGTCCGCAGATTGTAACAACCGGAATCATCCTTGCGTTTCTTGCGCTGATCGTGAAAATTTTCACGGGCAAACTCCTGTGGAATACTGAAATGTTATCTGATTTTCTGCAAAGTATTTTCAAAGGACAGTTTCCGGTTCTGTTCTTTCTCATGCTGCCGGGGCTGGCTTACAGAATCGTTACAAAGAGATTTTCTGTGCCTGAAAAGATCCTTCTGATCTGTTATCTTCTTCAGGGAGGGCTGATCATTCTCCTGATCCTCGGCTGCGATAAATATCTGTACATTTCTTCCCGGTATCTTCTTCCGGCAACGCCGCTTTTCTTCGGCTGGATCGTCTTCACCTTCCTTCTTGTTCTGAGACTTTTGCAGAAAATCCCCCTGATCACGGCATACAGAAAAGCTGTAACCGGACTGCTGCTTGCCGGACTGCTGACCTTCTTATACATTGACTCCTGGAGTCCCATTTTCAATCTTTACGGAAAATCTGACAAGACAAGAGCACAGATCCACGGGATCTCCCGGGTCATTCAGAATGATTATCACGGCGAACGTTTCTGGAGACCTGAATTTGAGCTTTCCACTTACTATCCGAACACAAGGCCTGCTGTTTGGTTTGAAGATACCTGGAAGGTCTCTGTTGCCGCATACGGGGCTGGAGGAAGCGCCTGCAGGAATTTGAAAGATGCTGATTATCTGGTTCTTCCGGAAGGGAAAATACCGAAGACTTCAGATTGGGAAAAAGTTGGAGCTGCAGTCACCGGGAAACGGTTCAACGTACAAGTATGGAGAAAAAAATGACTCTGCAGAGATTTTATGGTTATCTCAGAATTTTCCTGTTGATCCTGACAGACTATGTCGCTGTCTACGGACTGCTGGTACTCTCGCTGTTTATTTATTACTGTCTCGGCGGAAAATATTCCATGATGATCGCATTGGATTTTCTGCTGTTTCCCTTTGTTTTCATTATCATCAATTCGTTCTCCCGGCTCTACGGTGGAAGTATTTTCTATCCGGGACTCGGCGTTAACAAAATTGAGGAATTGAAACGGATCACAATCAATATTACAGCATCCTATGTTATTCTGTTTTCTTATCTTGGCGTGACCAGAAACATGGAACGGTACAGCCGGGTGGCATTAACCCTTGCACTGCTGCTATCTGTCATCCTCGTGCCGATCTTCCGGCATGTGATCCGCTATTTTATGCGAAATCTGAAATGGGATAAGATTCCGATCCTGATTGCGGGAGCCGGAGTTACCGGGGAACTGGTCAAAAGCACCATTCAGGAAGACTATTATTACGGCTTGGAATTCAAAGGATTTCTGGATGACCATGTAAAGTCACCGGATGTGATTGGTTCCCTTTCCGATACAAAACGGCTGGCAAGAAAACTGGGCGTTAACTACCTGGTAGTCTGCCTTCCCTTCATCGCCACCTCAAGATGGCTGCAGCAATGGACAAATAATTTTCAGCACCTTCTTCTCGTTCCGGACAATGCGATCTACCCGATCCTGTGGGTCTATCCGGTCACACTTGGTCATTACAGCGGGCTGGAAATCAGCAACCGTCTGCAAATGAAAGGATACAGATTCTACAAGACGCTGATCGAAATCGTTCTTGCGATCCTGATCATTCCCTGCGTTCTGCCGGTGGGATTGATCATTGCAATCCTCATTAAACTGACCAGCAAGGGGCCTGTTTTCTACCGTGCAAAACGTCTCGGTCAAAACGGAAAACTGTTTGAAGTTCTGAAGTTCCGGACAATGTATCTCGGAGCAGATAAACGATTGAGTACTATTCTGGAAGAAAATCCGGAAATGAAAAAAGAGTGGGAATCCAAGTTCAAACTGAAAGATGATCCCCGGATCACCCCCCTCGGAAAATTCCTGAGACGTACTTCCCTGGATGAACTTCCCCAGTTCTGGAACGTGATCTGCGGCGAAATGGCAATCATCGGACCGCGGCCGATCGTGAAATCTGAAATGCATTATTATGGCAAAAATTTCAAAATTTTTACCCGGGTAAAACCGGGAATCACCGGACTCTGGCAGGTTTCCGGACGGAGCAACACCTCCTATGAAAGCCGGGTCAATCTGGATATGTATTACGTCAATAACTGGTCCATCTGGATGGATTATTTCATTTTTCTCAAGACAATCAAAGAAGTCCTGATGAGGAACGGGGCGGAGTAACCCCGGAAAGGAAAAAAAATGGCAAATAAAAAAAATTGGAGCGTTGATTTCTGTGTCGTTGGTGCCGGACTTGCCGGTATGTGTGCAGCGATTTCTGCAGCCAGACACGGAGCAAAGGTACTTGTCATGCATGACCGTCCGGTTCCCGGAGGAAATGCTTCCAGTGAAATCCGCATGTGGGTATGCGGCGCACAAGGAAAAAATCTGCATGAAACCGGCATCGTGGAAGAGTTTCTTCTGGAAAATCTTTACCGGAACCCGGGTGCAGTTCCCGGAATCTGGGACAGCATTCTCTATGGAAGTCTGGAATATGCAAAAAATATTACGCTTCTGCTCAACTGCAGCTGCCAGAACGCAAAAATGAACCAGGGTTCTATCGCTTCCGTAACCGGTTATCAGACAACAACGCAGACCTTCCACACCGTCAAGGCATCCTATTTTGCCGACTGTTCCGGTGACAGCGTTCTTGCCCCGCTGACCGGCGCAGAATACCGGCATGGTCGGGAAAGTTCAAAAGAGTTCAACGAATCCATCGAACCCGACCAGGCAGATTCCCATACAATGGGCAACAGCTGTCTTTTCCAGGCAAGACAACTCAAGAAAAAAGTCAAATTCACCCCGCCGCCCTGGGCAAAAAAATTCCGTTCCCCTGAAGAAATCCCCCCCTATCGCAATACAAAACTCGCCGGTTTGGAAAACTTCTGGTGGATGGAAACCGGCGGATTGGGAGACACGATCAAAGATGCAGAAGCCAACCGCAGAAATCTGCTGGAACTTGCCTTCGGGATCTGGGATTATATCAAAAACTATTCTCCGGAAGCGGAAAAAAATGCTTACTGGGAACTGGATTGGATCGGGTTTCTCCCCGGAAAACGCGAAAGCCGCAGATATGTGGGCGATTATATCATGAATCAGAACGATGTCCGCGACTGCGGAAAATTCAAAGATACCATTGCTTACGGCGGATGGTCCATGGATGACCACAATCCGGCAGGGTTCTATACCCGGGAAAAACCAACGATTTTCCACCCCGCGCCCGCCCCTTACGGGATCCCATATCGCGCGATCTACTCCAAAAATATCCCGAACCTCTTCTTTGCCGGACGGAATATCAGCGTCAGTCATGCGGCCTTGAGTTCCACCCGGGTAATGGCAACTTGCGCCACACTCGGACAGGCTTGTGGAACAGCTGCTGCAATCGCTGTTCAAGAAAAAATCACCCCTCAGGAAGTCGGGAAAAAATATATCAAACGTCTTCAGCAGACTTTGATGGAGGATGACTGCTATCTGCCCGGATTCCAGCGGGAGATCCCGGCTCTTTCAAAGAAAGCCGCTCTGACCGTTTCCAACGGTGGAAATGCAGAACTCCTGCGCGACGGCTGTGACCGGAATATTGAAGAAGTCTGCCACAGATGGGATTGCAAAAATGGAGATTCCGCAGAATACCGCTTTGCGAAACCTCAGAAAATCAGCAGAATCCGTCTTGTGCTCGACAGCGATCTGAGCCGTCCGGAAAAAAATATTGTTGCGCTCCGGACAACCAATCAGCCGGAATTGAAATTGCCAGCAACGCTGGTGAAATCTTTCGATCTCACCTGGCAGTCTGCCGACGGAAAATGGCATACGATTGAAAAGATCCGGAACAACTGGAAACGCCTGGTGGTTCTTGATGATCTGAATCTGGAAGCTGTTGCTGTCAAACTGACAATCCGCAGCGGCTGGGGCAAAAATCCCGGTGTCTTTTCCTGGGATATTGCCTGAAGAACAGTTTGAGCCAAAAAAAAGCTGTCCGCAAAACATCTGATGTGACCCCAAAAATTTGGACGGGTTAAATTATGTGGAATGGGTTCGGTATTGTACCGGACTCATTCCTTTTAATGTTAAAGATACTCTCTCATTGTTAAAATAGCAAATGTATTCTTCAAGTTTTTGCCTAAAATCTTCAACAGAATCAAATATTTCCCCGAAGAACATTTCTGTTTTCAATCTTCCAAAGAAATTCTCCATTACGCTATTATCCAGACAATTCCCTTTTCTGGACATACTTTGAGTAATATTGTGTGCTTTGAGCATTCTGCGATACTCATTCATTTGATATTGCCAGCCCTGATCAGAATGCAACAAC
>JAFTIQ010000042.1 GCA_017456805.1 Lentisphaeria bacterium
CTTCTTCTATATAAAGAGTACCGGAATTGACTTCAGTCCGATAAGCTTTTCCCCCATTCAGGACGGATTGGTAAGCATACCATCCGTTGACGGTAGTGTCGTAAGTGGTCCAGTCAGAGCCAAGTTTCATGAAACAAGCACTGGAAAGATAGATATTGGAGGTAATCCCATTGCTTGCAAGAACCGTTTTTCCGTTGGATGTTCCGGTAAGAACGGTATCGGAAGTAACGTCGATCAGGAATCTGCCTCCCTGATCAATTTTTACATCTGTTGCTTCTGCTCCGGAACTCATAACGACGGTTCCGCTGTTCTTTACGGTAAGATTTGCCGCGGAGCCGCCGCCGGAAATGATCACTTCCGCACCTTTTCCATTGATCACCGCACCGCTTGCATATCCGCCTTCTTCTATATAAAGAGTACCGGAATTGACTTCTGTCCGATAAGCTTTTCCCCCATTCAGGACGGATTGATATGCATACCATCCGTTGACGACTGTATCGTAGACAGTCATGCCATTACCAACGACCTCGGAACATCCGCTTGAAATAATTGCCATTTTTATGACCTTTCATTTTTCGCGGCCGCGGTGTTCTGCCATCCGCATAATTGTTTTCTGGCAACTTCACAATCGGTTGCCGTTTTTTGAGTGCATGAGAAAATCTCATCTGTTACAAGAGACAGAACTACAGAGAAAATCTGACAATAAAGTTATAACTTATTGATAATAATATCATGACATCCGTAAAATTGCAAGGAAGAAAAGCAGATTTTCTTAAAATTTTTCACGATTCTGAAAAAAAACGATTTTTTTTTAATTTGCCACTTGAAAAAATCATAAATAAGGATATGTTAGGGGTAAAAAGGGGTGATTAGGGGCAAAAAGGGGCAAAATAAAGCATTTTAGTTGCGGAAAAACAGAGAATGGAAACGATTTTTTACTTAAATGAGTTTGAGCACGCGCTTGATAAGCAGGGGCGCGTTGCGATTCCGTCTGCCTGGAGAAGTGCAGATGGAAGCGCTCGTTTTGTGCTCATTCCGTCCTCTGATTCCAGCTTGAAGCTGATGCCGCATTCCCTTTTCAATGAGATGGTTGCAGAAAAAGTGAAGAAGATTTCACTGGGCGATAATGCTGCGGCAAGCGAATTGGCAGTATTGGGTTCCAGCTCTCAAGAATGTATCTGCGATAAGCAGGGGCGGATCCAGATCGGACAGAAACTGCTGAATCATGCGGGAATCAAGGAAAAAGTTGCGCTTGTCGGTTCCATTGCGTATGTTCAGATCTGGGCACCGGAACGTTGGGAAGAAAAGCGTTCCAACACAGCGAACTGTTATGAAGTTCTCGGCAAACTGAGTGAAGCGAAAGGAGATTGAAGATGAGTGATACTTTCGCCCACATCCCGGTTTTGCCGGAAGAAGTTGTAAAATATATGTCCATGGGACCATTGAACCGCTGGATCGATGGAACGCTTGGCGGCGGCGGTCATGCATCCCTTCTGCTGAAAGCACATCCGGAAGCGGAACTTCTGGGAATTGATCGGGATGATCATGCGCTTTCCCATGCGCGGGAAGTGTTGAACTTCGGCGGGAAACGGGTTCATACCCGCAAGGGCAGATATTCAGAAATGAGTTTTTTTGCTGAGGATGAAGGCTGGGAAAAAGTGGATGCGATCCTGCTTGATATCGGCGTTTCTTCCGCTCAGATCGATAATGGAAGCCGCGGTTTTTCCTTCCGGATGGATGGACCGCTGGATATGCGGATGGATTCTTCCTCCCCGCTGACTGCCAGCCGGATCCTGAATCATTATCCGGCGGAGGAGCTGGAGCGGATCTTCCGGGAATACGGCGAACTGGATGGCGGAAGTGCCCGCCGTTTGAGTCTGGCGATTCTGGAACGCAGGGAGTTGGAACCGTTTTCCGGAACGCTTGATTTTGCGGCGTTATGTGAAAAAGTTTTGAGAAAGCCGCGCCGGAATGCACCGCCTGTGGCAACGCTTCCGTTTCAGGCATTGCGGATCGCTGTGAATGGCGAACTTGATGAATTGCACGAAGGATTGGAACGGGCGGTGGAGCTGCTCTCGCCCGGGGGAAGATTGTGTGTTATCAGCTTCCATTCTCTGGAAGACCGGATCGTGAAGAATTTTTTCCGGGATATGGCTGTAAGCTGTAAATGTCCGCCGGGATTGCCGGTCTGCACCTGCGGCTGGAGTCCGAAACTGAATGTGGCAACAAAACATCCTGTTGTTGCCGGTGAGAAAGAACTTGCGGAAAATCCGCGTGCTGCATGTGCAAAATTAAGAGTCGCAGTAAAAATATGAGATAAAAAGAGAGGAGAAAAGGGTTATGCCGAAGAGAATCAGCAGTATCAAGCCCCGCGAAGACATTCGCAGAGGGCGCAAGCAGCAGGAAAATTCAAGAGTGTGGTATGTATCTTTGATCGCCAGATTGATTCTGATCGCGGTTTTGATATTCATTGCAGTGAACGTTCGTATCTATTATAATCAGAGAGCTGAACTTTTAAACCGGGAAGTCGCAAATGTTCAGCGTCAGATCCACGAACTTGACCGGGAAATCGAAAACCTGAAAAAGCGGAAAGAAACCCTCGCTTCCTTTGAAAACGTCTCTCAGCGGAACCGGATCGCACGGCTTGGTTTGCGCCACGCAGATCCCTCTCAGATCCGGAGAACTGTCCTGGTCCGTCAGGATAACGGAAGCGGTAATGTCCAGGTTTCTGCTGCTCCTGTTCAAAAGCGTATGCCCCAGACAGCCTCTGTCCGCTGAGATTAGGCTTGGTGTCTTATGATCAAAAGCGGAAACCTTGCCGGAAGGATGAAATTCTGTATCGTCCTCATTTCCATCCTGTTCCTTTACGTCATTGTTATGTTCCATCATGTCCAGATCACACGGCATGATGAGCTTCTCGCCAAGGCACAGAAGAAATATCAGACATCCAAAAAAACGCCAGGAATGCGCGGAGAAATCTTCGATAAAAACGGTTATCTCCTCGTTGGAAACCGTCCGACGTTCAACGTCTGCGCAGATCCTTCCGTCGCAGGCGATGAGGCTCGCTGCCGGGAAATCGCAGAATTCCTCGCGCCTTATCTGCAGGAAGATGCAGAAACGCTTCTCAAAAAACTCATGATGAAAACAATGACCGTCCGCGACAAAGACGGTCAGACCAGAACCATTCCCCGGAAATATGTCGTTCTGAAAAACAATATCGATTATGACAACGGACGGCGGCTGCAGGAACTCCTGAAAGACAAAGGGTTCAAATCTGTTTTCTTCCGCGAAAGCGTGATCCGTTACTATCCGAAAAATCAGCTCCTCGCAAATGTTCTCGGGTTCACCACCAAAGACAGAGATCAGTTTATCGCAACCGTCGGCGTGGAAAAATTCTTCAATCAGCAAATGCAGGCTGAGGGCGGAGAAGTCTCCTACGAACGCACCAGAAAAGGCGCACCCATCGCTTACGGAGAAGTCGTAACTGAACAGGAAGTCAAAGACGGTTTGAATATTTATCTGACCGTGGAAGAACCCATCCAGGCAATCCTCGAAGAAGAACTCGACCGGCTCTATCACAGCAAATTCAGACCCAAAGCCTGCTTCGCCGTGATGGCTGACCCCTGGACCGGAAATATCCTCGCAATCGCTCAGCGGCCCACATTCGATCCCAATGACCGCAGCTCCGTAAAACCGGAAAACTGGCGCAACCGGATCGCTGAAGATGTCTTCGAACCCGGATCTACCATGAAACCCATTTCCATCTCCGGAGCAATCGACCGCGGAATCGTCACTCCCGGCACAAGAATCGATTGCGAAAAAGGACGCTGGCTCTATGCCGGAAAGATCCTGCATGACTCCCACGATTGCGGAATCGCAACCGTCGCGGATATCATCAAAGAATCCAGTAACATCGGAACCGCAAAAATCGCCATCATGATGGGCGAACAGGGCTTGGATGAAACCATGCGCGCTTACGGAATCGGACAGCGGACCGGTATTCCGCTCAGACCCGAATCCAGAGGCATTTACCCCGCAAGAAAACGCTGGAGCAAACTTTCCGTTTCCCGAATCCCAATGGGGCAGGGCGTCGCAGTCACAACCCTCCAAATGGTCAGAGCCTATTGCATCCTCGCAAACGGCGGCTACCCTGTAACTTTGAACCTCGTTGACCGGATCGAAGATCCCGCTACGGGCAAAGTCGAACGGTTCACCCCTCAGCGCGGACCCTGTATTTTCCGGAATCCGAATACACATGCACAAATGGTTGATATGATGGTCCGTGTCGCTGAAAAAGGCGGAACAGGTGCAAAAGCCGCAATCCCCGGCTACCACATCGCAGTGAAAACCGGAACTGCGGAAAAACCTGTCAACGGAAGATATACAAAAGAATTTTATGTCAGTAACTTCGCCGGATTCATCCCTGCCCATAATCCCCGGTTTGTGCTGATGGTCGTTGCAGATTCTCCCGACAAAAAAGTTGGATATTACGGTGCGACAGTTGCCGCGCCCACTTTCAAAGCTATTGCGGAACGCACTTTGAAATACATGGGAGTTCCCCGTGATTTTGAACCTGAAGCCGTGGCATCCAAAAAGGCCCCGGCGCGTTCTGCCCGCCGCTGATTTTTACGAATGGAACGGGGTTGCCTCAGCCCCGTCTCTGTTCCGGAATCTGCATCTGTAATTTTCCGAAAATTTGTTTCATCCGTTTGACTTTTATTTATTCTTATGATATAGTATTGAAAATCATAGATTTTCGTTTTATTTTATCCTGTCTGACTTCGCATAATATCCATTATGTTAAGTCATTTAGACTCAAATTTCCATTATCGACATCCCAAAAAACATAAAAAAACGTTTGTTTTGAACCTGACGACTTAACATAATGGATATTATGCGACATTGAGCTTAGAATACAAAGATAATTTAAGCAATATTAAATCGTTGGGAGACAAAGAGATGTCGCAGCTGATCCAATCCGGCGGGGTGCAAACGGTCCCGCAACTGAACCAGACAGTTTATCTGGACTTTGATGGTGAAATTACGTCCTACAATGGCGAAATTTTGAATGTTGATGGTGTCGTTGTAGAAGATTCCAAACTTTCCGGAGAACGGATTGCGGAAATCGTCGCCGCGTTGAATGAAAAATATATTTTTGCCGGAGTGAAATTTGTCACCGAGCGTCCGATTGACGGCGAATATTCTACTGTTTACGTTGGAAAAACCGATGATTTTGATCAATATGGAAACTTCGCCGGACTTGCTGAAACCATTGACAAAGGCAATGCTAACAAATCCGATAATGCTTTTGTAATGTTGGATTCTACTGCCAGCAATGCGCAAATCGTTGATACGATTAGTCATGAAACCGATCACCTATTAGGTACTCTCGACCACGGCGGGAAAGGATTGGAGAGTTTTTCTTTTTCTAGAGAATGCATATACGGAAATGTATACTATAAAACTGTAGGAGAGGGTGAATCTCTGTGCCTTCATTATTATGGAAACGCATATTACACCACCATTTTACCTGGAGGGGATCTCTCTTTTGGTGCTTGTGCTGGGCTTGTTGCTGGAGGGACTGCTCACAGTACGACAATAAAATCTGGAGCATTCGTAAATTTTTTTGAAAATGGATTACTTATTGATACAACAATCAGTTCCGGAGGAAGTTTACACGTTCATCAATATGGTAGTGCAAAAGGCATTATTGTAAAGTCCGGAGGTTACTTAACTTTAGGCAAAAACAATGGAACAGATAGAGGGTCTGTGGAAAATGTTATCGTAGATGCAGGGGGCAATCTAGGAGGTTTTTGTTTTTCAGAAGATTTGTTTTTTTCAAAAATTACTGATTCTGCAACAATATCTCAAGGCATATATATTGTATCTAATTCAATGTACGTTTCTTCTGGCGGAGAAATAAAAAATATTGTAAATAATGGAGGTTATTTATACATAACTGGAGGAGAAGCCTACAATACAGATATAAATCGCGGTAAGATGACATTAATAGAAGGAAAAATCAGTAACACTGATGTTAGAGCATATACCACTGTAAATGGAGGTACCGCAACCAGTACAGTCGTTCAAGGGATTCTTGATATTAACGGAGGAGAAGTTAATTATACAACCATCAAATCTGGGGGATGTGTATATATTACTGCAGGGAATGTCTCTAGCCTAACGTTAAGCAAAGGCGGTTATCTGGGAGGTTTTGCGTTCCCTGAATATAAATCTTTCAGAGAAATAAAAAACGGAATAGCTGAAGTAGGGAATTGGGTAACTGTAAGTGGATCAGAAATGTGTGTATCTCGTTGGGGAATTGAAAGGGATGTAACCATTTCGGGAGGAACAATGCGTATTTCCGGGGGAACGGCTCTGGATACTACATTAAGGGACGGATGTATATATATTTATTCCGGAGGAACGGCGACTCGAACATTATTAGACGGAAGTTACAACAATTATATGGAGGTACGTTCGGGAGGTGTCGCTAATAGTATTACAATTAAAGATGGAGCCTCTCTTTATGTAGCCTCTGGAGGAAGTGCGACTTGGGTGGATTGGACTCCGGGAATAGGATATGTATATGCAGAAGGAGACGTGACATTTAAAAATGTGATTTCTTCAGTCTACTTAGTTTCAGCTGGTCAGTTGATTTCTCACAAGGATGTTATAGAAGGGGAGGATCTCACAGATACAGGTAAAATTTTAAGTGTCATGTCGGGAGGAACAGCAAATGATATAATTGTAGAAGGTGCCTGCTTATATGTGAGCGGAGGTACAATTAATCGAATAAAAACACGTGATTACAACAACGTTGTTTATGCAGGAATTGCAAATAATACTATTATAGAAGGTGGGCACTTTCACGTCTACAGTGGAACACTGAACAACACTGTTGTACAATGTGGGACGCTGTTTCTAAATGGGGGTACCGCGAACAATACATCCGTTGTTCATAGTTATGGTTATATTTTTGTTGGTGATGCTATAGCGAATAATACTATGTTAAATTCGGGGTGCATGGAAGTTTTGGAAAATGGTGTAGTTAATCAGACATCTGTCAGTTCCGGAGGCGGGATATGGATTTGCGGAAAGGCGAATTATACTTCAGCCTTTGATGGAGCAACCGTAAACGTTTACGGCGGTGGTTCCATGTTCGGCATGAACCTCTATTCCGGCGCGGATCTGAATATCTCTTCCGGTGGAAATGTTAATACATTGTTCTATAACGGTCCGGCAACAGCAACGATTCACAGCGGCGGACAGTTGACCAGTACGACCGTCAATTCGTCCGGAACGTTGAACGTTCATGATGGGGCAAAAGTTATCAGTGCAACGTTGAAAAACGGCGGGACCATGAACTATCACGGCGGAACTGCTTACAATGTTGAGTTATTGTATGGCGGAGTGATGAATATTCAGAGCGGCGCGGTCAGAAAAGGACAGATTGCGGATAAGGGACAGATGTTTGTTTCCAATGGCGGTACTGCAAGCGGGGCGATCATCAAAAACGGCGGAATTCAGCACGTTCTCTCCGGCGGAAGCGCGGATGGCACTCAGATTTGGCTGAATGGCATTGTGCAGATCTCCTCCGGTGCGGTTGTAACAGATATGCTGACCAAACATGGAGCAAAGGTTCATGTCTTCGGCGGAACGATTTCCAACACAACCATGGAACGGGGAATCACTTCTGTTTATCAGGGAGGAAAAGCGGTTGAAACAGAAGTCGGTTACGGCGCGTATTTGATGCTTGGATTTACAAGTGATGGATGTTCCGGAGTTGCAAATTCTTATGACACAACAGTTCTTTCCGGCGGTGGGTTGACAGTCATGTCCGGCGCAGTCGCTGAGGATACAGTCAATTACGGAACATTGACTTGTAATAATGGCGGAACTTTGCTTGGAGAAACGGTCATTCATGGTCGGGCGAACCTGGCTGGAAATGCGGTTGTGACGGATGAAACATCGATTACCTTTGATGTATCAGAACGTGAAGTCTCCGCAATGCAGGAATCCTATCGTGAAGCAATGTTGAACAGCTATTATGTTGCCCGCGAAGCAGATATGACGATTTCCGTCAGTGCTGATCAGACAAGCGGTTCTTATATCCTCGCTAACTGGGCGTTGGAAGCTAAGAAAGGGACATTCACTCTCGAAGTCGATGGTACGGAAGTCGGAACCTTCTCAACGACAAAGAGTTTGACCTATAATGGAAAGACTTATTCCTTGTATTGCTTCGATGATTCAACGAACAGTAAGGCTTTGACGTTGAAAGTCAGCAATGCAACCGCAAGGGATGCCTGGACTGATCTTGGTTCTGGAGATTTCGATGGAGATGGCATCGAAGAATCGTTGGTATCTGACGGTACGAATCTTTATGCTGCAAGAGAAGATCTCTGGCTGGGCAATTTGTCAGGCTCAGAAGAAATTGCAAGCATCGTAGATTACAACGATGACGGAACGGATGATTTGTTGATTCACAACACTGCCACCGATCAAATGACCGCATGGCTCATCAAGGATGGCGCAACATACAGCACATTGGCAATTGCATAGATGCCCAAGAAACAATATTTAAGAGATGAACAACATTCGGATCGCATCGAATATAATATAAAATATTGTCGAAAAAACTCAAGTATTATCCATATGTTACTTGACATCGCGACTGTTTTATATTATATTTCTGTGTAACGATATTTATCTGAATTTTTGCTTTTCAGGTAAAATTCAATATTTCAGATAATTCAAGGATTTGGTTGGTTCCACAATGGGTTTGTAAAAATATAACAGACCTTGAAATTGAAAGGGCAGAAAATGGCAGTTGTTTTGCTTATTACCTCTGGGAAAAGCATGATGGTATCTTCTGGAATGACAGCTTATGGAGCTGTTCTTAGCGGAATTCCTGACAATGATGCGAAGCAGTATGTTCTTACGGGCGGAAGTGCGGTAAAGACAAATGTAAAAGTTGGCACACTGATTGTAAGTAAAGGCGGAAAAGTTCAGAATGCTGTGTTAGACGGGGTATATGCCTCCATGAAAGTCGAATCAGCAGGAAGAACTGAGTTTGCGACCATCAAAAATGGCGGGAAGATGTATGTTTCCAATGGCGGGATTTCAAACAAGACAACCATAACCAGCGGGGGGATGAATGTTTCTTCCGGAGGAATCGGTTCCAATACGATTGTCTCTCATGGGGATTTGAATATAGCCGGGAAAGGAATCTATACTTCTGTATTTGAAGGTGGAACTGTAAATGTCTCCAAGGGTGGTTCCATGTATGGGTTAAATCTTTATTCCGGTGCAAATTTAACTATTTCCTCAGGGGCAACCGTCAATACATTGTTCTATAACGGTCCGGCAACAGCTAATGTCTTCAATGGCGGACAGTTGACCAGTACAACAGTCAATTCGTCCGGAACGTTGAACGTTTATGATGGCGCAAAAGTCACCAGCGCGACACTCAAAAACGGCGGGACCATGAATTATCACGGCGGAACTGCTTACAATGTTGAGTTATTGTATGGCGGAGTGATGAATATTCAGAGCGGCGCGGTCAGAAAAGGACAGATTGCGGATAAAGGACAGATGTTTGTTTCCAACGGCGGAGTTGCCAGCGGGACGATCATCAAAAACAGCGGGGTTCAGCATGTTCTTTCCGGCGGAAGCGCGGATGATACTCAGATTTGGCTGAACGGCGTTGTTCAGGTCTCTTCCGGTGCTGTCGTTACTGACATGCTGACCAAACATGGCGCAAAGGTTCATGTCTTCGGCGGAACGATTTCCAATACAACCATGGAACGGGGGATCACCTCCGTTTATCAGGGAGGAAAAGCGGTTGAAACAGAAGTTGGTTACGGTGCTTATCTGATGCTTGGATTTACAAGTGATGGATGTTCCGGAGTTGCAAGCTCTTACGACACAACGGTTCTTTCCGGCGGCGGGTTGACAGTCATGTCCGGCGCTGTCGCTGAGGATACAGTCAATTACGGTACGCTTACTTGTAACAATGGCGGAACTTTGCTTGGGGAAACGGTCATTCACGGTCGGGCGAACCTTGCTGGCGAAGCAATTGTTACAAGCAATACTGCTATTACCTTTGACGTGTCTGGTCGCGAAGCATCTGCAATGCAGGAATCCTATCGGGAAGCGATGCTCAATAGTTATTATGTTGCTCGCGAGGCGGATATGACGATTTCGGTTTCGGCTGATCAGGCGGAAGGTTCTTATATCCTTGCTAACTGGGCGTTGGAAGCTAAGAAAGGTACGTTCACTCTTGAAGTTGATGGCACAGAAGTCGGAACCTTCTCAACGACAAAAAGTTTAACTTATGACGGTAAGACTTACTCGCTCTATTGTTTCGATGATGCAACAAACAGTAAGGCTTTGACTTTGAAAGTTTGTGATGCAACCTCAACTGATGCCTGGACCGAGCTTGGCTCCGGCGATTTTGATGGTGATGGCATTGACGAATCGTTGGTATCTGACGGAACAAATCTTTATGCTGCAAGTGAAGATCTCTGGCTGGGTAACTTGTCCGCGACGGAGGAAATTGCAAGCATCGTAGATTACAACAATGATGGAACGGATGATTTGTTGATTCACAACACAGCCACCGATCAGATGACCGCATGGCTGGTCAAAGATGGGACAACTTACAGCACATTGGCAATCGCATAAAAAAAGTTAAAAATTTATCAAAAGCGGGAATGTTTTGAACAGCATTCCCGCTTTTTTTGGCAAAATTTTGAAATATCCTTGTTTTTTTTCAAAAATACGTTTGACAAATAAAAAAATAAATGCTATAGATACGATGAAATGTGATCTTTTGATCTGAAAAAATCATATAAAACAACCAAAAAGAGATGGAGGTAGCGTATGAAATTTGAAGCGAAAAAAATCAGAAACTTCGTTGTGGCCGGTCACAGCGGGTGTGGCAAAACAACCCTCTGTGACCTGATGCTTTACAAAGCCAAAGCTGTTGACAGACCCGGTTCCGTCGATGCGAAGACAAGTGTCTCAGATTTTACTCCCGACGAACAGGAAAAACACTCCAGCATTTATACCGCGTACATGAATTGTGAATGGAATGGAACGCGGTTTTTCTTTTCTGATACCCCAGGTTACGGTCCGTTCATCGGCGATGTGATTCCCGCCTACCGTGCCAGCGGTGCAGCTCTTGTCGTCATGGATGGCGTCAATGGTATCGAAGTCGGAGCTGCCCGTGCATTCAAACTCGGGAAAAGTTTTGATATCCCGAAACTTGCTTTCATCAACAGGCTTGACAGAGAACAGGCGGATTTCTTCCGTGTTGTAGAACAGATGAAAGAAGCTTATGGTAAAAATACAGCAGTTCCCATGACACTTCCCGTGGGAAAGGAAGATAAATTTGAGCGGGTCGTCAGCGTTTTTGATGATCCAGCCAATATTCCGGATGATTTGAAAGATTTTGCGGCAGAATGTAAAGAAATTCTGATGGACACTGTTGCGGAATCCAATGAGGAGCTGATGGAGCGGTATCTTTCCGGTGAAAAACTTTCCGAAGAAGAAATTCTGCGGGGGCTGCATGATGCGCTCAAGAGCGGTGCACTGATCCCGATTTTCGCAGGAAGTACCGCGAAAGATATCGGTGTGACCGAGGTTATGAACGGGATCACCGGGGTCAGTCAGAATCCTTTGGAACGGACCCGTGTTGCAAGTGATGGAAAGCTGGTTGTTCCCAGTGAAGATGGTCCGGCTGCGGCGTTTGTTTTCAAAACGGTTCTGGATCCTCATGTGGGACAGTTTGCCTTTTTCCGGGTGCTGACGGGCAAAATCCGCTCCAACAGTGATATTTTGAATTTGAATAATGGTTCGAAAGAGCACATTGGACAGTTGATCATTCTCAATGGAAAAACGCAGATTCCTGTGGATGAAGCTTGTCCCGGCTGTATTTGCGGAGTTGCAAAGCTGAAGGTCACAAAGACAGGCGACACGCTTGGAGAAAGCACTTCCTGCAGCATCATGTCTCCCATGGAATTCCCCAATCCTGTGATTTCTTATGCGATCACTCCGGTCAAGAGCGGGGATGAAGAAAAGATTGTCAACGGGCTTCAGAAGCTTTGCGAATGTGATCCCACGCTGCACATTGAAAACAATACGGAAACCCATGAAACACTGTTCAGCGGAATGGGAGAACAGCACCTCCAGATCGCATTGCGCCGTTTGAAAGATCTCTCCAAAGTGGAAGTCAATATTGCCGCGCCCAAGATTGCGTACAGAGAAACGATCAACGGCAAAGGGGAAGCCTCCTACCGTCATAAGAAGCAGTCCGGCGGACATGGGCAGTTTGCGGAAGTGCATCTCCGGATCGAGCCTTCTCAGGAAAAATTTGAATTTGTCAATGCTATTGTCGGCGGAGCGATTCCGAAGAATTACATTCCTGCGGTTGAAAAAGGCGTTTTGGAAGCGATGGCGAGCGGACCGCTTGCCGGATGTGTTGTTGAAAATGTGAAAGTGACTGTTTTTGACGGAAAGTTCCATGACGTTGACTCCTCAGAAATGGCGTTCAAGATTGCCTCCCGGAAAGCGTTCCGTATGGCAATGGAACAGGCGAAGCCCATGCTTCTGGAACCTGTGATGAGTGTCAAGATCCTTGTTCCGGCAGAATTTATGGGAGATATCACCGGAAATCTGAACCAGAAACGCGGACGGATCATCGGAATGGATACCGAGGATGGTTTGCAGGTTCTCAATGTGGAAATTCCGCAGGCAGAACTGGCAAAATATGCAACGGAGCTCCGCTCTATGACTCAGGGACGCGGATCTTTTGACATGAGCTTCTCCAACTATGAACTTGTTCCGCCCAATGTTGCCAATGAAATCATTGCGAAATTCAAGGCAACTCAGACGGAAGAGGACGATTGATCTTTATCAAAGAGCCTTCATCTCCCGGGATCCGCAAAGGGTGCCGGGAGTTTTTTTTGGGGATTTGCGCCTTGATTTTATATTTTTTTCTGTTATATTAACCAGAACAGACGAAATTCATCAGCAAAGGAGTAAAAAATGGCTGGATCAGGAATGAATTATAGTACATTGACAGCTGCAGGAACAGAAAAATACGCGTTTCAGAGCACAAAGAAAATTGCCTATCCCGAAGGGGAAACCGTGGAGTGGTACGGCTATAAACGGCACAATTTTGAGATAGACGGCTGCGAAGGTTTTATTGTTGAACCGCCCCATCCGGCGCCGGGATTGCCCTGGAGCTGGTGTCTGCAATGGGCAGAATCGTTTGTTCCGAGAACTCCGGCACTCCAGCTGCTTGACCGGGGCTTCCATCATGTTCATTTGAACGTTTTTCCCACTTATTTGAATGATAAGGGAGTGAAGATCCTTGAGAAGTTCTATGCGATGCTTCAGGGAATGCATTTTCATAAGAAGGCGGCTCTGATCGGGATGAGTTACGGAGGATTGTTTTCCCTTCGCTGGGCGGCAGAGCACCCGGAAACTGTGGGCGCAATGTATCTGGATGCACCGGTCTGTTCGCTCTCTTTTGCCGGAGATCGTCACAGAGGGAATTGTCCGGAAAGTCTTTTGCCGTTCATGCAGGGAGAAACAGAAAAACATCTTGCGGCGTATGGGGTCAGCGATGTGGAAGGCTTGAGAAAGCATCCGAAGAACCCCATGAATAACTATGCAGCGATCGCAAAGGCAAAGATCCCTGTTCTTGTTTTGCGCAGCGGGCAGGATCAATCGGTTTTGCCGGAACTGAACATTGATATTCTGGAAAAGAAGATCAATGATGCCGGCGGAGATGTTCAAGTGGTTCGCCGGGAACTTTATGGACACCATCCGCATGGAATGGATGATCCCACGCCGCTGACCGGTTTTATTCTCAAATACTATCCGGATTTTGAAGTTTGAGTGAGACAGATCATGGGCATGCAAAGCTCATGATCTTTTTTTTTCGTATCCTGTAATCCAGGCAAAAAAACGATTTTTTTAAATTCTGAGGTTGCAAAAAAAAGAAATCAGGATATATTAATATCTGATGTATTGCAAGTATATGATGTAACAAAAATCAAAACAGATCAGAATAGAATTTTTGAGAGGAATTTTTTTATGTTCAGAATGATTGGGAAAGTCTGTTTCGTTGCTTTGTTTCTCGCCATAGCATCGTTTTTCGCCGGATGCGGAAATGATTCCGTTCTGGAAGAAACAGCTGTCGAAGTCGTCAATGATATTCTGGAGGCAAATGTTGATGATCCGGCAAAATGTATTGCTGTAAAAATTACGGAGAAAATTACAGATAATCATTACAAGGCGATCGCGACGCTCGACAACGGAAACGATATTTCTGTCCTGATCGAAGAGCGCGGAGACATGGTTTATGTTACAATCCCGGATGAATATTTTGAGGATTGAAAACTTTCTTAATTTATAAAGATTCATAAATAAATGGGGATAACAAATAAAAACAGAACGGATGTTCTGAAGGAGAAAATTATGTTTAAGAAAATCAGTAAAGCATGTTTTATCGCATTGTTTGTGGCTGCTTGTGCATTTCTCAGCGGCTGCGGCAGAGAATCTCAATTGGAAGATGCCGCTGTTCCTGTTGTGAATAAAATCGCAAGAAACTTGTTGGGCGGAGATGCAGCTTCCTGCGAAAGCGTTGAGATCACCGAAAAGATCGGAGATAAACGTTACAGAGCAAATGCTCATATGGATAACGGAAAGACTGTAAAGGTTTTGATTGAAGATCGCGGCGATGAGATCTGGGTCGAACTTGATATCTGATAAACTCGTATAACTTTTGAATTCAGCCGTCTGTTCTACATCCCCGGAACGACGGCTTTTTTGTTTCCCTGTTCCCCCTTGTTTATGACCGGTAATTTCCGGGAGTTGTGCCGTAATGCTGGCGGAACACTTTGATAAAATAACTGCTGTCTTTGAACCCGCAACGGTAGGCGATTTCAGCGATTTGGAGGGAGGTGTGATTCAGCAGGGAAAGAGCATTTTCCAGCCGGAGAGAAGTCAGATAAGAAGAGAAACTGACACCGAATTCCCGTTGAAAAAGTCTGCTCAGATAGGATGGGCTGATCCCGAAATGCTGAGCTGTCTGTTCCAGAGAAATATCGGAAGCATAATTTTGCGACAGAAAAAATTTGGTTTGCTGAATCAGCTTCGGGTGGCCGAGTTTCTCCGCTTCCGGAATCTCTGTTTTATCCGAATGGATGACCGCGCAGTAGAAGAGCAGGAGCAGCGCATGAAGCTGCACGTTCAAATTTTCCATGCTGATTTGCTTTTTGCACCAGAGATCATACAGGAAATCCAGTCTGCGGCGGGCTTCGGAACGGGTCAGAAAATCAAGTCTGTGCAGTTCAACACTTGTCACTGTTGAAAAGTATTCCTGGGCATTTGGCCAGTGGAACATGATCATCAGGATCCGCAATCCACGCAAAGGTTCAAAAACGTCTTTATGCATCACTCTTCTTGGGACAAGCAGGAAGTCGCCGGCCACAGCGGGAATATCGGTTCCGCGGCTGCGGTCAAATTCCAGTGTAAATTTTCCATCCAGAACGTACAGAAGTTCATTGCAGCTGGAAAGATGAGCTTCCTGCCGCCAGATATTTTCGTAATCGCGGACTGCAAAGGAGACGATTTTCGGGGGCGTTGTCCAAAAGCTTGATTCTGTTTTCTGTTCCACAGTTTTTTCCTTGAATAGCAGCATTTCTGATTCTTCATGGTAATGTAATGCTGATTTGAAGATTGTCAAATCTGTTTTCAAAAAAAACAACTTTTTGAATCAAGTTTATAATATTGTGCAATATTATAATTATCAATAAGTTATATTGATTTAACAAAAATCGTTTCTCTCATTCTGCGCAAAAAAAATAAAAAAACAAAACGTCATAAATATTATATAATTGGCAAAATAATGCTATTGCAAAGAGATTGATTTCTGAAAAATGCCCGATATATTAAACACAAAGAGATCCCGGCAGCAGGCAAAAAATGAAACCGAAAAGGTAATTTCAAAAAGGAAAGGATGAGAGATTATGAGCGAAGAATTTGCAATTTACGGAGGGAAACCGGCGGTTGATGTGAGCAAAGTCGTCAGCTGGCCGCCTGTGGATAAGATCGATGAAGAATTGGTGCTGGATGCACTGTACAGCAAAGTCCAGTCACGGGGCAAGCATAATCTTGAGTTGGAAAAAGAGTTTTGTGAATGGAACGGAAACAAGCTTGCGCTTTTCACGAACTCCGGAACTGCGGCGCTCCACATGTGTCTTGTCGGATGCGGGATCGGAGCCGGAGATCATGTTCTTGTTACGGCATACAGCTGGAGTTCCAGCGCGACCTGTATTCTTCACCATGATGCCATTCCGATTTTCGTAGACATTGATCCGGAAACCTTCCTGATGGATCCGGATAAGATCGAAGCTGCGATCACGCCCCGGACGAAAGCGATCATCGTTGTCCAGCTCCATGGACTTTGCAACGATATGGACAAGATCAATGCGATTGCAAAGAAGCATAATCTGAAGGTGATCGAAGATGCCTGTCAGGCACATGGAGCCATGTACAAGGGCAGAAAAGCCGGAACGCTCGGTGACTGTGCGGCGTTCAGTTTCAATCAGAATAAATGCCTGAGCTGCGGTGAAGGCGGAATGTTTGTCACGGACAATCAGGAAATTTTTGATAATGCGGCAAAGCTCTGGAGTTTCGGGGAGACCTCCCGTCCGGAACAGAGCCGGGATTATCACGCCTATGCTCTCGGCTGGATGTACCGCAACAATGAATTGACAGCCGCCTACGCCCGGGGCCAGCTTTCCAAGTACGAATTCTATTTCAAGACTCTTCGTGAGAATGGAGAGTATCTGCTGAAATCGCTGGCAGGCACACCGAACCTTCTTCTTCCTCTTGAACCGGAATGGGCAACCCACAACTGGTATAATTTCAATCTCCGGATCGATTTTGCGAAAATGGGGATCACCGATCCGGAACAGCAGGTCATTTTCCGGGATGCTGTTGCGGCTGCGCTCCGTGATGAAGGGATCGTGGCAAGTGTCTGGCAGCGTTTCATTCTTCCTGAGATGACGGTTTTCCGCGCGAAGAATGCTTATGGTCTCGGTTATCCCTGGAGCATTCCGGGCGCTGACGAAGGGGTGGATTATTCTCTTGAGAAATATCCCAATGCATTGGAGTACAGCAGAAAGCATATTTCCATCGTGCAGAGTCTCCGTGCGCCCAACGGTTTGGATATTGCAGAACAGGTGCGCGCCGGAATCGACAAGATCTTTTCCAATATTGATCAGATTGATCCGGAAAGAATCAATGCGATTTTGGAAGAACGGAGAAAGAACGCATGAAAAAGTTCATTGTTTGGATTTTTTCCCTTTCCGTTCTGGTGATGTTTACAGCCTGCAGTTCGCTTGAACCCTGTAACGGGCAGCTTTCGGGCGAAACGCTTATGATCGGCTGGGGCGAACGTTCCATTGCAAAAGAGGGGCCGGTTCCTATTACAGGACAGTTTTTCCTGCGGATCTCTCAGGGACAATACTCTCCTGTGCTTGCCAGTGCTCTTGCCGTCAGTAAAGGAGAGGAGGCTGCAATCTTTGTTTCTGTGGATATGGTATTGTTCCATCCCAAAGCATTGAAAAAAGTTTATGAGTTTCTGAACGCGGAACAGCCGGAGATCCCTGTGGAAAAAATTATTCTGAATTCCACACATACCCATGCAGGACCTTCTGCCAATGATATAGCAGCAGATTATCCGCGCAGGGTTGAAGTGATCTCTTCTTCTGAAATGCAGACGTGGATTGCAAGACAGGTTGCAGATGCAATCAAGGATGCCTGGGCAAAACGTGCCCCCGGTTCCATTGCTTACGGTTATGGATTCGCCACCACCGGACACAGCCGCAGAACCATCTATCTTGTGGATAAAGGAAAGACGGAATCCAATGCCGCCGGGACTGCTGTGAACGGTCATGGCAAAATGTACGGCAGAACCAACGATCCGGATTTCGATTGCTATGAGGCCGGAACAGATGCATTTATCAATCTGATGTACACCTTTGACCGCAGAGGCAGATTGACCGGGGCAATCATCAATGTTCCCTGTCCGGCACAAACAAATGAAACCGCATGGATGCTTTACGCGAGTTTCTGGCACAATGTCCGGGAAAAACTTGAGGCGAAATATGGGAAGATCGGGGTGATTTGTCAATCTGCTGCGGCCGGAGATCTATCTCCCCGTCAACTCCATTACAATGCTGCTGAACTGCGCCGTTACCGATTGAAATATAAAGAAAAGATGGCGGCATACATGCGGAATCCGATGAGAAATCCAAGCAACTGGAGCGCAGAAGCGTTCCGTCGTCAGCATGAATATGATGCACTGGAACTGATGCGAGCTGAGGATATCGCAAACCGGATCGCGGCAGCCTTTGACGAAGTGCTGTCGTGGGCAAGTCAGGATAAACGGAGTCAGCCGGTTTTCAAACATGAAGTCAGAACAGTGAAACTTTCAAGACGTCTCTTCCCGAAAGTACTGATAGATCAGGAAAAGAAAAACCATGCAGAAGTCATGAAACTGAAGTTCAAAACCGGAGGCGATCCCTGGGATCAGCTGATTTTCAACAGCACGCTGAAAACCCGTCAGAACAGAATTGCAAGTCTTCTTGCCCGGTATGAAATCCAGGAGAAAGAACCCGGGATCACCACGGACATTCATGTGGTCCGGATCGGGGACATGGCATTTGCTACCAACCGCTTTGAGCTGTTTCTGGATTATCAGCACCGAATTCAGGCGCGGAGTCCTTTTGAACAGACATTCATTGTTCAGCTTGTGACGGATCCCTATGGTGTCGGAAGTTATCTGGCAACGGAAAAGGGCGTTCGCAACAAGGGATACAGCGCAACGCCTTATTGCAACCAGGTTTCTCCGAAAGGCGGACAGGAACTTGTGGAAGAAACCTTAAAGATGCTGCTTGGTTTGAACTCTGAAAAATAAAGGAGGCTTTATGAAGAATCAACTGAAAATCGGCTGGGGGAAACGTTCCATTGCACCGGATGCACCAACACCCATTCCCGGGCAATTCAATATGCGGGTATCAATGGGATGTTATAACCCGGTTCTGGCAAATGCGCTGGTTCTGGAAAAAGATGGGGAATCTGTGATTTTTGTTTCCTGCGATGCAGTCAGTATCTCACCTGAGATCCTGAAAAAAGCACAACATATTCTTGCGGAAGAAATCCCGGGATTTCCTGCGGAAAAGATCATTCTGAATTCCACGCATACCCATGCCGGACCCGGAGACAGGGATATGTCCGAATATCCCCACAGTATTGACGTTCTGTCCACGGAAAAAGTTCGGGCTTTTCTCAGCCGTCAGATTGCGGATGCTGTGAAAGATGCCTGGGAAAACCGGGCACCGGGAGCAATTTCTTACGGCTACGGTTATGCAGTCACCGGGCACAGCCGCCGGGTGATTTACAAGGATGATTTCGGTTTGAGGGGGAATGCGACTCCGGGGCTTGCAATCAACGGACACGGGGTCATGTATGGAAATACGAACGATCCCATGTTTGAAAGTTACGAAGCCGGAACCGATGTGTTCATCAATCTCCTTTACACCTTTGATTCCAGCGGAACTCTTTCCGGAGCGGTGATCAACGTCCCATGCCCTTCCCAGACAAATGAACATGCCTGGGAATTTCACGCCAGTTTCTGGCATAACGTCCGGGAAAAACTGACGGAAAAATACGGTGCGATCGGCATTGTCAGTCAGGCCGCTGCTGCCGGTGATCTTTCTCCGCGCCAGCTCCATTACCGTGATGCTGAACTGCGCCGTTATAAGCTCAAATATAAAGATAAATTTGAACATTACATGAAACATCCTTTGAAACATCCGGAAAAATGGACGGAAGAAGCCGAACAGCGGCAGCGGGAATATGATGCCCTTGAAATGATGCGGGCAGAGGACATTGCGAACCGGATCACAGAGGCTTTTGATGAAGTTCTCAGTTGGGCAGGACAGGAAAAATTCACGGATCCGGTTTTGAAACATGAGGTGCGTACAGCGGAACTGCCGCGACGGATGTTCCCGGAAGAAATGGCGGAAGCAGAACGGAAAAATTATGAAACATTCATGAAAGAAGAATATCTCACCGCGGGCAGCCCGTGGGAAGTCCTTTACAAAAATTCCATTCTCAACAGAAAACGGAACCGGTGCCACAGTGTCATCGAGCGATATCAGATTCAGGATTCCAAGCCGACAATCACCTCCGATATTCATGTTGTCCGGATCGGAAACATTGCATTCGCAACCAACCGGTTTGAGCTTTACATGGATTATCAGCACCGGATTCAGGCGCGAAGTCCTTTTGAACAGACCTTTATTGTTCAGCTTGTGACCGGCCCCAACGGATGCGGAAGTTATCTGGCAACAGAACGGGGTGAGAAAAACAAAGGGTACAGTGCCTCGCCTTACTGCAATCAGGTTTCGCCGGAAGGCGGACAGGTGCTCGTAGAAGAAACTCTGAACATTCTCAACGAGGTGAAATAACATGAAATATTCAATGATGACCTACACGATGATGCGGCAGAAAGGCTTCACCCCGGCAGATTGTGTCCGGGTCGCCGCAGAATTGAAAATGGAAGGGATCGATTGGGTGACAACCTATGGCGAAGATCCGGCTCTTCTGAAAAAAATGAGCGAAGATGCCGGATTGACCGTTGCCGCCCATACATTTTTTGTTCCGGGCAATACCCTTGCGGAAAAGATCAGCAATGCAGAACGTTCTCTGGATGATGCCTGTATTCTGGGCGCGCCCCTTGTCATGATCCCGCCGGCTCCGTTTGCAGAGGTGACAGATCCTTCCGAAAACCGGAAACGCTGGATCGGGATCCTTGCAGAGATCGCCCCGCTTGCCGAACAGCGGAAGCTGATCCTCACCGTGGAAAACTTCCCCGGCTCAGCCAGCGGTTTTGTCACAGCAGATGATTTCTATGAAGCTCAAAAAGTCATCCCCTCCCTGAAACTTACCTTTGACAACGGAAATGCTGCCACCGGGGAAGATCAGATCGAAAGTCTGAAACGCTGCTTCAAAGATGTGGTTCATGTACATTTCAAGGATTGGGATATTTTGACGGAATCAGATATTGAATGGCGGAAAATGCGCGATGGCAGATATTATATCCCTGCGTTGATCGGTGAAGGTGATATCGACAGTAAAGCCACGCTCCGGGCATTGGAGGATCTGGGATATGAAGGGTTCATCAATATTGAGTATGAAAACGACAAATATCCCGCAGATGAAGGGATCCGGAGAGTTTTGGAACATTTGAGACATTAAAAAAATCCCGTTATTTTTGAAGACCGCCGAAGTTTTTCAGCGGTCTTTTTTTTCTCTGAAAATGGAAAAGGAGCGGAAACGTTCCGGAAAATGATATTTTTTCGTCGGAATTCCGGACTGAGAAAATAAACAGACTTGTTATTTTTTAAACCTGTGCTATATTGTCAATCTGAAATAATGATTATCGGTTTTATACCGGAAAAGTAAATGTCGGGAGAGAGAAATGAAATCCATCTGTTTTATTGGTGCAGGGAAAATGGCAACAGCCATTGCTGCCGGTCTTGTCAAACGGAATTCAGGATTCAAATTGAAGGCTTACGATCCATCCTCTTCTGCTGCGGCACATTTCAAGGAAGTTTGCGGCGGAGAAATCTGTGATACTCTGGAACAGGCTCTTGATGCGGAAATCGTTCTGCTTGCTGTAAAACCGCAGCATTTGTCCGAAGCAGCGGCAAAACTGCCTGATCTGATCGGAGAAAAACTGCTGCTTTCCATCGTGGCGGGTGTTCCCATTGAGACGCTTTCCAAATTGACGGGTACCAGGCGGATCGTCCGGATCATGCCGAACACGCCGGCATTGGTGGGCGAAGGAATGAGCTGTCTTGCTCCCGCAGCCGGATTGTCTCAGGAAGATATCGAAACTGCCGCCGGGATTTTCCGGGCTGTTGGAAAAGTGCAGATCCTCAATGAATCTCTTCTGGATGCAGTGACCGGGCTCAGCGGAAGCGGTCCGGCGTTTGTACTGGAATTCATTATGGCTCTGGCGGATGGCGGTGTCTATGCCGGTCTTCCCCGGGCTGCCGCTGTGGAACTTGCTGCGCAAACCGTCTATGGAGCCGCCAAACTTGCAATGGAAAGCGATCGTCCCATCGGAGCTCTCCGCGATGATGTTATTTCTCCCGGAGGAACCACCTCCCGGGGATGTATGGCTCTGGCTGAAAACGGGTTTGCCGCAGGGGTTGCAAAGGCTGTCATCAAAGCAGCGGAACGTTCTGCAGAACTTGGGAAACATTGATCATGCGTGCAGATTTTTTTCTGGCTTGGAAGTACTTCAAACCGAAACGGAATGCTGTTTCCGTCATTACCCTGATTTCTATCGTCGGAGTCGCCCTTGGCGTAGCTGTTCTGATGGTCGTTCTGGCTGTCATGACCGGATTTTCCGATAAGATGAAAGAAAAATTGATCGATACGACTTCCCATGCGCAGGCCGCAAACGCTTACGGAAGATATATTCCGAATCCGAAACCCGGCATTGAAGCAGTGGAAAAACTGGGCGGGCAGGCTTTGCCGGTCATTATTTCACCGATCCTTCTTCAGCGCGGAAACAATTTTATCCCGAAGCAGATGATCGCGTTGGATCCTGCTGCGAAAGAAGTGAAAAACTTTGATATCGAAAATGCCATTCAGTATGGAAGCTACTCTCTGGAATCAGGGGAAATGATTATCAGTTACCTGATGGCAAGAGAGATGCATGTCACGGTCGGAGACACCATTCTTGTTCACTCACCGGTCAAACTTGCGGGGCTCATCAAGAAGGATGCTTCCGGAAAATTTGGAGCCGTTCAAGGGGCGTATCTCCCCAGAGAATTCCGGATTTCAGGGATCTATTCTTTTGATAAGTACGATTTTGATAAAAATATCCTTTTTATGAATTGCGATGACGCCGCAGAACTTTATGAAATGAACTACGGTGCCGCAACCAATCTTCTGATCTGGACCGAAGATCCTTACAACATGACACCTTTTGTGACGGAGCTCCGCAAAAAGCTCCCGACCTATAATGTGGCATCCTGGCAGGAGATGAATGCCCGCTTGCTGGGGGTGCTCGCAGTGGAAAAAAATATGCAGCTGTTCCTGCTGGTGTTCATCGTCCTCGTCGCAGCATTCAGTATTACAAACACTCTGATTACAACGGTGATTCAGAAAACCCGTGAAATCGGTTTGCTGAAAGCGATCGGCGCAACTTCCGGAACGATTTTGAGAATTTTCCTGCTGCAAGGCTTTTTTGTGGGATCGATTGGCACATTTTTCGGTTTGATCCTGGGATATCTTTTCATTCATTTCCGGATGAGTATTCTGGAAGTTCTGCGGGTGGTTACCGGACAGGAAATTTTCCCGAGAGAGTTTTATGTTTTCAGTGAATTGCCCGCTCACATTGTCCCGATGGATCTGGTAACAATTGCATTGATTTCTATTGTTCTTTGTACATTGGGCGGTTTAATTCCCGCGCTCAGGGCTGCCCGGCTTGATCCCGCAGGCGCACTCAGAAGCGAATGAGGTTGATGATGAAACATTTTATAAATGCAAAAAATATTTTCAAAACATTTCGTATTGGAAAACATGAAGTTCCCGTTCTCCGCGGCGCGACAGTATCTGTCAAACGGGGCGAATGGGTTGCTCTTCTCGGTGCATCCGGAAGCGGCAAAACCACTATGCTGGACATCATCGGAACCATCTCAAAACCGGATTCCGGAGAACTTTTCATTGATGAGAAAAATATTGCGGATTTATCCGGCGAAAAACTTGTTGCGTTCCGCAGAGAAAAAATCGGCTTTGTATTTCAATCGTTCCACCTTCTTCCGGAATTGACCGTCCTGGAAAATGTCATGCTCGCAGGAATGTTCAGCCGTATGGAAAAGAAAGTGCTCCAGGATCGGGCAATGGAACTGCTGGAAAAAGTCGGTTTGAAAGAACGGATCCAGCATCGTCCGAATGAACTTTCCGGCGGAGAACAGCAGAGAACTGCAATCGCACGGGCATTGATCAACGATCCGGAACTGATTCTGGCAGATGAACCCACCGGAAATCTGGATTCCGGAAACGGTCAGGCAATCCTTTCGCTTTTCCGTTCCGTTCACGCAGAAGAACATAAAACGATCATCATGGTGACTCATGATTCCGCTGTTGCCGATGCGGCGGACCGTAAAATCATCCTCAAAGATGGTGTTACCGTACAGGAGTGATTGTTTCCTATGAGAAATTTTTTCAAACGGAATAAAGATACGGCCCTGGGACGGAGTGTGCGGAAAACCCGTTATTCTCTGCATCTTTTCAGCAGGAAAGTGGAAGAAGCCGGTGAAGATGCCGGCGAAATCCTCGAACTCGCCATTGCAAGAACCAAACGGGTGACTGAAAGCATCAAGCTCTTAAACCTCATTAAGCTGCTGACGTTCCTTGTCCTGATTTATGTTCTGATCTTTGCGGTTTTCTCCAAGGGAGAATCCACAAGTATCGTATTCTCCCATGATAAAATGGATGTCAAGATCATCTCTTGCGGTTTCATCCTGCTGGGCGCGAATATTCTTTATACCCTCTGGCAGATCATTTTGAACTTGAAATACAAAACCTATCCCACCGAATCAGACGAAGCATTGCCGACTTGCGTGGTCATTGTACCGGCATTTAATGAGGGAAATCAGGTCTACCCCTCACTCATGAGTATTTTGAAGAGTGATTATCCGCAAGAAAAACTGCAGATCATCACGGTCAATGACGGAAGTGCAGATGATACGATCGAGTGGATGAGGAAAGCTGAAAAGGACTCCGGAGGCAGGATCAAAGTCATAGATCTGCCGGAAAATAAAGGAAAACGGAACGCCATTTATCAGGGGGTCATGAATTCGGATGCTGAAATTTTTGTGACAGTTGACAGCGATTCCGAGCTGCTGCCGGATACGATCCGAAAACTGGTTTCGCCTTTTGTCTCCGATAAAAAAGTCGGCGGAGTCGCCGGAAATATCAGAGTTCTCAACTTGAATGAAGGCTTGATTCCGCACATGCTGGACGTCAGTTTTGTTTTCGGTTTTGAATTCACCAGATCCGCTCAGAGTGTGATCCGGACCGTTTTCTGTACCCCGGGAGCATTGAGTGCCTACCGCCGGGATATCCTGCTTCCGCTGCTCCCCGGATGGGTCAATGAAAAATTTCTGGGAAAACCCGCCAATATCGGTGAGGATAGAGCGATTTCCAACCTGATCCTGGAACATGGCTATGATGTTGTTTATCAGCGGGATTCCGTTGCCTTTACAAAGGTTCCGGTCACATATTATGGCTTGTGCAAAATGTTTATCCGGTGGGCAAGATCCAACTTCAGAGAAAACTTCTCAATGATGCGTTTTGCATTCAAAAAATACACCTGGAACTGGATCGGACTTCAAATCAACCTGTTTATGCAGTTTGTCTGGATGTTTACACCTACGATTTTTATTTTTACATCTCTCTACTGTATTATTTCCGATGCTCTGGCATTTTTTTACAGTGTTATTACCGTGATCATGCTTTGGTCCACGATCCCGGCATTTTTCTATGCTTGCAGATACAGTAAAAACGAATCGCTCTGGTCCTACGTTTATGGACTTTTCAATTTCTTCGCGCTTTTCTGGATCGCCCCATATTCTCTTCTGACCATCCATAAATCAGGCTGGCTCACCAGAGGAAAAGATGCCGCAGGAGAAGCTGAAAATCCTGCTCAGAATAAATAATCCGGAATGATCCGATAAAAAGAAAAATATCGACCCTTTTTATTCCGGTTTCACGGGACGGATCGCACCGTCAATGACCAAAAGGATCCAGTCAACAATAGCGATCCCGAGACATATCAGGATCGGACCGGTTTTGAAGGGCTGCTCCGGTAACGTTTCAGCATCATTCAGAAGCGCCTGGAGCAAGTTGTGTAAAGGATACAATGTAAACCAGCAGAGTCCAATGACTGCTGCCAGAAAAATAATCAGCCCCGCCAAACCTGTGATATAACGCTTGACTGCAATATGCCCGGCACCCGGACAAAAGAAGTCAAGCATAAACATCGTTTTACGTTTGGCGGAGCGATCCATATCAGCGCAATTCCACGCCTAAACCGCGTTCAAGTTTCACACGCAGTTTTTCATGAGCCTGATTGACTTCCTCATCCGTCAAAGTCTTTTCCGGACTGCGGAAGGTCAGAGAGTAAGCCATGCTCTTCTTGCCTGCCATGGAATCATCCATAAAGATGTCAAACAGCTGAACATCCACAAGATTTTTCACTCCGGCACGGCGGATGAAATCCAGAACTTTTGCATTTTCCATTTCCAGAGGAGCAAGGAATGCAACGTCGCGGGTCGTTCCCGGGAACGGTGACAATTTCTGGTATGCTTCCGGCTTTCCTGCCGCGTTGAGAACCGCGTTCATGGAGAGAACTGCCATATAAAGCGGGGTCTGCAAACGCATCCCTTTGGTCAGCTTGTCCGCAGCTCTTCCGAAGAAACCGACACTCAGTTTTCCGAAGAAGAGTTCAGCACATTCTCCGGCACAGAATCTGGCATCCTGGGCAGCTTTGACAGAATAATTTTCAATACCGAGGATCTCAAACATCCCTTCCAGACAACCTTTCAGATCGTAGAAGTCGTATGTTTCTTTGAGTTCAGCAGAGAACCGTTCCGGATGGCGGATCCCCGTCATGGCGATCATCAGCTCATCCCGTTCTTCCGGGAATTTTTCCTTGTTGGCGGAAAAGACTCTTCCGATTTCAAACAGGGCAAGATTCAAATTCCGGCGGGAGATGTTCCGGCGTACAACGTCCAACATTCCTGCAAGGAGAGAGGGTCGCATGATCGCAAGTTCAGAACTGATGGGGTTGACCGGCTTCAACAGATCTTCTGCCGCAAACCGGCTATCCTGCAACGCTTCTTTTTCTCCGATCATACTGCCGCAGACACATTCAAACAAGCCGCAGCTGACCAACGCCGTGCGGACACGGTCGGTAGGCGCAAAGGTATCTTCAGCAAACTTCTGAGCCTGAATCGCTTTCACAGGGATTTCAGGAATCTTATCCAATCCATAAATGCGGGCAGCTTCTTCAGCAAGATCTGCTTCTTCCTTCACATCAGCGCGATAGGACGGGGGAAGCACAAGCGCTTCGCCATCACGCAGCGGATTGACTTCGATCCCCAGCTTGGAGAAAATGGAAGCCAGTTCCAGATCTGAGATCTCCATTCCCAGCAGAGAACGGATCTTCTGGTAACGGCAGCGGAATTCCTGGGGCTTTGCATAGTTTGCCGCAACGCTCACAAGCGGAGAAACAAGTTCGCCACCGGCAAGTTCCAGAATCAGCTTGGCAGCACGGGCAGATGCCTTTTCCACCATTTCCGGATCTACTCCGCGCTCGTAACGATGGGATGCATCGCTCTTCAGATTCAACGCCGCAGAGGTGAAACGGATGCTGGATTTATCAAAATAGGCAGCTTCCAGAACAACTTCTGTTGTTTCGGGACGGACTCCGCTGAATTCACCGCCCATTACGCCGGCGATTGCGACCGGTTTCTTTTCATCCGCAATCACAAGCATATCGGACTTCAAATCATATTTCTTGCCGTCCAAAGCCGTGATAGATTCCCCTTCTGCTGCGCGGCGGACAACGATTCCGCCATCCAGCAATGCGCGGTCAAACACATGCAGAGGAACGCCAAGCTCAAGCATCACATAGTTTGTAATATCAACGATATTGTCAATGGAACGGATTCCCACAGATTCCAGACGGTTTTTCAGCCATTCAGGGCTGGGGCCGACTTTTACGCCTTTGATGACCCGTGCCGTATATTTCGGGCAAAGGTCTGCAGCTTCCACTTTCACCAGACCTTCAAACGATTCGGTCACTTTCGGTTCGGGGAGTGTGACATCAGGGAAGTGAAGAATCCCGTCACAAAGTGCGCTCACATCCCGTGCGATCCCCCAGTGGGAAAGCCAGTCGGGACGGTTCTGAGTCAGTTCAAGGTTGAAGATCGTTTCTCCGGGATACATCTTGTCGACAGCCTGTCCGAGAGCGGTATCTGCCGGAAAAATCATCAGCCCGTCATGATCATTGCTCAATCCGAGTTCTCTTGCAGAACACATCATCCCGAAAGATTCCACGCCGCGGAGCTTGGAAGGCTTGATCACGAAATCTTTTCCGCCATCCGGATCTTTGAACACAGTTCCAAGAGTTGCCAGCGGAACAATGTTTCCTGCATCACAGTTGGGCGCACCGCAAACGATCTGAACAGGTTCGCCTGTTCCGGGATCAACTTTGCAGATGGAAAGATGGTCGGAATTCGGATGAGGATCGCGGGAAAGGATCTTAGCCGTCACAACTCCGGCAGGAACAGTCGCAGAAGAATCAATCTCTTCCACTTCAATTCCTGCACGGGTCAGAACTGCAGCAAGCTCCACAGGATCCGTATTCACATCCACATAATCGGAAAGCCAATTCAATGAGATTTTCATAATTTTACCTGCCTTTCCTCAGAACTGTTCCAGAAAACGAACGTCATTTTCAGAGAAAAGACGCAAATCTTCAATGCGGTGCTTGATCATGGTCAAGCGGTCAATTCCCATACCGAAAGCAAAGCCCTGGCATGTTTCAGGATCATATCCCACATTCCGGAGAACGTTCGGATTGACCATTCCGGCACCGGCACATTCGATCCAGCCGGAATTCTTGCACACAGGACATCCCTTTCCGCCGCACATCACACAGGTGAAATCACATTCCACGCTGGGTTCCGTGAAGGGGAAGAAACTGGGACGCATCCGGACTTTGATATCGGGTCCGAAAAATTCAGAAGCAAATGCAAGAAGCGTGCTCTTCAAATCAGCCATGGAAACATTGGTGTCAATGTAAAGCCCTTCGATCTGATGGAAATGAACTCCGTGAGTTGCATCAGGAGTATCCCGGCGGAAACATCTTCCGGGAGCAACGATCCGGACAGGCGGCTTTTTGGAAAGCATCGTGCGAACCTGCACCGGTGAAGTGTGAGAACGCAGAAGTCTGCCGTCTGCAAAATAAAAGGTATCCTGAGCACTGCGGGAAGGATGATCCGCAGGAGCGTTCAATGCATCAAAGTTGTTGAACACTTTTTCGATTTCAGGTCCGCTGGTTGCAACAAAGCCCATCCGGCGGAAAATGTTGCAGCACTCTTCCATCGTCTGAGTCAGAGGGTGCTTCCGTCCGGCAGGAGCTTTTCTTCCGGGCAGAGTAACATCCAGCATCTTTGCCGGATCAGCCCCTTCAGAAGCCGCAATCCGTTCTTTTGCCTCTTCCAGAAGCTTTGCAAGCTCCTGCTTGGCTTCGTTGAAAGCGCGTCCCATCTTCGGTTTGTCTTCCGGCGGGACTTTCCCCATAAGGGGGCCGAGTGCAGTGAAAGAACCGTTTCTGCCAATCGTTTTGGCGCGAACCGCTTCTACCGCTGCAGCATCATTGGCAACCGCAAGAGCTTCTGCAGCCTCTTTGACAATTGCCTGAATCTGTTCCATGAGTTCCATAAATCATATTCCTCAAAAAAAAACGCGGACTCCGGGAAAGCCAGAGTCCGCGTTGAAATTGTAAGACGATCGGGGTGAAATCACCCCGGCTCCGAGATTTCTCAGAGTGCGGCTTTGGCTTTTTCGATCAAAGCCGTAAAAGCTGCAGCGTCCTGGACAGCGAGGTCAGCAAGGACCTTGCGGTTCAGTTCGATTCCGGCCTTCTTGAGACCGTTGATAAATTTGCTGTAATTGATGCCCTGAGCACGGCATGCTGCATTGATACGAACGGTCCAGAGTGCACGGTACTGACGTTTTTTCTGTTTCCGTCCAATATAAGCGTAGGCATCAGCTTTGTTAATTGCATCATAGACTGTACGGATCTGTTTGCTGCTTGCACCGTAAAAGCCTTTTGCACGATCAAGCGCTCTTTTTCTGCGAGCGCGGGAGGGGACTGCAAGTGTAACTCTCATGTTTCTTCTCCGTTAGTGTTGTTTTCAGCCGTAGGGCAGAGCTTTTTTCATGCGCTGAGCCATGCAATCGGGCACAGTCTGACCATTACGCATCTGGCGTTTTTTCTTTCCGCTCTTTCCTGTCATCAGATGGCGTGCACCAGGCTTCTGAAACACGAACTTCCCGGTTCCCGTGCGTTTGACACGCTTGGAAATCGACTTTCTTGTCTTCATCTTCGGCATCGTTTGTTCTCCTTAGTTCGAGAATGTTGCACCGTTGGGGCAGATGCCATCCGCCCGCTTCCGGTGTGGAACAATTTTGTTCCGGTTTTATCTTTATCCCTTTACGGGACTGTACGAAACGCAAATATTACGGCCCAGCAGTTTTCCAGGGGCATCAAGAGTTCCCTTGCCGGTCAGATCTTCTGTAATCTTGTTGACCAGCTCAAAACCTTTATCCTGATGAGCAAGTTCACGACCTTTGAACATAATCGTGACCTTCAGCTTATTGCCCTCTTCCAGAAAACCAATTCCGTGATTCAGCTTCACCTCATAGTCATGGGTGTCAATGTTCAAGCGGAACTTGATCTCTTTCACTTTTTGAACAACCTGGTTTTTCTTCTGATCCTTCAGCTTTTTCTTCTGCTCATAAAGGAACTTTCCGAAATCCATGATCCGGCAAACCGGCGGGGTACTGTTCTCTGAAACCATAACGAGATCCAATCCCGCATCACGCGCCTTCTGACACGCCGGTCCAAGCTTGAGCAATCCCAGCTGTTCTCCTTCCGCACCAATAACGCGCAGCTCTACATCTGCGTACGCCCGGTCGTTGCTTTTAAGTAACTTAGCGATGGCCGCTTCCTCCCTGTTAAATTTGCAATATCTTATTAATATAGCACGTTAAATCTTATTTTCAATCTCGTTTTGCAATTTTTCTATCAATTCTTCCAAAGTCATGGCTCCAAGCTGGTCTTCTTTCCGGGATCTCACAGAAAATGTTCCGGATTCCTGTTCCCGTCCGCCAGCTACCGCCATGTACTGAATTCGCATGTTGCGGGCTTCCTTGATCTTCGCTCCCATGCTGCCATCCTTCGTGTCAACTTCTGCCCGGATTCCGGCCGCACGCAATCTCTTCTTCGCTTCCATACAGTATTCAACCTGATTTTCGGAAATCGGAATCAGGCGAACCTGCTCCGGTGCCAGCCACAGCGGAAATGCTCCCGCATAGTTTTCGACAAGAATTCCGAAGAAACGTTCCAGAGATCCAAACAATGCACGGTGAACCATGTACGGCTGGTGACGCTGTCCATCTTCTCCCACATAGGTCAGATTGAACCGTTCCGGAAGGTTGAAGTCAAACTGAATTGTGGAAGTCTGCCATTCACGGCCGATCGCATCCTTGACCTTCAAGTCGATCTTCGGTCCATAGAACGCACCGCCGCCGTTATCCACTTCATATTCCAGTCCGCATGCTTCAATCGCCTGAACCAGAGATTTCTGAGCCTGTTCCCAACGGGCAGGATCACCAACAGATTTTTCCGGCTTCGTGGAAAGATATGCTTTGATTTCTTTGAACTGGAAAGTCTTCCAGATGTAAAGACAGAAATTCAAAACTTCCTGAATTTCACTTTCAATCTGTTCCGGAGTACAAATAATGTGCGCATCATCCTGCGTAAATCCGCGGACACGGAGCAATCCATGAAGCACTCCGCTCTTTTCATAGCGGTAAACCGTTCCCAATTCCGCCCAGCGGCAGGGAAGTTCACGATAAGAACGGATCCGGCTCTTATAAACTTCAATATGGAAAGGGCAGTTCATGGGCTTTGCATAATAATCCCCGCCGTCAATATCCATGGGGGAGTACATGCTGTCCTGATAGAAGGAAAGATGTCCGCTCGTTTCCCACAGATTGGAACGCCCAATGTGAGGAGTATAAAGCAGTTCATAACCATTTTTATAATGTTCTGCGCGCCAGAATGTTTCAATGGTATTGCGGATAAATGCTCCGCGGGGATGCCACAGAACAAGTCCGGGTCCAACCGTTTCGGAAATACTGAACAGATCCAGATCTTTTCCAAGTCTGCGATGGTCGCGTTTCTTCGCTTCTTCCAACTGAGTCAAATATGCTTTCAACTCTTTTTCAGTCGGAAATGCGGTTCCGTAAATACGCTGCAGCATGGGATTGGATTCTTTTCCGCGATAGTAAGAACCTGCAACACTCATCAGTTTGACTGCGCCGATATCAGCGGTCGTTGCAACATGAGGTCCGCGGCAAAGATCTGTAAATCCGCCGCAGGTGTACATCGTGATCACCCCATCTTCGGGGATATCAGCCAAACGTTCCAGCTTATACGGTTGTCCCGCAAGCATTTTCTGAGCTTCTTCTCTGGAAACTTCCTGACAGGTAAAAGGATAAGCAGCCTTTTTGATTTCTTCCATTTTTTCTTCGATTTTGACCAAATCTTCGACAGCAAGATGCTGCGGAATATCAAAATCATAATAGAATCCATCTTCGGTGCTGGGGCCGATATCGAATTTTGCTTCAGGATAAAGTTCTTTGACAGCTGCCGCCATAACATGAGCCGCACTGTGCCGTATCATTTCAATGGAAAACTGCATTTTCAGTCCTTTCCGTTTTATAATTCCCATTATATCATCAGGTAATATACACCGTAATACTGCAGGAATCAAGCGGATTTCAAAGGAAAAAACAAAGTTTTCTGCGATATCGACAAAAAAAGGGCAGAAAATATCCTTCCGAACATCTCTGCCCTGTTTTTTTACAATAGTACTTTATGCGATTGCCAACGTGCTGTAAGTTGTCCCATCTTTGACCAGCCATGCGGTCATCTGATCGGTGGCGGTGTTGTGGATGAGAATGTCATCCGTTCCGTCATTGTTGTAATCTACGATGCTTGCAATTTCTTCTGTGCCGGACAAATTACCCAGCCAGAGATCTTCACTTGCAGCATAAAGATTCGTTCCGTCAGATACCAACGATTCTTCAATGCCATTACCATCGAAATCGCCGGAGCCAAGATCAGTCCAGGCATCCCTTGCGGTTGCATTGCTGACTTTCAAAGTCAAAGCCTTACTGTTTGTTGCATCATCGAAGCAATACAAGGAGTATGTCTTACCGTCATAGGTCAAACTCTTTGTCGTTGAGAATGTTCCAACTTCGGTGCCATCGACTTCAAGCGTGAACGTACCTTTCTTAGCTTCCAACGCCCAGTTTGCGAGGATATACGAACCGCTTGCCTGATCAGCACTGACAGAAATCGTCATATCCGCCTCGCGAGCAACATAATAGCTGTTGAGCATTGCTTCGCGATAAGATTCCTGCATTGCAGATGCTTCACGACCGGACACATCAAATGTGATCGCCGTATTGCTTGTTACAATAGCATTCCCCGCAAGGTTTGCCCGACCATGAATGACCGTATCTCCAAGCAAAGTTCCGCCA
>JAFTIQ010000022.1 GCA_017456805.1 Lentisphaeria bacterium
ACGACGCGGACGTGATAGAAAATATCCAGCACTGCTCGGGCGAATCAACTGCCAAATGTATTCCGTCTTATCCACATACAGAAAATTTCCCTGTATGAGTTCTTCAAAATTGTAAACGTAGCTGGTAATATCTTTCATTATTACATACTCCTGTTGTCTTAATATACACTGTATAGACAGCTATTTCAATTGCGTTATTTTATAAAAAGTAAAAAAACATAGTCCATCCCCAGTAGACGAAAAACTTTCTCAATATAGCGTTGGTCAAATCCGCTTTGCAGATGGATTGCATTGAGCTTTGATTCTTCAAAATCCACACATACGCAGAGTAAGTCAAAGCAACTTCCTTATTGGGAGCCTCAATCACAGCATCCATAGCGGCTGCTTGTTGCGGAACCTCATTCGGATACCGGTTTAAAGAAAATTCTCTGCGTTCACCGGTTGCAATCTGAACCTGATAATAACAGAAACATTTCATTTTTCATGACGTGACAGTCCTTTTTGGCGCGTTACGACATAACTTAGCACACAGAACAAAAATTTGCAAGAGGCATGGGACAAATGCATAGGAATCGAGTAGAAAGGATGGTGCCGACGAAAGGACTTGAACCTTCACCCGCGTAAGCGGACTGCGACCTGAACGCAGCGCGTCTGCCATTCCGCCACGTCGGCATCCCATAAAGAAGATAAAAGTAATATACACCCTCTTTTGAAAATTGCAAGTCATTTTCTGAAAAAAAACATGAATTATCGATTGTAAAAGCAAACGCGCCCCCTGAAAATCCATTGATCGCATTTCTTTTCACAAAAACAAACAAGCCGCTTTCTCTTTTCAAGGCATCTGTAAATAATCGTAATAAAAAATCGTTTTTTTCAACAACAGGTACTTGACAAGTAGACAATAATATGTTATAATATTGTAGAATCTGGTATAATCAGACGGATTCAGAATGAGAAAGATATATCATAACCTACTGATAGCAACGACAAAACAAAAGGAAAGTCAAAAAAAAAGAAAATTCTTATTAAACAACTGGACGACGCATAATATACATTATGTTAAGTCCTCTCCCTTGTTTTGAATCTGATTTTTTCATACAGTTTTTCCTCCATCCGTTTTTACGTTTTTTTTGAGCTCAAACGACTTAACATAATGTATATTATGCGTCGTCGGTTTACCCTGATTGAGCTTCTTGTTGTAATTGCGATCATCGCGATTCTTGCCGGAATGTTGTTGCCGGCTCTCAATAAATCACGGGAAAGAGCACGGGCATCAAACTGTGTCGGTAATGTAAAACAGATCATGTCTGCATTTTTCTTTTATGCATCTGATTATGATGACATGCTTCCGCCATCTCTTGGATCTGAAAGCGATACTTCATTGAAATATCTCATGGTACGGACCAATTACAATTATATTGCCCAGAATTCCAAAGTTGTCAAATGTCCCTCATGGACAATCTCAACAGATCACATGAATTATGCTGGACCTTACGGGCTCAGTTACAGTGCAAAAAAAGCTAATATGTGGAAATATCTCAAGCTTTCCAGAATGAATCCGCAAAACATCTATTTAGCCGGATTCAACGGGGTAGCTCTTGTATCAGCACCGTTTTTCCATGAAACATGCAGTGTTGAAGGAACTGCATGGGGAGATGTTATGCTGCGGCATGAGAAAAAAGTTACTTGCGGGCAGTTGAACGGAAGTGTATCGCTGAAAACCGAATGGCAATATAAAAACGAACCGGATGTCAGAAATTTTCAGATGTAATAAATTTTTCTACCGGGGCATTTCAAAACGTTTCAAAAACAGTTGAAGTTCACAGGCTGACACATGCTTGAACAGCCGTTGCCGGATCTTCAATCACTTCCTTCAGAGTAAAGCTGTCTGACGTTTGAAGCTGCCCCGACAAAGGATCTTCAACATGAAAAAACTCATTGTTTTACTCTTTACGCTGTCCTGTATCTCTTTGTTTGCTGCACCCGGAACTGTAATTCTCGGGGATCCTTCCGAGTTTACGATTCTGCTCCCGGGAAAGCCTGAAAAACAGGAACGATATGCGGCAAACCTTCTGGCGGAATATCTTGAAAAAATTTACAAGATAAAAATACCTGTGGTACAAGAAGGATCACAAATCAGCGGGAGAGTGATCTCGATCGGGGAAACCGCCCTGGCGAAGACACATGGATTGACTTCGGAACTCAACCCGCAGGGGTATGAATTTTCCGTGAAGGGGAATCACTTTTTCATTCGCGGAGGCTTTCCCGGTCCTTTGAACGGAGTCATCTCCTATCTGGAAGAAGATCTCGGCTGCCGCTGGTATGCAGAACCGTTTCATTTTCCGAATCATCCGGAGCCCGGATTAGCAAAAATTCCAGATTTGACAGGTAAGAAACTGCTGGTCACTCCCCGGAGTTATACTCCCCAGTTTACCATGCGGGAAATCCGTTATCTCCCCGGTTGGCTCAATCCGGATCGGGAATATGCAATGTTTTTCCGGCTTTCCCCGATTACTTATCAGACATTTCTCCCGGCGGAATCAGGGGCGAGTTTGAACTCTTTTCTTTACGTTCACACCTATGCACAGCTTCTGCCGGCGAAAGAATACTTTGAAAAACATCCGGAATATTACGCACTTCAGAAAGGAAAAAGAACCCGCCTGACAGCCACATCCGGATCTGTTTGCTATACGCATCCGGAAGTTGTAAAAATCATGGCGGAAAATATCAGAAAAGAGATCCGGAAAATGCCGGATGCCCGCTATTTCAGTGTTTCCTGCAGTGATGCCGCAGACGTCGAATGTGAATGTTCATCATGTGCACCGATTATAAAAAAATTCGGAAAAAACGGAATTCAATTATACCTGGCAAACAAAATCGCCTCTGTGCTTTGCAAAGAATATCCGAATATCCGCATTACGACCTTGATTTACGGTCCCGGTGCTGATGTGCTTTCTGCAAACGGGTATAAAGCGCATCCGAACGTGACACTTTTCCTTGCTCCGATCGGTGCGAGATGGAATCTTGTTCAAATGCTGATTCCCCTCAATGAAAATCCGTTTGTCCGCGGGTCCCTGGATAAATGTAAACTGAGTTCTTCCAATATTTTCTTCTGGGATTATGTGGATACAACAGTTCATCCTCTGCCGAATTTTGATCAAATGCGTGATTCCATCCGATATCTTGCGAAAGAAAAAGTTACCGGTTATTCCGTTGATTGCTCCAATGGCGGTGCTGCGCTGGCTCCGCTAAAAAAATGGATCTATACTCAGCTTGTCTGGAATCCGGAACTGGATATGGAAGCCCTGATCAATGAATTTATTTCTGTATACTACGGCAAAGCCTCTCCGGAACTCTTGGAATATGTCAATCTGATCCGGAACTCTTGGAAAAATTTCAAAAAACGCTATGACGCGGCAAACGGAAATGGAGTTATGCTTCAATATTCTGAGGCGGAACGGAACGCTATGCGGAAATTAATGGAATCCGCATGGAAGAAAGCGGGCAGTGACGATGTTCTCAAAGGGCGCATCGCCAGAGAATATCTTCCCTTCCTTGCAATGGAGCTCAGCGGCAATCCAAAACTGATCGGCATCGAACAGTATGAAAAGGATTTCAATCTTTTCTGCAAACTGCTTGTTTACACCGCCTGGAATTCCGATCATGCCAAAAGCAGAAGCAGATGGCAGAATAAGCTCAACTGGGCGAAACAGCCTCCCGATAAAAATCTCTATTCCCCGAATACGGTTGCAGTCCTGAAAGCTGTGTACGGAGGAAATAACGGATATAAAGATGATCCGAAAGCACTGAACGGAAAAGCTTCCAGACATCATGGAAAACGCCCCTGGGGAATTCAATGGTACTATACCTCTTTCAAAGATTTCCTTGTTCCGGGAACAACATACGTTATGCGTCTGAGAGTCCGGCAGGAATGTAAAAAACCGCGGACATCCGGAAAGATGTTCGATCTTTGGACATTCCATCACGGGAATGAGGCTCTGAACAAATCCCAGGGCGGGTTCAGCGCTGACTTTACGCCGGAAGATGCAAATGAGGAATACCGATGGGTCACACTCGGGAAAGTCAGATTTGAAAATCCCTCTGCAACCGGAATGTTCTGGATGAATTCCCTTGTGGATCTGGATGAAGCGATCTGGTATGACCGGATGGAACTCATCCCGCTGGAAGAATTCAGGGAAAAAGAATTGATTCCGGATAAAACGTTAATTCTCTGATCTGAATCTGCTTCTCAATCCGTGCCATCCCCTCTCTGAAAGTCATGCTTTAGAGAGGGGAATAAAACGCTCCGCCTGCCTTTTTTCATTCAAAACACCACAAATTTTCTGAGATTGTCTGTTCCATTGACAAAAATGTATCTTCATCAGCAATGGGCTGGAAAAGAGAGATAATTTTCAAAAAAAAACAATATCAGGTGATTTTATAAAATATCTGTATTGTTTTTTTGAAATTATGCGCTATATTATCCTTTAAATATATAATGAAACAACCTTGCAGCGGAGAAAAGATATGATAAAATGGAAGTTTTTTATTCTGGTGATTTTAACTGTTTTTGCTTTTGTTCAGACAGAAGCTCAGAATCATGGAGCCCGCCGCGGGACTGCTTATTATGAAGAAACTGTCGGAAATCTGACAAATCAAATCCGTTTGATGCAGGATGAAAATGCAAAACTTGCTGCGGCAGTCTATGAACTTCAGCGGGAAGTCCGGGAGATGAAACAGCGGATGCAAGGGTATCAGGCTGAAAATGCAGAACTCAGGAGATTGATCGCTGCGGAGTCAGATGCCAGACAGAAACAGCTGAATAAAATTGCCGACCGGATTCATCAGGCTGCCAGTCAGCAGGCTCAGGCAGCACCGCCGCAGGATACAGAAGAATATGATTTTTATGTTGTCGAACCCGGAGCAACGCTTTCTGCGATTTCCAGAGCAACAGGGGTCAGCATTGCCAGAATCAAACAGGCAAACGGCATGACAAATGATATTCTCCGTGTCGGACAGAAAATCAAAATTCCAAGAAAGTAAAACCAGATGCGTTCCAATTATCTTTCCAATTTGACATATATTGACCGGAGTCTGCCCCTGCTGGGGACTTTGTTCTCGACGGTTTTCTGCAACACCCTGATGATCATTCTTGTGTATCTGACAAATGCACACAAGGAATCGGATTCTCTTCTCACACTTCTTGCGGCATATCTTCTGCCTTTTCTGATTTTTGCGGCAGGCGGAGCGGCGATTGCTGACAGGATGCCGAAACGGGGCGCGATCATTCTGGGAAAAGCCATTGAAGTCGCTGCACTGATTTTTGTCGGAATTTCTGTTTATCACAACAGTTATGACCTTATTCACTGCAGTGTATTTCTGGTGGGGATGACCTCTGCGCTGCTTCTGCCTTCATACAGCGGAATTCTCCATGAGACGTTTTCGGAAAAATACCTTTCGAAAGCGGTTGGAGATTCTCTGTTTTCCGGTTTTCTTGCGAGTGTCTGCGGGATTTTTGTGACATTTCTGTGCGGGAAAGAGCTTCTGGAAATGACTCCGGGAGGGATTTGGACGGGTAGAGAAACCTTATCGGTCGGGATTCTTTTGTGTGCCGTTTCGTTTCTGGGATTTCTTCTTTCGTTCCGGATTTATCCCACGGCGACGGAGGCGAATCAGGAAGCGCAGCAGCGGCGGGCAAAGAAATTTTCCCTGATTGACGGAATCAGACAGTTAACGATTTCAAAATCCATTGCAGCCGCCAATGCGGGGGTTGTCATTTTCTTTATTCTGTTTACTTGTATTGAGCTTCTGCTGCTGGGAATGTTCCGTCATTCTCCCCGGTGGACAGAGCTGCAGGGGGCGGGAGCTCCGCTTTATTTTGAAGCACTGTTTCCGGCGATTATTTTTGCATTGTCGCTTGGGATCGGATTTCTTTTCTGCGGACGGCTTTCCCGGGGGAAAGTGGAGTGCGGGCTTGTCCCCTTTGGAGTGATCGGGCTTGCGATATTTCTTCCGCTTGCCGCACTGGTTCCGGGGAGTGCCCATTCGATCGACTGGCTTCCGGATATGATTTCCGGTAATGGATTTCAATGGTATCCGCTTCAAACGCTCTGGCTGGTTCTGGCGGGGCTTTCTGCGGGACTGATTCCGGTTCCGTTGAGCACATTTCTTCATGCGGTATTTTCTCCGGAAGCCCGGGGGGCCGCGTTCGGGACAGCCAATGCGATTCTGTTCCTGCTGCTCTCGTTTATTCTGCTGAAGCTGGATTTGATTGAAAAACTGGTTGATTACCGTGGGGATCTGAACACCTGGCTTGTGGTTGCGGGGCTTCTTCCGCTGGGGCTTGCTGTGATCACCGGATTCTTTATTCCCTGGCTGGTGATCCGGAGCATTGCGGTGCTGCTGACTCATACCCTTTACCGGCTGTCCGTCAAAGGAGCGGAAAACATTCCGGCAAAAGGCGGTGCGCTGCTGATTGCCAACCACACATCTTATGTTGATTCCCTGCTGATTCTTGCCTGTACTTCCCGGCAGGTCAGATTCCTGATCCATGAAAAATTCTACCGTCATCCGCTGATCCACCCGTTTGCGAAAATGATCGGTTCCATCGAAGTACCTTCCAGAGGCAAACAGCGGATCGAAAAGATGCTGAATGAGATCCGGCAGACCTTGAGAAACGGAAAAGTTGTCTGTGTATTCCCGGAAGGGAAAGTTTCCCGGAATGGAGTCATGGGAGATTTCAAAGCCGGTTATGCGAAGATGCTGCCGGAGGATTGTGAGATTCCGCTGATCCCTGTCAGTGTGGGTCTTGTCTGGGGAAGTATCTTCAGTAATTATTCAAAGAAGAGTTTTTCCTTCCACCATCCTGCCCGGATTTCCATTGGGAAACCGATGAAGCGGACAGATGTTGACACAGCGTTCTGTTTGCGGCAGGCGATTTCCATTCTGGAAACGGAAGCCTCGATTCCGCCCCGGAAGAAAGAAAAAACACTTCATTATAAATTTACGAAAAATGCAAAACGGCACCCTTTCCGCAAAGTCTTCTGTCAGCAGGGCGGAGAGGAACAGCCCATGTTCAAAACGCTGGTTTCCGCAGTTGTTCTTTCCCGTGAGATCCGGAAAGTTGCAGGAGATTCCAAGTATGTGGGGATCATTCTGCCGAACTCAGTTACGCTGGTGACCACGATCCTTGCCTGTCTTTATGCGGATAAAGTTCCGGTTCCTCTGAATCATACAGTTTCGAAAGAAACGCTGCGGAAATCTCTTGATCAGGCGCAAATCACTACGGTGATCATTGACAAAGCATTTCTGGAAAAAGCGCGGCTTGAAATGATGCCGGAAATGATTGAATTGGAACAGGTTGTTGCCGGGATTACCGGATTCTCCCGGTTCCTCTGGGGAATGGCATGTTTCTTCCTGCCGCATCAGGAATTGATGACTTATGTTTCTCCCAGCACGCATCAGGAAGTGGAATCGACAGCGATGCTTTTGTTCTCCAGCGGCTCCACCGGCCAGCCGAAAGGGGTTATGCTCTCTCATCACAACATCAATGCGGATGTGGAATCCTTTGTTCATGCGCTGAGCTGGACGGAGGAGGAGCGGATGCTCGGCAGTTTGCCGCTGTTCCATTCTTTCGGGATGATGACCAGTTTCTGGCTTCCTGCGGTTGTAGGCTGTAAAGTAGTGTATGTTACCTCACCGCTGGAATGTTCTCAGGTGGAAGCTGCTGCGATTGAACATAAATTGACCATTATACTTGCGACACCGACCTTTATGGCGGCGTATCTCAGAAGATGTTCCAAAGAAACCTTTGCCCATCTCCGTTTTGCGATCGTCGGTGCAGAAAAACTGCGGAAAGATATTGTGGAACGCTTCAACACGGTTACTGACCACAAGTCACTTCTTCTGGAGGCATACGGCTGTACAGAACTTGCGCCTGTGGTGACAGTCAATATTGGCAGAGACCTTCTGATGCCGGGCAAGGAATGCGGCAAAGAAGGCAGTATCGGGGTTGCGCTTCAGGGAATTTCAGTAAGGATCGTGGATCCGGTCACCAGAGAAGAGCTTCCGCCGGGAATGGATGGATTGCTCCTGGTGAAAGGTCCGATCGTCATGCAGGGATACATTGCAGATCCGGTGCGGACTGCCAATGTGATTTCAGACGGCTGGTATGAGACCGGGGATATCGGACACATGGATCCGGATGGATATATCACGCTCAGCGGCAGACTTTCCCGGTTCAGCAAAATTGCCGGTGAGATGGTTCCCCACGAATTGCTGGAATGTATCATGGGAGAAATCATCGGACGGGATGAGCGGGTCTTTGCAGTGGGGGGGATCCCGGATAAGACAAAAGGGGAAGCCCTGGTGGTTGTTTATCTGAAAGATAAGATGAATGTCACACCGGAAGAGATGAATGAATTTTTGCGGAAGCATAATATTCCGAATCTCTGGATTCCCAGACCAGCCAATTACCGTGCAGTGGAAGCACTTCCGGTAACAGGAACAGGAAAATTGGACCTCGTTCACTTGAATGAATTCATAAAAAAAGAATTCTCCATTTGAAAAACTGAAGATGGAACGTATATTACAGAAAACAAGGAAGGAAAGATTATGGATATCATAAAGATAGGAAACAGTGTAACGGTTGGTGACGGAAGACTTGCAGTTCTGGCGGGACCGTGTATGGCAGAATCTCTGGATATCTGCCTGGAAGTTGCGGAAAAGATGAAAAACACCTGCGAAAAGCTGGGGCTGGATTATGTCTTCAAAGCATCCTTTGATAAAGCGAACCGTTCCTCCATCAAATCTGTCCGTGGACCCGGATTGGAAAAAGGGTTGGAATTTTTTGCAGAAGTCAAACGCAGATTTCAGGTTCCTGTTGTGACAGATATCCACGAAGCATGGCAGGCTGCACCGGCGGCGGAAGTTGTTGATCTGCTTCAGATTCCGGCATTTCTTTCCCGGCAGACAGATCTGCTTGTTGCAGCAGCGGAAACCGGAAAGCCCGTGAATGTCAAAAAAGGTCAGTTCATGGCTCCGGAAGATATGGCTGGTGTTGTAGGAAAATTAAGAGAAGCCAAATGCAGCGGAATCATGCTGACCGATCGCGGAACAAGCTTCGGATATCATAATCTTGTGGTAGATTTCCGCGGACTTCAGACCATGCGTGAAATGGGAGTCCCTGTTGTATTTGATGCGACCCATTCTGTTCAGCTGCCTGGCGGCAACGGTACGACCTCCGGCGGACAGCGGCAGTTTATCCCTGCGCTTTCCCGGGCTGCTGCGGCAGTAGGAATCGATGCAGTCTTCATGGAAGTCCACCCTGATCCGGATCATGCGATGTCTGACGGACCGAACTCCTTGAAACCGGAAATTGCGGCGGAACTGCTTGCAAAGATGAAGGTGATTCATGACATTGCATGAGAAAGCGCAGAAGATCAAGGCGATTGCTTTGGATATTGATGGTGTCCAGACGGATGGGACCATCGGATTCGGGGCGGGGTCTGACGAGATCAAGTTTTTCTATGCCCGGGATGGTCATGGGATCACCATGGCGAAGCGGGCGGGGCTTGTGATGGCGGTTCTTTCCGGCAGAAAAGCAATGTGCAACCGGACAAGAATGGAAGCGATGGGCTTCCAGGTCATTATGGAAGGTTGTCTGGATAAAAAAGAAGGATTTACAGAACTCGCGGAAAAATTGGGTCTTTCCAAAGAAGAGATTCTTTATATTGGCGATGATGTAGTAGATGCCTGGCCCGTGAAAGAAGCCGGGCTTGGTTTTATTGTTGGAGATGCAGTGGAAGAACTGGATGCCGTTGCAGATCTCAGGTTGAAAAAAGCCGGCGGTCATGGAGCTGTCCGGGAAGCGATTGAATGGCTTTTGAAGGAACAGGGAAAATGGGAAGATCTCATGAAAAGATATTTCGGCTGATTCTGCTGGCATCGGTTCTGTTTTCAGTACCGGGCTTATATGCGGATTCAGACAGCGGAGTGGCTGCGACAGCCACGGATCTGGTCATGCCCCACTACCGGAAAAATGAACTGCAATTTGTCCTGTACGGCGGAAAGGTTGTCAATCTCGGAGCGACGATTTCTCTGGAAAATCCGTTGATTGATATTGCGGTAAGGAATCTTCCGGATGTGGAGCTTGTAACACTGTTGAAGGGGGTTCGCCCGCCTGATCCGCGGGTTCCCAAGATCACTGCGATCGATCCCACACGGGTTTATCCGCTCTATACGGAGTTCAAGCTGATCAGGGAATTCTGGAAAAGATTGCCTCATTCTCAGGCATTGATTTCTTCCGGCAGCGCAAAATATGATAAAAACAAACGGATTCTCTCCGGGGATGGCACGATTCATTTCCGGTCAAGGGATTTGGATATCGATGGAGTCGGTTTCGATGCTGACCAGCGGAAAAAATTTATTCACATCCGCAGCAAAGTCAGGGTGGAATACCGTCCCAATGCACGTCCTTTGACTCAGGAAGCGAAGAAGATCCTGGAAGAAAAATGGCAAAAATTAAAAGAAAGAAATTCCCGATAAAAAAGAAAGGCACCCATAATGAAACGTCTGATCCCATGTCTGCTTCTGGCGGCAACGCTCCCTTTGGCAGCCCAATTTTCCCTGAATACAAAAGATCGCGGGGATAAACCGATCCTGATCAACTCCGATGCAATGGATGTGGATATCGAAAACGGAAAAGCAACCTTCTACGGAAACGTGATCGTCAACGATCCTGAAGTTATCATTACTTGCGACAGAATGGTTCTCTATCAGGAACCGAAACAGGCGAAGAAGCCTGCTCAGGCAGCAGCTCCTGCGGGACAGCCTGCTCCGGCGGCAAAACCTGCATCCGGCAAATCCTCCGATGATCTGATGGGCGGCGATACCAGACTGGAACGGATCGAATGTATCGGAAACGTTGTGATCACCAGAAAAAATACCGGAGAAAAGAGCCAGTGGGGTAAATGCGGAAAAGCGATTTATTACCACAAGCTCGGAAAAATCACAATGCTGCTTGCGCCTTATCTCTATCAGGACGATTCCATGATCACCGGAACCCGTTTGTCTTTCTTCAGAGATTCCAAACGGATCGAAGGTACTGACATCAAGATCTCCGCCAGAAATCTCGGAGAAGAAGAAAATGACCCCAAGAATCCTGCACGGAAAAAGAGAACTCCCGCACCTGCTTCTGATGCCGGAAGTTTTGAAGATTACTATCGCGGTGAAGGCAAATCCGGAAACAGTGGAGCAAAACCCGCCGGAACCCCTCAGGCTCCTGCCGGAAAGAAAATGAGCAGACAGGAAGCGGATGCGATCCTCGGGCTGGATGAAGTCCCCGCTGACGCAAAGTAAAGGAGCGTTCTCATGGCTGATGAAAAAGAACTTCTGATGGAAGCTAAAGGTCTGAAAAAGATCTATAAGGGAAGAACCGTTGTTCATGATGTCTGTATGAACGTGCATCGCGGCGAAGTCGTGGGGCTTCTTGGCCCGAATGGTGCTGGAAAAACTACAAGTTTTTATATGATCATGGGCTTGATCAAACCCGATGGTGGAGAAATCTTCTTCAAAGGGATGAACGTCTCCCAGATGCCCATGTATATGCGGGCAAGAATGGGAATGGGATATCTGGCTCAGGAGCCCTCTATTTTCCGGAAACTGACCGTTGCGGAAAACATCATGGCAATTCTTGAAACCCTTGATATTTCCCGGAAAGAACGGAAACAGCGTCTGGAAGAATTGCTGGAAGAACTGGATCTTGCCAGATTGGCTAATCAGAAGGCAATGACCCTCAGCGGGGGAGAACGCAGACGTTTGGAAATCACCCGTGCAATGGTGACAAATCCCTCCTTCATTCTGCTTGACGAACCCTTCAGCGGCGTTGACCCGCTGGCTGTTTATGATGTGCAGCAGATCATTTTGAAGCTGAGAGATAAAAATCTCGGGATCCTGATCACCGACCATAACGTGCGGGAAACGCTTGCTTGCGTTGACCGGGCATATCTCATGTGCGAAGGTTCGACGGTCTGTGAAGGCCCCAGCGACTTCCTTGTCAATGACCCCAAGGCCCGGGAACTCTATCTCGGTCCCAAATTTACGATGTGATCATGAAACGGACCATTGTCATCATCCGTCACGGAAAAGCGGAATCCTTCGGGATCGTCCCGGAAGATTTTGCAAGAACACTCGTGCCGGATGGTGTAAAAGAAGCAAAATATACAGGCAATGCGCTCCGGAAAGCAGGAGTCAAGCCGGAACTGTTTCTGGCAAGTGCTGCGCCCCGGGCATTTTACACCTTGCGGTTCATTGCAGCGGAACTGGGCAAGGATCCGGAAGAGGTCGTCGGGGATAGATCCCTTTACGCTGCAAGAAGAGAATCGCTTCTGGAAACGATCCGGAATTTCCCGGAAGAAGTGACCTGTGCCGCGCTCTGCGGACATAATCCGGAGATCTCCGATCTGATCCCGCTTCTTGCGGAAAACTCCGGCAGGCTTCCATTTCTGAACACCGCAGATGCGGTTGTCATTGACCTCCCGGAAGACGCTTCCTGGCTGGATGCCGGAAACGGAAAAGGCTCCTTGCGTCACATTTTCTCTCAGCCCGGACGCCGGATCTCATGAGCAGAATCTATCATTTTCATCCTCAGCAAACCTGGGGATGTGTCATGTGCGGCAAATGCTGCGGTAATGACTGGCCGGTTCCGGCGGATCCGGAAGAACGGAAACGGATCTCCGCGCTTGAAATTCCGGAAATGGATCTTCCGCCTGCAAAATGGTTCAGAAACGGATATATCGCAAAACGAAATGGCAAGTGCATTTTTTCAACCTGTGACGGCAAACGGTGCCGTATCCACGAAAAACACGGTCTGGAAGTAAAAGCTCTGGCATGCCGTCTTTACCCGTTGGATATTCACGCATGGGAAGACGGCAGTATCTCAGCCTCTTTGCGGTATGACTGTCCGGCTGTTGCAGGCGGAGAAGAAAACTCCATCTCCAAAGCGATCGTCAAGATCGATCAAATGGCTGATGAAATTGCGCAATACCGCCGTGATCCTGCGCCTGCCTACTCAGCAAAGATCCACCCGTCTCTGGATCGGCTCTGGGAAATTGCATCTGTCTATATGAAACTGATGGATTGGACGGATCAGGATCTGAAAATCGGTTTTCTCGGTGCTGCCGGATTGTTGAGTTTTCATTCCAAAAAAGAGAATTCCTCCGATATTACAGAGGCAGAGACGTTCGAAGAGGATGCTCTTGCCATGATGGAACGGAATCTGGAAACGCTGGAGTTTATGCTTGAAACCTCGGAAGGAGCTTCCCACAGCACGCTGGTGGGATTCCGGTATCAGCTGCTCTCATTTTTGAGAAATGATAACGGTTTGAGTTTTTTCAAACGGTTCCGGCGGCTGAAACATCATCTGGATTTCATGCTTGGAGGGGCGGATCTGAAGATCGGAGAAAAAACGCTTTCGCCGCTGCTGCATACGGTTCCGGCGGAAAAAGATGCGTTTATTCCGTTCATGCGCTGGCTGAAAGGCAGATTGCGGGCGCTTCATTTTTGCGGTGGAGCGGCATTCGGGATCACCTTTGAAGAGGGAATGAGATATCTGCTTCTGTCATTGCCTGCGGTGACGGTGATTGCTACTGTTTTTTCTGACGGAGAGAAAATCACGCGGAAAGATGTTGTTTCCGCATTGATACAGCTGGATTATTCATTCCTGAGAACAAAATTGTACCGGAGCCGTAATTTACGGAGATGTGCCGTCATGCTGACAGGCTGGGAACGCTATGCGACCTTGCTGAAAACATGCGGTCCGACGTAAAATGCACTTTTTTTTCTGACATGGAATTGAAATTTCAGCAAACGCATGGTATATTTCAGAAAAATGTTGAACAGAGATAATATGGAGGTATCTGTTAAAATGTCGGATTGTGATGGACTTGAAAGAAAACCCATGAACCTTGATTGGGCAAATATGGGTTTCGGTTATGTGGCAACACGCTCTCATGTGCGTATGACCTGGATGGACGGAAGATGGTCCGAGCCGGAACTGATTTCCGAACCTTACATCAAAATGTCAATTGCCGCAACCTGTCTTCACTATGGACAGGAAGCTTTTGAAGGATTGAAAGCATTCCGCTGCAAAGATGGAAAAGTCAGAGTATTCCGTCCGTGGGAAAACATCCGCCGGATGAACAATACCGCAGACTATATCCTGATGCCTCAGGTCCCCGAAGAACTTTACCTGAAATGTATCCAGATGGTTGTACGTGACAATCTGGACTATGTTCCGCCCTACGGAACCGGCGGCTCCCTTTATATCAGACCGCTTCTGATCGGAACCGGAGCTCAGATCGGAGTTTCCCCCGCCAAGATGTTCGATTTCCTGATCCTCGTCACCCCCGTCGGAGCATACTACAAAGGCGGCTTGACTCCTGTGGAAGCTCTTGTGATTACAGATTTTGACCGTGCGGCACCCCGCGGAACCGGTCATATCAAAGTCGGCGGAAACTATGCAGCAAGCTTGCTTCCCAGCAAAAAAGCCAAAGAACAGCACTATCCCATTACCCTGTTCCTTGATCCGGAATCTCATACCTATATCGATGAATTCGGAACAAGCAACTTCTTCGCAATCACAAAAGATAATAAGTATATCACTCCGAAATCCCGTTCGATCCTGCCGAGTATCACCAACATGACACTCCAGCAGATCGCAGCAGATCTGGGAATGACCGTGGAATGCCGTCCGGTCAACAAGGCGGAATTGGCAGATGTCAAAGAAGTCGGCGCATGCGGAACAGCTGTCGTTGTGACTCCGATCTCCAAGATCGTTTTCCCTGACAAGACATACGAATACGGGGAAACCTGCGGAGAAACTCTGACCAAGCTGTATGAAAATGTGACAGGGATTCAGACCGGAGAACTTCCTGACCGCCACGGCTGGTTGTTTGATATTTAAAGAAAAAGAGAGGAACTTTGCAAAGATAACTTGCGTTTCAGTTATTTGCGGAGTATATTACTGGAGTTTTTTTGATGAAGCTGCTGATTATAAACGGACCCAACATTCAGCTGCTGGGCAGACGGGATCCCGGGACATACGGGAGTACGACGCTGCCGCAGCTGGAAGAGAGACTGCGGGATCTTGCAAAAGAGCTGGGCGTGGAATGCTGCTGTTTCCAGAGCAACCACGAAGGCGACATTTGCGACAGGATCGCTGCAGCCGCAACAGATGGAACCGATGGGATCGTCATCAATCCTGCTGCCTATACGCATACGAGTATAGCCATCCGGGATGCCCTTGACGGAGTCGGACTTCCTGCGGTGGAAGTGCATATCAGCAATATTCACAAGAGAGAGGAGTTCCGGCACAGGTCTATGACTGCGCCGGTGTGTATAGGACAGATCGCTGGTCTCGGAACAATGGGTTACGAGCTCGCGATGCGGGCACTCGTCGAGAGAGCACGCAAAAGCAACTTATAACAACAAGGTTGGTACGAAACTATGAAAATCGAAGAGATCAAGACTATCATCAAACTGATGTCAGAAAACGACTTGACAGAATTCAAGATCGAAGCAGAAGACATGCATCTTTGTCTGAAACGCGGCGGACAGCTTCCCGGCAGCCAGATCATCATTCCTGCTGCAGCACCTGTTCCCGCAGCAGCTCCCGCTGCACCTGCAGCAGCCCCCGCAGCAGCTCCGGCAGCCCCCGCAGCAGCTCCCGCTGCAAACCGCACAACGATCGATGCTCCTATCGTCGGAACATTCTACCGTTCTCCCTCCCCGGATGCTCCTGCATTCGTGAAAGTCGGAGATACCGTTTCTGCTGATACAACAGTCTGTATCATCGAAGCTATGAAAGTGATGAACGAGATCAAGGCGGAAAAATCCGGCGTGATCAAGGAAATCCTCGTCGAAAACGGTCAGCCTGTCGAATACGGTCAGCCCATTTTTGTTCTTGAATAATTCCCGTTGTCCGTCGGCATTGAACCCGGCGGAACACGGCATGGAGTACAGACATGTTCAACAAGGTATTAATTGCAAACCGCGGTGAAATCGCCCTCCGGATCATTCGCGCCTGTAAAGAACTCGGCGTGCAGACCGTTATGGTGTATTCCAAAGCGGATGAAGACAGCCTTCCTGTCAGACTGGCAGATGAAGCTGTTTGTATCGGACCTGCAGCTTCCGCGCAGAGTTATCTGCTCATCCCCCAAATCATCAGTGTCGCAGAAATCTGCAATGTGGATGCGATCCATCCGGGTTACGGATTCCTGGCAGAAGATGCTCACTTTGCTGAAGTTTGCAGCAAATGCAATATTAAATTCATCGGTCCCAAACCCGAACAGATGCGCGCAATGGGAGATAAAGCAACTGCCCGCGATACCATGAAAAAGGCAGGGGTTCCCATCACACCGGGTTCTGAAGGAATCATCGAAACAGAAGAAGAAGCTCTGAAGATCGCTCATGAAATCCGTTATCCGGTTATCGTGAAGGCATCTGCAGGCGGCGGCGGACGCGGTATGAGAATTGCCCGGAACGATGCCAGCCTGATCCAGGGTTTCCATTCCGCAAAAATGGAAGCGGAAAAAGCATTCGGCAACGGTGCAGTCTATATCGAACGTTTCATTGAAAATCCGAAACATATTGAAGTTCAGATCCTTGCAGACTCTTTTGGAAACGTCCTCTATCTTGGAGAACGTGACTGCAGTATGCAGCGCAGACATCAGAAGCTGATTGAGGAATCCCCCTCCGCGACCATCACTCCGGAACTCCGGAAACAGATGGGCGAAGCAGCTGTCAAGGCGGCAAAAGCTGTCAACTACGAAAGTGCCGGAACCATTGAATTCCTGCTCGGACCGGAAAATGAATTCTATTTCATGGAAATGAACACCCGTGTTCAGGTGGAACACCCTGTTACCGAAATGGTCACCGGTGTTGATATCATCAAGGAACAGATCCGGATCGCAGCCGGGGAAAAACTGGAATACAGCCAGGAAGAAGTGGGAATCAAAGGCCACGCGATCGAATGCCGTATCAATGCGGAAAACCCCTATCGCAATTTTGCGCCCTCCCCCGGCAAGATCAACTTCTGTTACACCCCCGGCGGCTTCGGAGTCCGTGTTGATACCCATGTTTACAATGGCTACACGATTCCGCCGTACTATGACAGCATGATCGGGAAATTGATTGTTCACGGGAAAAACCGTCAGGAAGCAATTGACCGTATGCGCCGTGCATTGGAAGAATACATTGTGGATGGAGTTTCCACCACGATTCCCTTTGAACAGTTCATTATGAGCACAAGGGAATTTCTGGAAGGAGATTACAACACCGGATTCATTGACACCGTTATGCAGAATGGCACATTTGAAAAATTCGCCAAAGAAATGGGGGATAAATGAGCTTGAATATGCAGAAACCGGTGTCTGACGGTCCTGAACTTATTCAGATCCATGAAAAAGTGATCGTTACGATCGTCCGTAAGGTTGCAGCCGAAGTGGATGGAGTTTCCCGTATTGCGGGGAACTCCCTTGTAGACAATATTGCGGAACTGGTTGGAAGCAACCGGATCAAAGATCGTGCAATCTCCGTTCAAATGGGAGATGGTTCTGTTGCAGTGGAAGTTGCGATCAATCTGCTGTTCGGTTATAAACTTCCCGAAGTTGCCCGTGCGCTTCAGGATAAAATTGAAAACGAGATTCAGAATTTGACAGGGCTGAAAGTCTCCCACGTGGATATTATTATCCGCGATATTGATGAACCCGTAGAAAAATAAATTAAATTGAATTACTGCTACCCAGGAGGAATTTGAGCCATGGCGAATATACCAAGCAAAAAAGAACAGAATCTGCCTTCAGCCCCCCACAGTGCTGATAATGGAGTCATCCGCATCCATGAAAGTGTCATTTCCTCAATTGTCAGAAAAGCTGTTCTCGGAACAAAGGGAGTTATCCGCTTTGCAGGCAACAGTTTTGTTGATAATATTGCAGAATTTGTGGGAAGCAAGGCAATGCAGGATCGCGCCATCACCATTGAAATGGGCGAAGGTGCCGTCTCCGTTGAAGTCCAGATCATTTTAATGTACGGAGCTTATATTCCGGAAGTTGCAGGAAAAGTTCAGGAAGCAATCCGGACTCAGGTTCAGGACACCACCGGAATGCCTGTGGAAAAAGTCAATGTGATCATTATGGATATTGAACAGCGGGATGATGCAGAGTCTGATGAGGAGGAAGATAACGAATGAATATGCTCAAGGATTTACTCGGGCAATTCCTGAAGTATTTTGAATTCTGCGGGGAAAACGAATGGGAAACCGGATTCCGCTGCGGGGCATTCTTTGCCATTGCAACGATCCTGTTCCTTGTTGTCGTAATCCTGTGTTTCAGATTTATCTTCTTCAGAAAACGGCGGATCCGGCAGTTGACTCTGGAAACAGAAAAGGGGAAATTTGTGATTTCCTCTTCTGCGATTACGGATCTGCTCTCTGTTAAAATCAAAGAATTCAAGGAAGTTGCACTTCTGAAAACCAGGATCTATGCTGCAAGCCGCAAAAGTTGTCAGATCGTTCTCTATGTGAATCTGCTTCCTGCGGGAGAAATGGTCAATGTTCCTGAATTGATCGCAAGAATCCAGGATGAGTCTCTTGCGCTTCTTTCTGATGTTTTCGGAATCACCAACGTTTCCAACGTCTCTGTTTGCATCAACAGAGCAAAGCCGAAGCTCTGATATGCAGATTTCATACCGGCAGGAAATCCTGAGAAAGCTCGTCCATTTGAGTTCCATCTGGATGGTCTTTGTAATGGCGTATGCGCCGGGGATCCGGGGATTTTTCTTTTTTGCAATTCTGGCAGTCCTGAACTTGATCGTTGAGTACGCCAGATATAAGAAGGTCCCCGTTATCACACCTCTTTATGAGGCATTGTTCAAAAACATGCTGCGGGAAAGCAATGGCAAATTCCGCCCGAGCGGAAGCCCGCCGTATCTTGCCTCCGCTGCAGTTACCACCCTTTTGTTTCCCCTTCCATTTTCTATTATTTCATTTCTCTGCATGATGTTCGGCGATACTGCCGCGGCATTGATCGGCAGAAAGTTCGGCAAACATAAATTTTCCAATGGGAAATCAATGGAAGGGTGTGCTGCATTTCTGATTACAGACTGGCTGATCGTTATCGGGGCATACTTCATTACCGGAACTTTCGGCTGGATCATCCTTGTCTGCGGATTGATCGGCGTTGTGCTTGCCATGATCGCTGAACTCTTCAACGAAGAACTGCATCTTGATGACAATTTTTCGATTCCGCTGATTGTCGGCGGAATGTTCTGGGCAGGACTCCTGCTCTCAATGTACTGCTGATTTACTGTTTCTTTTCCGGAAAAACCAGCACTTTTCTCAGGAAGTAATTCCCGAAAAATCCAATGACTGTCGAAATCACTTTTGCGCTCATTGCTGTACAGGAGAGCATGGTCAAACCTTTGGTAACGCCCACATCGACAGCGCCCATGATCACAATGGTCAGCAGATAAGCGATGATTTCCCCGAACGAGCCCCAGCGGGCTTTATGCCGGAACAGAATGGCGATGCAAAGCAGATAATTGACTGCGGCGGCGATCAGGAATGCAATACCGACAGAATAAGTCATCAGCAGTTCCGTTTTCATCAAAAGAGCAAATGCGGCAATGTTCACGACCGCTGAGATTGCACCGATGAAGAAATAAATGATGAGCTGCATAGGCACAGGCGCTTTGTGGGCATTGTAGTGAAAAATGCAGTAAAGAGCGCGGACGCCATCTTTCCAGCCGATCTTCTTCCCCTCATCAAAGGTTCGCGGATTGTAGGAGATGGAGGTTTCATAAACTCTGTAATGCCCTTCCGCCACCAGAGAAGTGACTTCCGGTTCAAAGCCGAAACGGTTTTCTTTGAGTCTGGGCGCGATTTTCTGGATCACATCCCGCCGGAAAAGTTTGTAGCACGTTTCCATATCAGTGATATCCAGATCGGTAAAGATATTGGAAGCGAAAGTAAGGAACTTATTCATTCCGGTATGCCAGCATTTGAGAACGCGGCGCATATCTGTCCGGAGATACCGGGAGCCATAAACCACATCAGCTTTTCCTTCGATCAGAGGAACAAGCATTTTCAAATAGTCTCTGGGATCATATTCCATATCGGCATCCTGAATTCCCACATAGTCACCGGTTGCGTAGGTGAAACCGGTTCGGAGCGCGGCGCCTTTTCCCTGATTGACTTCATGTTTTGCGATCTGAATGATATCGGGATACTTCAGCTTCAGGGCTTCAGCTTTCTCCAGACTTTTATCTTTGGAACAATCGTCAACGATCACCAGTTCCAAATCGAGGGTTTCACTTTTCAGACCGATGACATATTCCACGATCTGTTCAAGCGTATTTTCTTCATTATAACATGGAATGACGAGAGATAATTTCGGTTTGCTCATAATGCTTCTCCAGACCTCAGCAATTGATCAAAATATTCGATTGTCCGCACCAGACCTTCCCGGAGAGGTGTTTTGGGGTTCCAATCCAGGAATTTCTGCGCTTTTTCTATATTAGGTTTCCGCTGTTTCGGATCATCGGAAGGCAGCGGCTGAAAGACGATTTTAGAGCGGGAGTTGGTCAATTCAATGGTCAATTGAGCCAGCTCCAGCATGGTAAATTCTCCGGGATTCCCCAGATTGAACGGGCCTGTTACGTCAGAAGGAGTATTCATCATCCGCATCATACCGTCGATGAGATCATCCCGGTAACAGAAACTGCGGGTCTGAGTCCCGTTGCCATAAATGGTGATATCCTGATTCTGCAAAGCCTGCATGATGAAATTGCTGACGACTCTTCCGTCCTGCGGGTGCATTCCCGGACCGTAAGTATTGAAGATCCGGATCAGTTTCACCGGGAGCTGATACTGAATGGAATAGGCATGAAAAAGCGTTTCCGCGCAGCGTTTTCCTTCATCATAGCAGGAACGGATCCCCACGGGATTGACATTTCCCCAGTAAGATTCCACCTGCGGATGAACTGCAGGATCGCCATAGACTTCTGAAGTAGATGCCTGAAGGATCCTGCAATTGTTTTTTCTTGCAAGCTCCAGCATATTGAGCGCGCCGTTCACACATGTTCTGACCGTCTGCACATGATCCTTCTGATAGTGCACAGGAGAGGCGGGACATGCCAGATTGTAAATTCCGTTGACTTCCAGATCCAGCGGATCGATCACGTCATGCTCCAGAAAGGTAAAATCCGGATTTTCCAGCATAGACAGAATATTCCGCTTTGTTCCGGTATAGAGGTTATCTGCGCAGATGACCTGTTTTCCCTGAGCCAGCAGACATTGACAGAGATAAGATCCCAGAAAACCGGCGCCGCCGGTCACCAATATTCGTTCCTTCACGATGTGCTCTCCTGTATTTTCTGTAATATAACACGTCCCGGAGGAACTGCAAGCGTTTTTTCATGAAAAAAGCAATTACTTTATCAAAATGACAATGAATCATGGAGAAAAACAGTTCCGATCTTCAATGAGCTCTGATGTTTCCGGAAAAAGCCATCTATGCCTTGAAAAACAATACCGATCATCCAACATGAAAAAGGCAGAGACTTTTACAATGATCTTAAAATACACGGAATTTTTTCTTTGGGAGGCTTGACAAATGAAATATTCCGGTATATATTAATGTTGCATACAACATTTTAACACATTTTTGAGGAAGAAACAAATGTTGCAGGATAAGAAAAACGACAGTGAGACAAAAAGAATTTTAAATATCATTCTGAGAAATATTCAAATCGGCGCCTATGCGCCTGATAATAAATTACCCTCAGAAGCGCAGATGCTGAAACTTTACATTTCTGATGTTTATCATGTCAGAAAAGCCGTTTCCATACTGAAAAAAGAAGGCATTCTCTATTCGATCCCAAAATTTGGTGTTTTCGTAAAAAAAGAGACATCGGGTCAGCCGGAAAATGATTTTACAGACAAAACCTCTGCAGAACTTATTTATTCATCCAGAAACTCTATGAACTGTCAGCGTAATCTGTGGAATGAGGTGCTGAATGAATATCATAATTACAAATCACCGGGAATTATTACAACGCTTTACGGAGAATCCGGGAAAAAACTTCCACAAGGTGATATTTATGAGTACAGTCAGCGTTTTACAGATTTTTCTGATGCCAGTTTCTTGAACATCAAAAAATATTTTCCGTCGATCCCGGCTTATCCGGAACTGATGCCGGATGAGTTCAGTATTCCGCTCTATTACTCTACGCACATTTTGATCTACAATGAGAATATTCTGAAAAAACTTGGTTTTTCCGTTCCGTCATACCGGAATTTCAAGGAACAGACGGAATATTTGGAATCCGTTCTCCGGGAAACTGCAAAACATCCGGAATATATCATGCCCGGAACCGCACAGACCTGCAGAACGGGGCTGGGTAATTATGTCTATGAAATGTATTCCGATCTCGCCGGAGGGATTTCCGGAGAAGCATTTCAGAAAAAATACAGTGAAGTCATTCATTCCGTCACAGACTTCCGGAAAAATCATCCCTCTCCGGAACCCAGCAACAATGCCGCAATCAGCTACAATCTTTTTACCGAAGGGAAAATTCCGTTTTATCTTGGCTGGAATACTGACTGGATCAGACTCCGGGAGATAAAACCCTCTTTCAAATTCGGCGGAGCGATGATGTATTCTGCCGGAGATACAATTCACCGGACCCCAATGATGCTGGCGATCAGAAAAGAGACAATATCTCCCGTGGAATGTCTGGTTCTGGCAAGATTTCTGCAGAAACCGGAAATCAGAAAGAAATATACAGAATTCGGAATGATCCCGCTGCTTGATGAAGAATACAAAGATCTCCCCTATCAACTGGTCATTCCTCCGGAGAAAAAAGGGAAAGTAGATTTTCTGAACAACGAAGAATATTATGTCTGCAGCATTATCAATTCTGAGATAAACAATATGATATTGTGCGGGAAATCCATTGAAGATGCAATCTCCGATATCGTGATGTTTGCTCAGGGATATCTGCGCATGAAAAAAGAGGAATCTCAATGAAAATTGCTGTTATAACTGACCTGCATTATGCAAAAGAGAAAAACCTTGCCTGTCCTGACCGCATGGGAGAAAAAGCAAAGGAATTACTCTCTGCTGCTGCAACACGGTTGAACAGAGAAATCAAACCGGATATCCTTCTGATAGGAGGGGATCTGGTCAACAATTCCAATGATACGGAACTTCTGAAAGAACTTGATGAAATTTTACAAACTGTTCAATCTCCGAAAATCATCATTCCGGGGAATCATGATCCGGAGCCTGAACGGTTTTATCAATATATTCAGAGGCCTCCGGAGTTTCTTGATCTTGATGGATTCCGTTTTCTGGCATTTCCGGATGATCTTCAGACGGATGGGTACAATGCCCGCCGCCGTCCTGACGATCTGCTGCGTATGAAAAAACTCAGTCTGGAAAAACCAACAATCCTGTTTCAGCATGTTCCGCTGTATAAACGGGATACCATCAAATGTTTTTACAATTATGACAATGCAGAAGAAATTTTTGAATCTTGCGGGAACGTGATTTTATCCATCAGCGGGCATGAGCATACCGGTTTTCAGCCGTCATTCTGTTCTCCCTTTCCAGTAGTGATTGCCCCTGCCCTCTGCGAAGGGAAGAATCCTTTTGCTGTCATAGAACTGACCGCTGAATGTATAATAAAGTCATATCAAGTGCAATATATATCATAAAAACATTAAGAAAGGAAGAGAGGATGAAACACTTCAAAACAAAGCTCAAAAAGTTCACTCTGATTGAACTGCTGGTTGTGATTGCCATCATTGCAATTCTTGCAGGAATGCTGCTCCCGGCACTGAACAATGCAAGAGCCAAAGCACAGGAAACGAGCTGCACCAACAATCTGAAACAACTGGCTCTCGGCTGCACAATGTATGCGGGAGAAAATGATGATTATCTTCCGTTGGTCTATGATTCAGTCACAAAAGGAACTTGGGTGAATACCACCTATCCTTATATTTCCGGTGGCGGAAAAATGGAAAGCGGCGTAGTCCAAATTCCCTCCGGTAGTGCGAGTTTTTTCCGCTGTCCGAATTCCAAACAGCAATTGAATGATTATTTTTCAACCCGTCTCTCTTACGGGCTGCATTTCTATCTTTCCAATAAAAAGATCAATAAGATTCCGCAACCGACCGGACAGCTTCTGTTGGGAGAGAGATATTTTTCTTCCTCCGGCTGCTACAATGTGTCTTCCCGTTCGGATATTGCATTACGTCATCCGGTCAACACTTCCAATGACGGTGGACATGAAACCAGTTGGTGGAGCGTAAATTGGGCAAACGATCAGGGACGCTCCGGTATGGCAGCCGTCGCCGGAAATGTCAGAATGTTGAAAGCATATTATTACGGTTATGCATATTATGCCGGAGGCGGGGCAACACAACAGAACTGTCTGCCATGGAATCAGAATCTGGACTTGAACCCGAAGTCTCCATTTTAAGGAAGGACATTTCCTAATGAAAAAAAATGTATTCCTAACTTTCGTTTTTCTCATAACGCTTTCCTGTTTTGCCCAAAACTATACGGCGTATAAGATGTTCAGGTCCCCTGTGATTGATGGGAAACTTGACGATCCTGTCTGGGAATATATGGCTGAAAAAAGGGGATTTTTCAAATTCAAAAGCAACGTTTATGTTCCAGATCGGGAGACAAAATTCCGGATCGGTCATAAAGATGGGAAACTTTATCTTGGAATTTATTGCGGGGAGCCACTTCCGGGAAAAATTATTGCTCATGATAATACCCGTGACGGTTTGTGGAACGATGATGCAATTGAATTTTTCTTTTTGCCCGCCGGAACAGATAATTACATGCAGATTGTAATTAACGCAAAAGGCGTTATCTGGGCAAAACGGGAAAAAGATCTGAATACGATAGATGCGGAAAAAGTCGGAAAAGCAAAGGCATATATTGGAAAAAATTTCTGGAGTGTAGAAGCCGAAATTCCCTTTGAGGTCCTTGACCCGTGGAAAAAATGTATCAACGGAGGCAAATTCCTGATCGGAAGAACTGTCATGACCGGCAGTGATGCAGACCGTTTGAGCAGCTGGCCGGCAGTTGGAAGCAGAGGCTATGGAAGCAAAGAATGCTTTGCAAACATGAGTTTCAGCCGGATGAATGGTTCTGCCACAGAAGATACGGACTTGAACGCTGAATATGATTCGTTCTTTTTCAATGAACTTGCAAAAGTGGCAAAATCGAATCCGACTCCGGCTGAAATTTCAAAATATGGACATACGGATGAGTTCAAAAAACTGGAAAATCTCAGAAAAGAGATCCGCCGTGTCCTTTTCACGCTGAAACATGATAAAAACAAGCAGAAAGCCTATTATAAACGCTGGATCGAACAGAAATATCTTGCTCAGATCATCAGCAGAAAATTAGATATCTCTATTGAAACAATAGATTGCAATGCAATTGTAAAAGTAAATGGTGTTCCTGTCAAAAATGGTTCTGCGGTGATCCGTGAAGGGATCAGTGTGATTACTGTAGAAACGGAATCAACAGGAGCGGCTCCCCGATTCCGGAGCATGGGAAAAGATCTTTCCGGGAACTGGAAATATTATCCTGGAACAAGTCCGGCGATTCTGAAACCTGAGTGGAATGACTCAAGCTGGAAAGTTGCGGAGAAGAAAGATGGCTGGATTTCTGCACAGAAAGGAAGAACAACATTCCGTCAGCTTATCATCTGGAATGAAACGCCTTTTGGAGCTATGTCGACGCTCTGGCCGCAGGTCAAGACCTGGGAATTCCCGCAAGGAGCATTGGAGGTTATGCTGTTTCATATTTACTCCCCATTCAAGCATACCTGGAAGAATTATGAACAGAGAATTGACTTGCCGGAAGGCATGGAAATTCTCAATCCGGTAAAAGCCCCATCATGGGGGAATTGGAGTCCGGAATCAATCAGACAGGAAAAGATCACCCGTGACGGCAAACCTTACATCAGATATATTTTGAGCTATGATGTCAGTAAGATCCCGGCTGGAACAGCATATTACAACTACATTCCGGTCAAGCACACCTCTTTTGGAAAACCGGGGGATAAATTCAATATTTATCTTGCCCGGAAAGCAAACGGGAATGTAAGCGAAATAGAATCCGTTCTTCCAGCAAAAATCATTCCGCCGATCAACGGGGGAAAATTAAAGAAATTGAAGATTCAATTTTACACTTCAGCCCCCTACCTGCATGGAGCCGGAACAACAGCAACCCTCCGGGAAGCGGAAGAGATTTACGCCGCCGCAGTAAAAGCCGGAGGAAATCAATTCATTATCGGGTGCAAAAAGCCGTACTTTGCAGAGATTGCAAAAATCTGCCGGGAACTTGGAGCCAATGTGATTTTGAACTCCAACAATTATCCGGTCTGGGGCGCAACCATTCCGGGCGAATTGGAAAAGCTGCTCCGGAAACCCGGATTTGAATGCAGGGGATTCAATGGTGACACCTGGGAACTCGGCAGAGCCACAAAAGGAAGAATCAAAATGTACTGTCCATCCAAAGTGCTGGGAGATGGAAAAAAAGAGTTTCTTGCGGCTGTAAAAGCGGATTTTGAAACGCTTATCAAACAGTCCTATCCCTGCGATGGAATTTTCATGAACTGGGAACAGTTTGTCTTCCCGGCAAAAGGCAGACGCGGTCTGATGAAAGGGAATGGCGATGGCGCATACTGTTTCTGTCAGAACTGCAAAAAAGCGTTTGGCATATATAAAAATATTCCCGGTGCAGAAAATCTTTCTGATGATGAAATTTACCTGAAATACAAAGATCAATTTATTGATTTCCGCTACCATCAGAGTGCAAAAATCCATGGTTTGATCAGAGATGTTATTCTTTCCATGGGACTTTCGGATATCTTCTACTGTCAGACAGCCAACAAAGCATATTGGAAAAATGCAGCAGGTTCTCTGGATCAGCTGTTTGTGGGCTGTCCCGGGAATCCGAGTGCCAACGCGAAATGGCAGAAATTCATTGATGACAGTATGGAATTTTTCCGTACAACGGTAAAGAAAGACCGTTGTATCGGACAGAGGTTCACCTATTTCACAAGCGGTTACAATGTGAAAGAATCATGGAAAAAAGGCTGGGTTCTTTCTGACAGCGGGATTCTGGAGCCGCATACATGGAAAAATCAGATGATCAGGATGTTCGCCTCTGTTCACGGTGGGGTGGATCTTGGAGCGCCTTACACGCTCGTTTCCGGCATCAACTATTATATCGGCGAAGCAACCAGACTGGTGGCTGAGTACGAAGATTACTTCTATCAGGGAAAACGGAATGACAAACTTGCAGACTCCAAACAAATTGCTTACCCGGATCTGCTTGTCCTGACTTTGGGAGACAACCGGCTTGTACTTGCATTCAATGAAACAGATCAGCCGAAACAGGTCACGATCCGCAACTTGAAACTGAAACCGGGACAGAAAGGAATCATCTGCAATTCAAAAAGAAAACTTGCAGATCCTTCCAATGTTTCTGTGATCATTCCCCCCCACGATGTTATTGCAATCAATATTTTTCACTGAGAAAGGATTTGAAACATGAAAAAAATCTCCTTACTTGCGGCAACTGCGATTTTATTCACGGCAGCGGCAGAAACAATCCAACTCGAAATTCTGAATAATAACGGTTTTGAAAAGACAACTGCTAAAGGTGCTATCCGGGATTGGACTTATAATCCATACAGCAAACAATTCAACGGTGGGGGATCATTCACATCCGTTCCCAATGGCTATAAAGGAAAAGCAGCAAAACTAAAGTGTTCGGAAGGACAGAGAATTTATCTCTATAATTCAAAACCCATTCAAGTAAAAGAAGGGAAAGATACTCTTATTGTTTCTCTCTGGTGCAAGGGAAAAGGGAATCTGCAAATTCTGCTCTATGGATATAATGCCGCCAATAAAAATGTCGGTGGATGGAACGGTGCAAAAATGATGATTGATGCAAAAGAATGGAAAAAATACACTTGGACAATTCCGCTGAAAGTAACCGGAAAAAATATTACTCAGATCAGAATTGCACCCACAATTTTCGGTGAAACAGACCTGGAGATCGATGAAGCCGAATTTTCTATTGAACGGAAAATTGATTGACTGAACCCGGAACTAAAACAAGTTGTGGTAAATGATGAAACATTTCAAACAAAAAGATTTCACGCTGCGAACTGCTGGTTGTGATTGCCATCATTGCAATTCTTGCAGGAATGCTGCTCCCGGCTCCGCTGGACAAAGTCGATCCCTCAAAAATCAGACAAGTTTTTGCAAAACAGATCAATCGCTGCGGCTTCGTAAAAGCCCCGGATGCAGCGTTCGGACAGGCAATTTATGACGATAAAAAGCCTTTTGAACTGCCCTTCACTTGCGGGTTCTATGATATGGTCGGAAAAAAATTCCTGCTGACACGGAAAATTCAGAAACATGAAATCGTTCCGGACCGTTATGCACTGTACCGTGTCGGAGAAGCCCCCATCAGCTCCCAGAATTATCTCTGGACCATGAGCAGCTGGCGATCCGGAATCAATCTGGACTCTCTTTTCATCCCCGGAGAGGCTCCGGATAAGAAGTATGAGATCTGGATCTCACTGAAATTTGAGGGTCCGGGTTACAGTCCGGAAAGCAAAGCAAAAATCAACAGAGTCTGGATCGACAGAGCGATTGTTGTCGAAAAATAGTTTAAAAGACTTGACAAACATGAAAAACGGTTGTAAAGTTTACCGTTTTTCATATTTAACTGAGGAGAAAATAATCATGAAAAAAAAATTAACGCTTATCATTGCCGGTCTTGTTGCCGGAACCGCGCTTTTTGCCGGAACAATCAACGGAAGTTTCACTCCTGCAAACAGTGAAGTGAAGAAAAAACATCCGGACAGCTTTGTCAGTACAAAGGATCAGCTGGTCCTGAAAGGGATCCCGGGCATGACCTGGATGGCGTTCGATACCACCGGCATCAAGTCTGAACAGGGGAAAACGATTTGTATCACTTTGACGGCAAAAGGAAAAGGCAAAGTTTATGCCGGATATTACGGCTACCGCAGCGGTTTCAGTCTGGAAAAACAGGAAGATAAACTGTTGACTCTCACCGATAAGCCGACTGAATTCAAGCTTGAATTCCCCCTCGCACAAACCGTCAAGATCGTCCGCCCCAGATTCCGGGTCACTCCTGACTCTGAAATCACTGTCACCGATATCAAAGCAGAAATCAAATAAAGGTAACAAAAATGAAACTTTTCACAAAATTGTTCGCCGCTGCATTGCTGCTGTGCGCTGTCACTGTTCACGCAGCAAAAGTTCTGACAAGCTGGTCCCCGACTATGGGGTACAACAAATCCGATGCCGCAGCCTGGCAGGATGACGGAAAAACCGTTACGCTGAAGGGGATTCCCAGAGGAAAATGGATGATCTTCCGGACCTCCCCGGCAATCCCTGCAAAGGCTGGACAAACCCTTCAGATCACATTGAAAAATGTGAAACTCAAAGGGGAAGTGAAACTCGGATATTATGCTTATGTCAAAGCCTTCGGCTACTGCGGTCAGCTGGATGCTGATCTGAAAAACGGCGGGGAAAGCGTCACCGTTGAAGTACCGATCAAGCCAAAATCTACCGGAATCGTCCGTCCCCGGATCACCATCATGCCCGGTGCAGAAATTTCTTTCACCGGAATCGAATTCAAAGTTGTCGGGCAGCCGGATCCTGTTTATGCCGCAACAGCAGCACCGGATAAGGCTGATTGTCTTTACAAAATCGGTGAAACTGCAAGATTTACTGTGAAAGTCACGAAAGACGGTGTTGAACTCAAAGAAGGGATCGTTGACATCAACCTTCATAAGAACGGAATTTTTGTCAGGAAATTCCAGTTTGATCTGAGCAAAGGACCTGCTGTTTTTGAATACAAGATGGACGAACCCGGTTTTGCGGTTGCGAGTTTGCAGTATACGCTCAACGGCAAAGTTCTGATCCGGAATGCTTACGGTCAGGCTCAGGTTGGAGCTGCCGGTTTTGAACCGGAAAAGATCCGGACAGGCAAACCCGCTCCCGATGACTTGCTGGATTACTGGAAAGGCGAATATGCAAAACTCTGTCAGGAAGTCCCTGCTAATTTCCAGAAAAAACTCGTGAATTCCATTGGAAACCACAATCGCTACCAGCTGATTTGCGATAACTTCGGCGGAACCAAGACCTATGCAACGATCGTCGTTCCCAAAAAGCCCGGCAAATATCCGATCATCTTCATGGTTCCTCCTGCAGGAAATTCCGTTTTCTCCTATCCGACTGATTACAGCAATACGATCCGTGTGACCATTGCCGTGTTTGACCGGACCTTTGCTTCCCAGACAGATTACAATAAATTCAACAACCCCCTCTGGTATTTCTACATGGGTGCACAGCAGCGCAATACCTATTACTATTACAAATCCATCCTCGGTATGATGCGTGTAATGGATTATGCGATGAAAGAGATTCCCGAATGGGATGGCAAACGCCTTGCTGCGATCGGCAGAAGCCAGGGCGGCGGTTCCGCATTCATCATGGCTGCATTGAATCCCAAAATCCAGTGTCTTTCTGCTGATATTCCTGCGCTGTGTGACCATAACGCCCGTGCAGCAGGACGGCGTCCCGGCTGGCCTCAGGTTCTGGATCATCCCAAAACTGCAAAATCTTTCGCAGTCGATGCCCAGTATTTTGATGCTGCAAACTTCGCTGCTTTCGTGAAATGCCCCGCAGTTGTCTCTGTCGGTTTTTATGACACCATGTGTGAACCCACATCTGTCTATGCCGCGTTCAACAATCTGAAAGGGGAAAAGAAGATCATCAACTGCACCACCTTCGGTCATGGATGGGGCAGCCGCGACAACACCTACGACAAAGAAACACAGCTGCTTATCAAAAAGATATTTGCAGAGTAAGATCTGAAAAATAATGAACGGCTTTACTGAAGAACTTCATACCTGGCAGGAAATTCCTCTTGCCGGGTATGGATCGACAGCGGGAAATATTGAGATTTCGGCTCAATTTCCGGATCCGGAAGGCTTGCTGGATACAGCTTATGCTTTTCTGAAACGCTTGAAATCTCCTGCATTTTCTGTTTTGACAAACAAGAGAAAGACCTCTGTTTTTGAGGAGTATGAGATTTCCCTTTCGCCCGGAAAATGTGAGATTTCCGCGAATGACACGGAAGGGATCCGGCGCGGAATTTACAAACTTTCCGAGTATCTCCGGGAGTTTTCCCCCGATCAATTTCCTGTTCTGAAAAAGCTGTTCACTCCTAAATTCAAAACAAGGATCAGCCGGTACCGGTTCATGCCCCTTAATCAAACAAGGATGAAGCATGAACTGGATCCGGATACGGATTTTTATCCGGAACCGTTTCTGGACCGTTTTGCTTCGGAAGGGATCAACGCAGTCTGGTTCAATGCACCGGGACTGAAAGATTTTACTCTGACAAAATGGCATCCGGAAAATGAGTCGGAAAAATTGCGGAAATATGCAAAGCTTCAACAGATCGTCGACCGCTGCAAACGTTACGGGATCAAGGTTTTTCCATACCATGTGATTCCGGAATCCGTGGCACACGATGCCGAGCCGTTGAAAAGCAATCCGGATATGAAAGGTCCGCTTCTCTATGGTCACCCTATGCTCTGTCCGGTCTATTCCGGATATCAATATCTCTATGACTCGTTCCACCAGCTGTTCAGTAAAGTAAATGGTCTCGGCGGTTTTCTCATGATTGTGGAAGGCGAAGGCGCAGCGATCTGCCCATCGATCCTGAAACTGGGAGAAATCCCATGCAAAGACAAGTGCGGTCTGACACCCGGCGAGGTCTTTGCAAAACTCTTTGAAGCAGTCAGCAGGGGGATAAAATCTGCGGCACCGGAAGCAGAGCTGATCGCATGGTTCTACCTGCCTTTTCACAAAGAACTTTCTGCTTACCACGAAGAAGCGGTCAGAAAATCTCCGGAAGATATCATTTTTCAGTATAACGCCGAATCCGGCAGTTCCCCTGTTCAGCTGGGCAAACCGCGGGAGATCGGGGATTACTGGCAGTGTATTACGGAACCTTCGCCGGCATATAAAGAATTTTCCGGGCACACCAGAAAAAACAAACGCAGACTCAGTGCAAAGATCCAGGTCGGGACCTCTCATGAAGTCGGCTCGATTCCTTATGTTCCGGTTCCCGCATTGACCTACCGGAAGTTCAAGAATCTTCAATCTCTCGGTACGACAGATGTGATGCAAGTCTGGGGAACCGGCGGAACGCCGGGCATGATGAACTTTACAGCCGGACGGCTGGCGTTCACAGATTGCAGTCAGGTTTCAGAAGAAGAATTTCTTTATGATCTTGCAGTCACCTTATGGAACAGGAAAGCTGCACCCGATGTTATAAAAGCATGGAAAATCTTTTCCGATGCTTACAGTTTGAACTATCCTTATGCCAATATGATCCAGTATTTCGGCCCCATCGCCGATGGCGTCAACTGGCCCCTTTATGCGTACCCATCCTATACAACATTAAGAAGCACCTGGGGAATGAACGACGGGATCATCAGCGGAGATAATATCTGTGAGTGTCTGAACAATCACACGCTCGACGAAGTTGTTTTTCTGTTGAAAAAGCTCTCCGGCGAATGGCAGCAAGGTATGGATCTGCTGAATGGGATCAATACCGATGGAAGAGATGATCTTAAACGGGAAATCATCCGGGCAGAAGCTCTTGGAATACAATTTTCCACCGCTGCGCGGATCATGGAATTTTACCAGGCCCGCAGAAATATTTTCAGAAGAAGTGAAAACATCGCTGAGAATGTTGATCGGATGCAAGCTATCGTGGAAGAAGAAATCAAAGCCCGGAAACGGATGATTGAACTCATCAGACTGGATCCCGTTCTGGGATATAATCCGGAGGCGGGAGATTATAAGTACAACGAAAAAACGATCCGTGCCGGACTTGATACCATGCCTGGAGTCAAGGACGATTTGAAACGGATCGCTGCCGGAGATTTGAACTATCCGAAAATTCAGGTTTCTTATCTGGCAGATGGATCACCGGTCAAAATGGAAAATATGACCTGGTCTGCCATCGTCAAAGAGGATCAGGTCAGAATCCATGTTGAGTGTTCCGGTATCGCAAAGGTGCTGGATGAGCTGTTTTTTGCCTTTGATGACGATGGAGAAACCTTTCCTGTCCACGGTCATCTGGATCATTCCGGAAGAGTTTTCATCGCTCCAAAAGGCTCCAAAATTGAAATCGCTCATACAGAGTATGGCTGGAAAGCAGATCTGAAAATTCCGGCGGAAACAGTTCCCGGATTCGGGACAGAAAATTGCCGGTTCAACATCATCCGCTTGAAAGATAATTATCAAAAGCTCTATTCCTGGCCGGGAGTTTATAATGGGCCGGTGATTACACACCTCGGTCTGGCATTCTACAATCCGGCAGAAATGGGGTATTTCAACCTTCCGGAGCGGAACTGAAACAAACGCAAATCGGAATAATACAAATAACATGAAGGTTACAATGAAATATAAAAAACTGCTGCTCCTTATTCTTGCAGGCACCGTCCTCAGTTTCTGCTCCTGCACTCCGATTCCCCGGATACAATGTTCCCTTCCGGCATACGGATTTATGGAAAAACAGCCTGCCGAACTGGCGGTTGTCGTATTTTCAGCCGCCCCCTATCCCGGGACATTGCCGATTCCGGCTGACCGTCTGATGCTTTTCATGCAAAAGACTCAAGTTGGAATCATTCCGGAATTTTATTTTCCGGAGGATGGCTGCTCTCTGATAACAGAATACAACCGGTATGCAGCAAAAAAGATTTTTTCCGGAGCGTCATTTGACCCCATCCGGGAACGGCAGCAGTTTCTCAATCAGAAAGCAGGAAACGCGGCAAAAATCCTTCTGGAATATTTCCGGGTGATCGAACGGAGAACCTTATTTGCATATTCCTCTGCAAAAATGGAAAACAGATTGCCGGGGATCCATGATCTTTATCATACAGACACGCTGGTACTGCCGGAACAGATCCTGAAAAAAGGAATGAACCGGAAAGTTTATTCTGCCAAAGAAGTTGCCGTGATCCGGAAAGAACTGGAATTTTTTCAGAATTGCCGGAGAACGATCCAGCAGCTTCTCCTGAAGGAAGTTCCAACCGTCTTTGCCGGTGATGGAACATGGCACGAGCTGAACCTCCGTGCCGGGAAAAAAGCCCCTCTGAAAGCCGGGTTCCGGGTTGATATCTCACCGGATAAAAAAGCCGGTATCATCCGGATCACAGCGGAAGAACCGGAGATGGCTGCCCGGAAAATCACCGGAACGGAACGGGATTACAAATCAGCCTGGGGCGATGATTGTTTTGAGATATTTCTTGCTCCCGATGCCGCAACCCCCGGGAAGTGCATCCAGTTTATCATCACTTCCGGCGGAGTCCTCTGGGATACAAAATTTGAAAAGGTTTCTCCGGTCCATGATCTCTCCTGGAACACTACGGGGACCTGTCAAGTTGAACGGAAAGCCGCTTCCTGGGAAATCACACTGACGATTCCGTGGAAAGATTTCGGTTATGATCAGATCCCCCGGAAACCGTTTCTGTTCAACGTTTACAGATACAGGGTGATCAAAGGGAAAAAGCCTGTATCTTATGCATGGAGCCCCATCAAAATGGGCGGAAATTTTCAACCGGAGAAATTCGGTTATCTTGTGTGGAGGACTAAGTAATGCGAATTTTTTCTGTTATTTTCACTCTTGCATTGTTTCTGACTCTTTCCGCCGCAGAGTTTACGGGCAGCCATACATCTGTACCGGCAGGAACATTGCAGATCATCCAGATCGATAATCCCAACCAGATCGGAGATATTTATCTGTTCAAAACGCCGGAGGGGAAATTCATTCTCACCGACACCGGGCTTACCGGGACAGCGGAAAATGTGCTGATCCCCGCATTGGAAAAATATGGGGTTCGGGAAATCGACTGCTTGATCCTGACCCATTTTCATTCCGATCATGTGGGGGGCGCCCTGACCCTTTTGAATGATCCGAATTTCAAGATCAGAAAAATCATCTGCTCTCCTCTGCCGGCAAAAGATTGTCCGGAAAGAACTGCCGTCCGGTATCAGGAAACGATCGCTCAGCTTGCAAAACTGCATCAGATCCCGGTGCACCATACAAAAATCGGGGAGGTAATCGAATTCGGGAAAGGACTGAAAGCAAAAATTGTCGGAACAGCCAATCCCGGAAAAAAATATATTCTGAACAGTCATTCCATTGTTTTTCACTTGACTTACGGAGAGTTTTCCGCGCTGTTTACCGGAGATTGCGGTTTCCAGCAGGAAGCATTGATCCTCGCAGGAAAACATCAGATCAAAAGCGATGTCCTGAAAGTCGGTCATCATGCCGGTGCAGGAAGTACTTCAGAACGTTTTCTGAAAACAGTCGCGCCGAAGCTTGCTATTGTCACCATGCCGAAATGGCTTTCTGAAGATCCCCGGGGGATCCGGGTGGAAAAGCTGATCCGGAAACATAAAATCCCCTTTTACCGCAGCTGGGAATATCCGAAACTAATCGTTTTTTCTGATGGAAAAACATTTGGCATTGCAGGTGCAGTTCCGGAAAAATAAAAAGACAGGAGAAATTTCATGAGGATTCTTTTTCAGGGTGATTCGATTACAGACGGAAACAGAGGCAGAACCGAAGATCCGAACCATATTCTCGGTCACGGTTATGTCTTTAACATTGCCAGTTATCTTGGAGCGGAATATCCGCAGAAATTTGAATTTTTCAATCGCGGGATCGGCGGTGACACCTCCACCAGACTTCTGGCAAGATGGCATACTGATGCTGTCGCGCTCAAACCTGATCTGACAACAATTCTCATTGGCACCAATGATACACATCACGGAATCGCGCCGAAACGTTATGAAAGCGTTCTTCACATGCTGATTGATGATCTCCCGGATTCCAAAATCATTCTCATGGAACCGTTCCGCTACCGGAATCAGCAAACGGATGAAGCATGGGCAGCTCAGAGTGTCCTGCTCGCGGAATACCGGAAGATTGTCCGGAAAATCGCAGCAGAACGGAATGCTGTTTTTATTCCATTGGCTGAAGTTTGGGAAGAAGCTTTTCAAAAAGCTCCGCAAAATTATTGGATCTGGGATGGAATTCATCCGACCTATTCCGGACATCAGATTCTTTCCCGGGCATGGCTGAAAGGGGCTCACCCGCTTCTTTTTCCGGAAAAATAAACTTGACAAACCTGAAACGGCAGATTACATTACCTTTGAAAAAACGTTTTCAGCAATCTGATCCGGAGCACCTGTCATGAAGAAAAAACAAACCGTTACCGTTGCCACCCTCGCGGAAAAACTCGGGGTCAGCACAGCAACCGTTGCCAAGGCATTGAATGGACAGGGCCGGATCAGCGAAGCGACGATCCGGAGAGTCAAGGAACTTGCCAAAGAACTGAAATACGTCCCGAATCAGGCGGCCCGCTCCCTCCGCACAAATGTCAAAGATACCGTCGGTTTGCTGATCACTTCCGATATCAGCAGCGCATGGTACAGTGCTCTGGTCAGCCAATTGGAAACGGAATTTTCCAGACGCGGTTTGACAATGCTCCTGGCATTGGGCAAAAGTGATCAGAAGAAAATCGGTCATGCCATGGAATCATTTTTCGGCGGCAGAGTCCGCGGGATTATTGCCGGTCCGATCTCCAATCAGCGGGATATGGAATTTCTTCAGGCGGCGGAAGATCATGGAATCCCCCTTGTCATTTTCAGCAATCTTGAAAAGCTCCCCATCAACTTTGTCGCTCTTGATCAGGAAGCCGGTGCAAGGATCATGCTGGAACATCTCTATCAGCTCGGACATCGCAGGATCGCTTATTTCGGAGCCCTCACCCCCCTTCCCGGAACCCGTCAGGCAGGATATCATGCCTTTATGGAAAAATTCGATCTGGAGCCGGAAAACATTCATCTTGACGAGTTTTCCCGGAAAGGAGCCTATGATAAAATGACTCAGCTCCTGAAAACAAAAACGGTTTCTGAACTTCCGACCGCGCTCCTGGTTCATAACGATGATATGGCGCTGGGAGTCCTTCTGGCGCTTCAACAGGCTGGGATCAAAGTACCGGAAGAAATCTCTGTCACAGGGTTCGATGATATCGCAGAAAGCAGTTTCTGTATCCCCGGGTTGACTACCATTGGTGGGATCATGGAAAGCATGGTCAAAGAGCTGGTCGATACGCTGGACTATGCTGTTCTGAACACCAATGGACCGCCTCAGCAGCGGTTTATCATCCCGAAACTGATTCAGAGAGCAACCACCGCAAAACCTGCCAAAACCAAATAGAGCAAGGCTGATTTTATGAAAAAATTTGCAGACAGAGCCCCGCGTCCCAACATTCCGGACCATGATTTCTCTCTGGAAGAAAACAATTTTCCACGCAGGCAACTGAAAAGCGGAGGATCCAATTTTCATTCCGAACGCTTTCTGTTTCAGCCGGATCGGATCACAGTTGTGCCGACAAAGTCAGCGAATCTTATATTCTGGATTTTTCTCTCGATCGGTTTCGTGGTGCTGATCGCCGGATCGCTTGCAAACCAAGTCATTCCGCTTCTCGTTTTCGCTCCGGTGATGGTTCTCTTTGCCTGTCTCATCAAATTTGCACTCCATCAGAATCATGCCGATTTTGATTTGCAGAACAAACTGTTTTATCCCTGCGGACGGAAAATCCGGAAAAAATACATCGCACCGATCCCCTTTCCGGAACTGAGCCGCCTCTACATTCTGAAAAAAGAGTGCCGGGGCAGCAAGGGAAGCAGATTCTTCTGTTACGAATTGAACATTGTCCTGAAAAACGGCGAACAATATAATCTGTTAAACCACGGAAGCCAAAAAGGGATCCTTGACGATGCAGAACAGCTGGCATCCGCGCTGAACCTTCCATACTCTCAAGAAGGAATGGTTCCGCAGATGAACCGGCTCAGAAAAGATTCTTCCGTTACAGCGTTATTCATTATCGGAACTGTATTTCTCCTGATCGGCGGATGCGCCTCCTACGCAGCATGTATCAGACCCATCAGCGAATACATTCAATGCCAGAACTGGGTGGAAACGCCGGCAGTCGTCAGAGTCTCCCATGTTCAATCGCACAGAGGGAAAAAAGAAACGCATCACACCCTGATTTTCTCCTATGCCTATACTTGGCAGGGCCGTCAATTTGAATCGAAAAAATATGATTGTTTTGCGGATCAGCTGGATAATTATTCCCATCTGCGGCAAATCGTCCGGGAAAATCCGCCGGGAACAGGGATCCTTTGCTATGTCAATCCGGAAGAGCCCTCTCAGGCTGTTGCAAAGAAAAATTTCTCTTTCGCAATTCTTCCAATGATGTTGTTTGTACACATTTTCCCCGTTGTCGGAATCGTCCTGCTGACATTCGGAATCCGGAAATACCGGCAGAAGAAAAGAGAACAGCAATAAACCGGAATGATCCGATCAGATCCTTTTTTTTTGATTATGTCTAAGGGATTACAGCTTTTCCGGGAGCTTACATGATCTTTTGCTTTTGAAGATTTTATCTGTATTATGACTTACGGCTTTGGATTGGAGTATTTTATCTGAATTACGGCTTGGCTTTTGAAGATTTTATCTGTATTACGGCTTGGGCTTTGTGGATTGCATCATCTCATTTTTCAATAAATCTCTTGACTTTTTGAAAAAACGGATTATATTACAACATCGCCAGTGTTTCCTGCATTAAACACTGGCGATGTTTTTTTTGGTTTTATTTATTTTTGGTTTTTTATTTATTTACAAACTCTATTCTGACAGAATTCCATTAAACGCTATTCTGAGCCCCCCTTTATTCACAGGATCCACATTTTATCCGTTTTCTGTGGTTTTGTTTCCTCAAATGGATTTCGTCATAAATTATCATAAAAAACGAGAAACTGTTCTGCTTTTATATTGAATTATCCGGAATGTGGGTGTATATTACCCGTTGATTTTGAAAATATCAACATATAAAACATAAGGACAAAAGATCATGTTCAAGCCCGCAGGACAGGCAGATTTTCCGAAACTCGAACAGGAAGTGCTCGAATTCTGGAAAAATGATAACACATTTGAAAAATCAGTTCAGGCAAGAAAAGGCGGCAAAGAGTTCGTTTTTTATGATGGACCTCCGTTTGCGACCGGATTGCCTCACTACGGTCATCTTCTCGCAGGGACCATCAAGGACGTTGTGCCCCGGTATCAGACCATGCGCGGCCGCTACTGCGAACGTACCTTCGGATGGGACTGCCACGGTCTGCCCGTGGAATATGAAATGGAAAAGGAACTGAAACTCTCCGGAAAAAGAGAAATCGAAACCTTTGGTGTGGATAAATTCAATGAAGCCTGCCGCGGCATCGTGCTCCGCTACACCTCTGAATGGGAACGCATTGTAACCCGCATGGGCCGCTGGGTCGATTTCAGAAACGGATACCGCACCATGGACCGTGATTATATGGAATCCATCTGGTGGGTTTTCAAGCAGCTCTGGGATCAGGATCTCATTTATGAAGGCTATAAGATTCTGCCTTACTGCGCAAGATGCTGCACCCCGCTTTCCAACTTTGAAGCAAATCAGGGCTATGCCGACGTGGAAGATCCCGCAATCACGATCCGCTTCAAAGTCGTGGGCGAAGAAAATACCTATTTCCTGGCATGGACAACCACCCCCTGGACCCTGCCCTCCAATATGGCGCTCACCGTCGGACCTGAAATCGACTATGTCAAGGTTCTGGATGACGGAACATACTACATCATGGCAGAAGCACGTCTTTCCGCTTATTACAAGAAAGATCTTCCGGAAATCGTTGCACGGTTCAAAGGTTCTGAACTGGCTGAAAAACATTACGAACCGCTCTTCCCCTACTTTGCAAACATGGCAGAACAGGGTGCGTTCCGTGTGATCACAGCCGATTTCGTCAGCACGGAAGACGGTACCGGTATCGTTCACACAGCTCCCGGATTCGGGGAAGACGACGCAGCGGCAGGAAAAGCTCATGGCGTTCCGGGTGTCTGCCCCATCGATGCTGAATGTAAATTCACAAATGAAGTTCCCGATTATGTCGGACGTTTCGTGAAAGAAACAGATAAAGATATCATCAAACGCCTGAAAGATGAAGGCAAACTGGTTCATCGCGGCACCATCAAGCACAGCTATCCTCACTGTTGGCGCGATGATTCCCCGCTGATCTACAAAGCAGTTTCCACCTGGTTTGTCCGGATCGACCGGATCAAGGAAAAGATGATCAATGCCAACAAGCAGATGAGCTGGGTTCCAGAACACATCAAGAACGGCCGTTTCGGAAAATGGCTGGAAAATGCCCGTGACTGGGCGATCAGCCGCAACCGTTACTGGGGCTGTCCGCTGCCCATCTGGCGCAACGAAGAAACCGGGGAAATGATCTGCGTCGGTTCCGTAAAAGAACTGGAAGAGCTCACCGGACGCAAGTTCGATGATATCCACAAACATTATGTTGACAATGTGGAAATCGTTTCTCCCAAAACCGGTGCGATCCTGAAACGGATCCCTGAAGTTCTGGACTGCTGGTTTGAAAGCGGTTCCATGCCCTATGCTCAGAAACATTATCCCTTCGAAAATAAAGAACGGTTCGATGCAAACTATCCTGCCGACTTTATCGCAGAAGGTCTTGACCAGACACGCGGCTGGTTCTACACCCTCGTCGTTCTCGCAGCGGCTCTCTTCGATAAGCCCCCTGCAATGAACGTTGTCGTCAACGGTCTGATCCTCGCTTCCAACGGACAGAAAATGTCCAAACGGTTAAAGAACTATCCCGATCCGCTGGATGTGGTGAACGTTTACGGTGCGGATGCGCTGCGTCTGTTCCTCCTCGGTTCCCCGGTTGTCCGTGCGGAAGATTTGAAGTTCTCCGAAGAAGGGATCAAGGAAGTTCTCCGCGGTGTTCTGCTCCCGATCTGGAACTCTTACAGCTTCTTTACCACCTATGCAAGTGTGGATAACTGGGTTCCTGCACCCGGACCGCTGAAAGCTCCGGAAAATCCAGCAAACCCGCTCGACCGCTGGATCCTTTCCTCCCTCTCCGATATGGTGGAGGAAATCCGCGCCGCAATGGATGCCTACCAGCTTCAGCGTGCAGCAAACCGGTTTGAAAAGTTCGCCGACGATTTGACAAACTGGTATATCCGCCGCAGCCGCAGACGTTTCTGGAAGAGCAAAAACGATGGAGATAAGAATGATGCATACGGAACCCTCTATTATGTGCTCATGACCTTCGTCAAGTGTGCAGCTCCCTTCATTCCCATGCTGACAGAAAAGATCTACCGCGGGCTCCGCACTGAAGATATGCCGGGATCTGTCCACCTTTGCGACTTCCCCGAACCGGAAACCGATCGCCGGGATACCGCTCTGGAATGTCAGATGGAAAACACCATGCGTGCCGTCACCCTCGGACACTTCCTCCGGAAACAGAAAAATCTCAAGATCCGTCAGCCGCTGGCAAAAGCCATTCTGGTCGCCGCTGACCCCAAAGTCCGCGCACTTCTGGAAGGCACAAAAGATATCGTTGCGGAAGAACTTGACGTGAAAGAGATCCTCATCCGCGATTCCGATGCGGAACTTGTGACCCTCTCCGCCAAGGCGAACTTCAAGGTGCTGGGTGCAAAACTCGGACCCAAGATGAAGGCCGCAGCTGCAGAAATCGCAAAACTTTCCGCTGATTCTCTCCGGAAACTGGAAAGCGGCAAAACCGTCGCAATCTCTCTCGATGGAGAAACTATTGAACTCGCTCCCGGTGAAGTCACCGTTCTCCGCGCTGAAAAGCCCGGTGTAACCGCTGCAACCGAAGCAGGCTTGACCATTGCTCTTGATACTGAACTCACCCGCGAACTGCTTGACGAAGGTATCGCCCGTGAATTCATCAGCAAAGTTCAGAACCTCCGGAAAGAAATGGATCTTCAGGTCTCTGACCGGATCACCGTTGCAGTTGCCTCTGATGAAGAAGCAGCAAAAGCAATTCTCGCATTCCGCGATTATGTTTCCAACGAAACGCTTGCGCTGGATATCATTGCCGGAGAAATCGCTGCTGATAAGAAAGAAGAAGCAGATCTCAACGGTCATAATGCTGTGATCTGTGTCAAGAAGGGAGCACTCTGAGTATGAAACGGATTCTTACCGGAATTCAGCCTTCCGGAGTTCCTCACATCGGAAACTTTTTCGGAGCGATCCGCCAGGTGCTGGAATTGCAGAAAATGGGCGAATCATTCGTCTTTATTGCAGACCTTCATTCCCTTACGACTTCCCCGAAGGCGGAAGATCTCCGGGAACGGGTGAAACGTCTTGCAGTGGATTGGCTCGCTTGCGGATTGGATCCCGAAACCAGCGTTTTCTTCAAGCAGTCAGATGTGCCGGAAGTCACAGAACTCATGTGGTATCTCAGCAACGTTACAGGAGTCGGACTTCTGGAACGGGCTCACAGTTACAAAGATAAAATCGCCAAGGGCTTTTCTCCCAATACCGGATTGTTCACCTATCCGGTTCTGATGGCGGCGGATATCCTGCTCTATCAGTCAAACCTGGTCCCTGTGGGAAAAGATCAGAAACAGCATCTGGAAATCACCCGCGATGTTGCGATCCGGTTCAACCAGACCTACGGGGAAGCGTTCACCATTCCGGATGGATATATTCCCGATAACGTGGCAGTCATCCCCGGTCTGGATGGACAGAAGATGTCCAAGAGCTACAATAACACCATTGAGATCTTCGGCGAAGAAAAGCCCCTGCGGAAAAAATTCATGTCCATCAAGACAGATTCCAAAGGGATGGAAGAACCGAAAGATCCGGATACCTGTAACGTATTCATGCTTTATAAACTGTTCGCTACACCGGAACAGCAGGAAGAAATGCGCGCCCGCTATCTTGCCGGAAATTACGGTTACGGTCATGCAAAACAGGCATTGTTTGAAGCATATATGGATTACTTTGCCCCCATGCGGAAACGCCGGGAAGAGCTTCTTAATAACATGGATTATGTTGATTCCATTCTGAAACGCGGTGCGGAACGCGCCCGTACAGAAGCAATGAAAACCTTGACGAAGGTCCGGGAGCTCGTGGGAATTGCCTGATCGTTCTGTCATTCTCAAACGGGCATTTATTGACTCCCTGCCGGTTCTCATGGGGTATTCCGCCATGGGATTTGCGGCGGGAGTTCTTCTTTCTGCCCAAAGCGGAATCCACTTTGCCGGATTCTGGGCATTCCTGACCAGTGCGACCTCTATTTCCGGTGCGCTTCAGTTCATGATGGTGGATTGGATCGCCAAGCAGACCCCTCTGCTGGATGTTGCGCTTCTCACATTCTGTTTGAATGTCCGTTACGCCATGTATGGATTTTCCCTTCTTGACCGCTTCCGCGGAATCGGAGCATGGAGAAAGTTCTATCTCATCTGGAGTCTCACCGATGAGACGTACGCTTTGGAAACGGAATGTAAAATCCCGGAAAAAAAGAAAAATATCCGGTATTGTCTCCTGCTGGCATTTTTTGATCATTTTTATTGGATTTTCGGGGTAACCGCCGGAGCGTTTGCAGGGAAGGCATTGCCCTTTTCCAACAAGGGGATAGACTTTGCCATGACAGCGTTGTTTCTCGTGATTCTGACAGATCAATGCCGGGAAGCAAACAACCGGATCCCTGCCCTGATCGGCGGCGGTGCGGCATTTCTCTGTTTTCTGATCTTCGGAGCATCCAATATGCTGATCCCCTCTATCATCCTGATGATCACTGTGTTTCTGATCTTCCGGAAGAAAATGGATCCTGCAGGGAAGGAGAAAAGAGATGAGTGAAACGACCTATTTATGGAGCTTGATTGCTGTGACAGCCGGGGTAACACTTCTGCTGCGCGCCTTCCCGTTTTTACTCTTCGGATCTGCCCAAAAGACACCGCCGGTGATTGAATATATCGGAAAAGTATTGTCCCCGGCTGCAATAGCCATGCTGGTTGTCTACTGTTTCGGCTGCTATTTCCGGGACAGACCGATTCTGCAGAATTATTATGGAGCAGCGGAGTTGATTGCGGCAGCAGTGGTTGTCGGATTGCAGCTGTGGAGAAAAAATCCGCTTCTCTCAATTATTTGCGGGACAGCAATATACATGGTTCTGGTTCAGAATTTCTGAGGCTCCGGCAACGGGGAGAAAAAATGTTTAAGAATCCTTAAGTTTTTTTGTATTTTTTCAAAAATGAAAGTTGAAAAATTGCAAAAAGGCTGTATATTATAATAATGTAGTGGAATCAATTTATGTGAACGATGCATCTGCCGGTGGAATGTGGAATTTGTCCGGTATCGCATTCCGGGAGAGATCCGGGGATCCGATACCGCTATTCCGGTAAACCGGCCGAAGCAGATTTTAGTTAGCTGTCCGCATAAGTGATTCCTTGTCAAAGTTTATGGGAAATATTCCCGAATCAACCATCGACGGTATTTCTGCCGTCAAACACAAGGACTGTATACAACTATGCAGGAAACAAAAGTATCTTTCGAGATTCAGCCCGGGAAAATGATGGAAATTTCCACCGGGAAAATCGCAAACCTTGCCAACGGCGCTTGCGTCGTCCGCATGGGTGACACCGTAATCCTTTCCGCCGTTTGCTCCGGCCCTGCCCGCAAGGGATCCGATTTCTTCCCGCTGCAGGTGGACTACCGCGAAAAATTCGCTGCAGGCGGACGCTTCCCCGGCGGATTCGTCAAACGCGAAGGCAGACCCACTGACAAAGAAATCCTCACAATGCGTATGACCGACCGTCCTCTGCGCCCCCTCTTCCCTGATGGATTCTTTGATGAAGTCCAGGTCTACGGCATGCTCCTTTCCTATGATGGAAAGCATGATGGCGATACCCTCTGTATGCTGGGTGCTTCCGCAGCACTCTGCCTCTCCGACCTCCCCTTCCAGGGTCCCATCGGAGCTGTCCGCGTGGGTTACATCAACGGCGAATTCGTTGCCAACCCCACCGCAGAAGAAATGGAAATCAGCGAAATCGAACTGGTTTATGCCGGGAAAGAAGATCAGGTCATCATGATCGAAGGGGAAGCCAAAGAATGTTCCGAACAGCTTCTCGCTGATGCAATGTACTTCGCAAACGGAATCATCAAGGCTCAGTGCGCAGCTCAGAGAGAACTGGCTGAAAAAGCCGGTCGTCCCAAAAAGACTCCGACCCTCTTCATCGTTCCCGAAGATTTGGCAGCAGATATCGCAGCCGGCTGTGAAGACAGACTGGAAGCAGCTGCATTCCTTCCCGGAAAAGAAGAACGCGGCATTGCTCTCGGAGCAATTCAGGATGAACTCCGCGCTTCTCTCGCTGAAAAGTATGAAGAAAAACTCGGCGCAGAAGATTTCGATCTCATGTTCCGGATCGGTTTTGATAAACTCGTTCAGAAATCTGTCCGCAGCAACATCCTCTACAACCAGAAACGTATGGACGGCCGCGGAATCACAGATCTGCGTCCCCTCTCCGCTGAAGTCGGACTCCTTCCCGTGGTTCACGGAACAGGTCTCTTCCAGCGCGGTGAAACTCAGGCACTGGTCATTGCAACTCTCGGTGGACCCAAAGATGCGCAGGAATATGACAACGTCTGCGGTCTGAATAAACCCAAGAAATTCTATCTGCACTACAACTTCCCCAACTACTCCGTCGGTGAAGTCGGTAAGATCACCGGTCCCGGCAGACGCGAAATCGGACATGGAAACCTGGCAGAACGTTCTGTCGCTCAGGTCTTCCCGCAGGATTTCCCCTACACGGTCCGCTGCGTTTCTGAAATCATGTCTTCCAACGGTTCCACCTCCATGGCAAGTGTTTGCGGTGCAACCCTTGCTCTCATGGATGCCGGTGTGCCCATCACCTCTCCCGTCGTTGGTATCTCCTGCGGTCTTGTGACAGATGATACCGGAAAAGAACTGATCCTCACCGACATCATCGGTGCAGAAGACCACTTCGGCGATATGGACTTCAAGGTTTGCGGAAGCAAGAAAGGTATCACTGGATTCCAGCTCGACCTGAAGCTCCCCGGAATCCCCATCGACACCCTCGTCCGCGCAATGGCTCAGAACAAAGAAGCACGCGACAAGATCATGGATGTTGTTACAAACTGCATCTCCGCTCCCCGCGAAGAAGTCAGCCCCAACGCACCTCAGATGTGTGTTGTCCACATCAATCCTGATAAGATCGGTGCTCTCATCGGTACCGGCGGAAAGAACATCAAGGAAATCACCGAATCCACCAATTCCCAGGTTGATATTCAGGATGACGGTTCCGTCAGCATCCTCGCTCAGAACAAAGCTGTTCTGGATGAAGTCAAGCGCAAAATCGAATTCTTCACCGCTGAAGCTGAAATCGGTAAAGTCTACCGCGGCCTCGTCAAAACTGTCAAAGATTTCGGTGCTTTCGTGGAAATCCTTCCCGGACAGGATGGACTTCTCCACATCTCTGAAATGGCTGATTACCGCGTGAACAACGTCTCCGACATCTGCAAAGAAGGCGACTATGTCACTGTCAAAGTCGTTGATATTGACCGCAGCGGCAAGATCCGTCTGAGCCGCAAAGCAGCTTTGGAAGATATGGATAAATAATCTTTCCTTCTGACAGAAAAAATCAAGCCGTTCAGCGTAAAAACTGAACGGCTTTTTTATTGGAATCCCCCCCCGGAGTTTTTCCGGGTGGGAATAAGTTGAGTTTATTTTATAGTTTTTGCGGTATGAACCAATGTCAGGAATTCAGCCCGTTTTCCATCAGGATCTTCGCCGAGATACTTTTTCGCACGGCTCAAAACGCTATCCAGAGAGGCCGATCCTTTATGAGGAGAATTCCTTAAAATCATGGCGAACTCTGCAACGCAAGATGCCCAGCTGAGATTTTCGCCCGCTTTCGGGAAGGACTTCATGGGGAAGACTCTCAATTCGCTTGCCCCCATCTTTGCAGGATCCTGATAACGGAGCTTGCAAGTGAGAATTTCGTCGGAGGATGCTCTGGAATGTCTCTGATATTTCAGCGGATCGACACTTCCTGAGGCAGGAGATTCCACGCCGGCAGGAATGAGCTCATAAAGTACTGTCACCTGATGTCCGACACCGATTTCTCCGGAATCTTTGGTATCATCGTTGAAATCGCGGTCAGCGAGTTTCCGCATTTCATAGCCGAGCAGACGGTAGGAACTGACTTTGGCCGGGTTGAATTCCACCTGGAATTTTACATCTCTGGCAAGAGCGAACATCCGTCCGGCGAAACATGCTTTCATCGCAACTCGAGCTTCTTTCAGATTGTCAATATAGAAATAGTTTCCGTTTCCTTTATTGGCAAGCATTTTGAGTTTATTTTCCTGATAATTTCCGCTTCCGACACCGAAAGTGCTGAGATAAATCAGGCTGGAACGTTCTTTTTCCACCATTGCAACAAGTTCCGATTCACTGGAAACGCCCACATTGAAATCTCCGTCGGTAATCAGGATAATCCGGTTATTTCCTTTCTGAATAAAATGTTTATGCGCAAGTTCATAAGCTGTTTGAATTGCTTTTGAACCCGGGGTATAACCGCCGGAACGGAGTTGTTTGATCAGTGAGATTGCTTTTCCTTTTTCCTTGCCGGAAATTCCATTCAGAAGAGTTCTCACGCCTCCGCCATAGGTCACCAGACTGATTTTATCCTGTTCTCTCATCTGATTTATAAGAGTCGTCAAAGATTCAATGACCAACTCCATTTCATCGCGCATAGATCCGGAATTATCCACCAGAAATACATAATTTGCCGGGGGAAGTTCACTCACAGGAATATCTTTTCCTTGAATACCGATCAGCAGAAGCTGATGCTTTTTATTCCACGGTGCAGGTGCGGATTCATACGTCACACTGAATTTTTCTCCGTTTTTCGGGGCGACATAATTGTACTTGAAAGAATTTATAAATTCTTCGATTCGGACTGCATCCCGGGGCGGCATACGGTGACGGTTCAAATAACGTCTGACATTGGTATAACTTGCAGTATCAACATCCGCGCCAAACGTGGAAAGCGGGTTCCCGAATACATTCAGAAACGGATTCTCTTCATAACTTTTATATTCTTCTGTATTCCAATCAATTTTTGCAGGTGCGGGGGACTCTTCTCTCTGCCTCACTGATCGTGATGGTGCTGGCCGGGGACTGTTCCAGCGAATGGGAGACACTCTGCTTTCCGTCGCATAACCATTGTGTTCTGCGGAATGCATTGAACTTTCATGAATCCCAGAACCAGATTGATGTGCAACTGCATTGGCGGTAGAAAAATCAGCGGCCTCCGCCGAACGTGTTGTTTGAAGACTATAGGAAGCAGAAGAAGCGACACCAGAAACGGAGTAAGCAAGAGAATCAAACATTGATGAGACGTAATTTCCGAAAGCGGCAACTGCAACGGCACTGATAACAACAAAACTTGCTGCGTAAGCGGTCACTTTTCCCCATTTTATTTTCTTCGGAACAAACGCACCATCCTCCTCAACTTTGATTCGTTCAAAAAACTTCTTCTTGAAATCTTCCTCAGAACAGAACTCCACTTTATCGGGACGAACTTCCTGACTCAAACGATCCAGCATATCATCTATTTGTTTTTTATCCATGATTTAAATCTCCTTTAATTCCGCGTGCAATAAATCTTTTGCCCGGCTGATTCGCCAGTATAAAGCGTTCACTTTGCATCCAAGCTGATCTGCTGCCTGTTCTCCGGAAAGTCCGCTGAAATAAACAGCAGAAATTGCATCCCGGTAGATTTCCGGAAGTCTTGCAACTGCCGAACGTAATGCACCGCACAAAACCGAAGCATCGTCATCTTTGAATTCCTCCACTGGCAACGCATACAGTTTTTCTTCTTCTTTCTTCTGTTTCCGTAAAATGTCGTATGAAACATTAACGGTAATCCGATAAACCCAGCTGGAAAGTTTTGCCTTGGATTGGAAAATACTGTATCCCTTCCATGCCCGAACCAGCGCCTCCTGAACAGCATCATCAGCATCAGCCTCATTTCTGAGAATCCCATATGCCGTTTTTCGCAAAACCGGCAGAGATTCGCTGATCAACTGATCAAATATTGCGAGTTTGTTACTCATTTTCTCTCCATCATTTTATTTTTTCATTCTCATGCATGAAACGAACTTTTTATACACTGTTAGACGGAAAAAAATTATAATTCTTAGTAAATAAATAAAAAAATGCTGTTTCATGCAAAAAAAACACAAAAAAACAGCATTTAAGGGATTTCAAAAGTCTCCAATAATCTGAAAAGTCAGAGTTGCCATCTTGTAAAAGAAGCATTTCGCCAGAATTTTGAAATCACCTCATTTGATAAAACAGGGTTTTAAGATCAATTCATTTTGAGAAGAGCTTCTGCGCCGGACATTCCGACAGTCACACCCATTTCTGCGGCCTTATCAGAACACGCTTTCACCTGAGCGGAAAGCATATCATGAAAACTGTTGACACCCGTCACAATTGCAAGGGCATGACCGAATTTATTTGCGGCTTCCAAGCTGAAATATCCGCATGCAAGAGCACCCGTTTCTCCGGAGATAAACAGGATATTACATCCGGAAAACGGAATCCGGTAGGATGTAAAATTTTTTCCGCCTACTGCAATCATTTCCATTTTCTGATCCTTTCTGTTTGATTTTATATCAGCAACCCGCAGATACGGGTAAACTCTTTTTGCGCAAAGACATCGGTCATCCCGGCAATATAGTCCGCTGCCGCCCGATACAGTCCGTCTGTTTCGATCCGCTTGACCGCTGAACTGCCCATTTCTTCCGGATTTCTGGTATAGGCTTCAAACAAAGCCGACATCCGGGAGAGAGACATGCCGTTCAATCGTTCCAATTTCGGATGAAAATAGAGATTTTTGTAAAGGAAATCACGCAGCTCCAATGTCTCTTTTTCATATTCCGGACTGAAGGAAATCAGTTTCCTGTCGAGCTCACGGACAACCGAAGATGATGCAGGGTTCCACTCCGTTAAGAGTTTATCCGAATGGCAGATGGCATCGCGCACCATGTTATCGATCAGACAGCGGATGGCATAGGATTCAAACCGTTCTGCGCCGCTGTCAGCAAGCCCTGTCTCGCGAACCCGTTCCACCGCACGTTCCCAGATGGGCATACCTTTCAGCATTTCAGAACGGATCAGCCCGGAATCAAAACCGTCATCCAGATCGTGTCCGTAATAGGTCAAATCATCCGCCAGGTCTGCGATCTGTGCTTCCAGAGACTGATGAGGCGGAAGGTGTTTTCCATCCAGATGAGTTTTGCCCGGTTCCCGGTGTTTGACCAGACCGGCACGGACCTCCCAGGTCAAATTGATCCCGTCGTAAGTCGGGTATTTGATTTCCAGATGATCTACGATCCGCAGTGCCTGCAAGTTATGATCGAAGCCACCATGAGAAGCCATGATTTTATTCAGAGCCCGTTCTCCGGCGTGACCGAATGGAGTATGCCCCAAATCATGAGCAAGAGAAATGGTTTCCGCAAGATCTTCATTCAGATAAAGAGAACGTGCCATTGTTCTGGAGATCGCGGCGACTTCAATGGTATGAGTGAGCCTGGTCCGCATGTGATCCCCGGAACCGCTCAGAAAAACCTGAGTTTTATGTTCCAGCCGGCGAAACGCTTTGGAGTGAAGGATCCGGTCACGATCACGCTGAAAATCAGTCCGGAAAGGATGCTGTTCCTCCGGATAAACCCGTCCTTGCGATTCACTGTTTTTTACGGCATAAGACGCCAACGTTGTATTTTCATCCTGACACTGAACTCGCAAATCACGGATCATCTGCTTTCCTCCGAACCTCTTTTTATTTCTTGCCTTAAACAACAGGCTCTCTGACCTGCAGGATCATTTGGAACTGCGGGGACGGAACCGCAATTTTTTAAGAGTATTGGTTCTCCGTTCCGCGGATCCAGCCGGAATAATCTTATGTTTCTCCAACAGCTTCAATGCAGCATGTGCTTCTTCAATATGCTGTTTGATGGGACGTTTTTCTGCTATTGTATAAATTGCCTCCGCAGCCTTTGCCCCCCAAAGACGGCTTGCCGGAGTGTTGAAAGATGCGGGCAAATACAGCGTTTTCCGATAATACGCCAAAGCCTGATCATCATTCCCCATCAACTCCATTGATCTTCCGGCTTTATAAAGTGTCATTGCATACAATCCGGTATCCAGTTCCTTCTGCTCCAGAATCTTCTGATACGCCTTCAAAGCTTCAGCATAAGCAGAAGGATTCTGCAATTTTTCTGCAAGGATGAAGTAACAGTCTCCAACAGATCCCATCGCTGCATTGGAAAGATAACGATCCGGGTTCAAAGTCAGCACTTTTTTATAATATTCGATCGCGCCCTGATAATCGCCCTGGATCCGGGCAATATCACCGCGCAGAAACGCGGCTTCTGTCTGAACCCTGCTCCCCGGATATTCTGAATCCAAACGGTCCAGATATCCTGCGGCTTCCTTATATTTCTTATGATAAACCGAAAGGAACGCCTGTCCGCAAAGGACTCTCGCCTTGTTTTCCGGTTTGGTTGTCTGCTGGAACAATGCATCCAGGAGCTGAATCACCTTGGAATAGGAATCTGTGGAAAAATTGTTTTCAGCAAGACGGTACATGGCATCGAAGGTGATCTGGGAACCGGGCCATGCGGTCTGAAGCTCATACGTTGCCAGATCTGCACGGTAATCATCTCCGAGAGAACGGAAAATATAAATCTTCCAGTTTGCGGCATCTGCGGATTTCGCGGACCGGGGATATTCTTTGATCAACCGGTTGAAGAGTTGAATAGCCTTTTCCGGTTTTCCGGCAAGAAATGCCAGCCGTCCGCCGCGGAACAGAGATTCTACTGAGAACTCCGGTTCTTTATCGGAACGTTGACTGTAACGCTCAAATTCCTGCCATGCCTCCTGATTTTTTCCGAGATCTTCCAATGCCCGCGCTTTCAGATAAATCCCCTGGGTCTCTTCCCTGCCGCCCATACCGGAAGTGAAGAAGTCTGCAAGCATTTTCAAAGACTCATCCGGGTGCCCGGAAATCAGGTTTGCATACGCCGCCTGATAAAGTGCCCGGGGTTTCCATGCAGGATATTTCCGGGCAACGGATTGAAAAGTGCGGATCGCTTCTTTATATTTCTTATCTGCAAGAAGCGTTTCCGCAAAATAATAAAGTCTTTCCCCATTTTTTTCTCCGGAGAAATACCCGTCCAGCAATTTCATATATTCATCCGGCAGCCGATCCTTCGCAGAAATCCGGACCAGACAAATCATAGCAGTATGTTTGGAAGCGGCAGGAACGGCAGGATTGCGGGACAGAGACGCATACAATTTTGCAGCTTCCTGATATTTTCCGGCATTGTAAAGGATCCCGGCGATCTCCTCCTGAAATTTGATGGATGCATAATCGCCTTTGAAAAGTTCCAGGATCTTCAATGCCAATTCCGCGGCTTCTTCTTTTCCACCGGAAAGATGAATCACAGAAAGCAACCGCCGCAACGTTTCAAACGCCTCTTCTTTTCCGGGACTGTGATTGTAAGCAAGGGCATAAGCTTCTGCTGCGATGTCAAACAATCCTTCCCGGGCTGCATGGTCTCCAATGGCAGAAAAAATCGGATAGTGCAATTCGTTTTTTTCAAATTCCACTTTGGAGCAGCGTTCCCAGACAGAAGCAAGATTCCGCTTCGGTTCTGTCTTGATCATCAGAAAACTGGAAAGCAGCTGCAACCTCTTTTGAACAGACGGATCTCCGATATCCGGGTGATCTGCCAATGCAAAAAATGCTTCATTGAATCTGGATGTGAATGCCAGACAATAGATTCCCCGTTCCCAAGCCATGATCTGCAGTTTGGAAGGTTCACTCTTTCTTGCAAAAACGCCTTTGGAATCATCCTGCCCGATGGAAAAATAAAGCCGCGCGGCAGCCGTATAATTTTTCAATTGTTCATAAGCTCGTGCCAGAGAATAAAGGGCATGAACCCGCCGCGGATTATCCGTGGTCAATGCAGGAAGGATCCGTTCCAGATTTCTTCTGGCATCATCGGGCTTCTTCTGCAAAAGCTGAATATCAGCTTTCCACATTGTAACGGCAAGAGGATCTGTTCCGGGGAATTTCTGCTGATATGCCTGGAGCAGCTTTTCTGCCTCATCGGGGCGTGCTCCAAGGATCAGGGCATCGATCCGGCGTTCCATTGCAATGCGGACACTTTGAGCATCACCAGCCGCCTGAGCCGTATTCTGAAACTGCTCATAAAAACTTGCGGCGGCGGAATAATCTCCATTCCGGAACGCCTCGTCACCGGCAGTTTTTCCGCGATATTCAAGATCAGCAGAAAGGACCGCCGGAAGCAGAAGCAATCCGGATAAGGCCGTTTTGAAATAACCGAAACGAATGATCAATTTCAGAATTCCCTGTTATTATTCTGCAGGTTCTGCTGCAGGAGCTGCCGGTGCAGCGGGTTCCTTCACAGGAATCCCCTGCTTTTCAGCAACCTTTTCCAGGATCCGTTTAACGATCCGGTCAGCCAGTTCTTTATCTTCGGAGAGAAGAACTTTTGCTTTTTCAGCCCCTTGAGCAAGCTGTTCGCCTTCGAAGGAAAGCCAGGAACCGCGCTTTTCGATCACGCCGTTTTCCAAACCGGCATCCACAATGGAACCGGAACGGGAAATCCCTTCATTCCAGTTGATATCGAATTCAGCAGTACGGAACGGGGGCGCGAGTTTGTTTTTGACAACTTTCACACGGGTACGGGCGGCCTGAACATTGCCGTCGCTATCCTTGATCGCTCCGGCACGGCGGATATCCATACGGATGGAGCTGTAAAATTTCAGGGCATTACCGCCTGTGGTGGTTTCGGGATTTCCGAACATCACCCCGATCTTTTCACGGATCTGGTTGGTGAAGATACAGCAAGTACGGCTGCGGCTGATGGCTCCGGTCAATTTCCGCAATGCCTGAGACATCATTCTTGCCTGAAGTCCGACGAAGGAATCACCGATTTCGCCTTCGATTTCAGCTTTGGGAACAAGAGCAGCCACAGAGTCGATTACCAGCACATCCACTGAGTTGCTGCGGATCAGCATATCGGCAATATTCAATGCATCTTCCCCGCAATCGGGCTGAGCAATCAGCAATTCTTCCACATTCACCCCGATCTTGCGGGCATAAACGGGGTCAACAGCATGTTCTGCGTCAATGATGGCAGCCACACCGCCGGCGCGCTGGGCATTGGCGATCACATGCATACAAAGTGTTGTTTTACCGGAAGATTCCGGTCCGTAAATTTCGATCACGCGTCCGCGGGGAAGTCCCATGATCCCCAGGGCAATATCGAGAGAAAGGGCTCCGGTGCTGATCACCGGGATATCTGTCACCCGGTTGTCACCGAGCTTCATGATAGAGCCTTTTCCATATTCTTTTTCAATCTGTCCGAGAGCGATTTCCAGATTTTTTTCCTTCTGAATCTGTTCCGGACGTTTCTGAGCACCTTTGTCGTCAGCCATTGCAATATCCTTTCGTAAAAATGTTTGGGGCTCAACCGTCAAATGTCAAGATCTTTGACACCGGCGGCATAACGTTCAATATAATCGCGGCGGGGTTCGACAGCATCACCCATCAACAGGGTGAACATACGGTCGGCTTCCACTGCATCTTCCATTGTGACTTTGATCATCTTGCGGGTCTTGGGATCCATTGTGGTTTCCCAGAGCTGATCCGGGTTCATTTCACCGAGACCTTTGTAACGCTGAATGGCAAGTCCGTCTCTTCCGTTCCGTTTGACTTCACCAGCCAATGCGGAAAGGGTTGCAACTCTCACATCGCGGTCGCCAGCCTGAACTTCAAAGATCGGTTCATCCCCGAAGAACAGGGTCTTGGGATCATATCCGGCTTCAGCAATCCGCTTGTAAAGATTTTCACAGGATTTTGCTTCAAAGATCGCGGTAACGTCAATGGAGGGATGATAACCATCAGCTTCCATAGCGCGCATTTCATCATATTCAGCATCTTCCATGTGGCTCCTGGGGACATTCAGTTCTTCAGAAACAGCCTCTTCTGCAGGAGCTGCTTCCGCTTCTCCGGAGTCCACCTTGGGCAGACGCGCCATAGCGGCATCCACACAGGCTTTTTCTTCCTCTTCGGTGAAGACATATTCTTCCGTCATGCTTCCGTTGATTTCACGGACCATGATACGGGCAATGGGGAATTTTCCATCCTTTTCCAGCTTGAAGTAGGCTTCCGGAAGAAGACCGCAACGCTGCAAACCGACAGAGATGTGGTTTGCATCAGCGATATATCCGGTGATTTCCTTCACCTGTTCGGTGGTCAATTCAGTGCGGTCAGAGATCCGGGTCACATGAATATCTGTGCTGCCGATGTTCACCAGATAACTGTCAAGCTGTTCTTCTGTATCAATGTAAGTTTCGACTTTCTTACGGGTAACCTTGAACAGAGGCGGCTTTGCAATATAAACGTGTCCGGTCTCGATGAGCGTTTTCATCCAGCGGAAGAAGAAGGTCAGAAGCAGAGTACGGATGTGAGAACCGTCCACGTCAGCATCTGTCATGATAACGATGCGGTTGTAACGGATCTTGGAGATATCGAAGTTTTCGTTTCCGATCCCGCAGCCGATCGCAGCAATCAGAGACTGAATTTCCTTGTTTTCCAAAGCTTTGTGCTCACGGGCTTTTTCCACGTTCAGCAATTTACCGCGAATGGGAAGAATTGCCTGGAATTCACTGTCACGACCGGTCTTTGCAGAACCGCCTGCAGAATCTCCTTCCACGATGTACAATTCACATTTATCAGGATCTTTACTTCCGCAGTCTGCCAGTTTACCGGGGAGAGAGAATCCTTCCAATGCACCTTTACGCTGAATGTTTTCCCGAGCTTTCCGGGCAGCTTCACGAGCCTGAGAAGCAATCACAGCTTTATCAATGATCAGACGTGCGATCGTGGGATTTTCTTCCATAAACTCTGCAAGGCACTCATTCACAACAGATTCCACAATACCGCGGACTTCACTGTTACCGAGCTTGGTTTTGGTCTGACCTTCAAACTGGGGATCGGAGACTTTCACGCTGATAACTGCTGCAAGCCCTTCCTTGACATCGTTCCCGGAGAGGGATTTTTCATTCTTATACTTGGGAATGGACTTGATGTAGTTGTTGATGGAGCGGGTCAGAGCAGTCTGGAACCCGGTCAGGTGAGTACCGCCTTCGTGGGTGTTGATGTTGTTCGCAAAGGTGATGATGCTTTCCTGGAAGGAATCGTTGTACTGAAGTGCGACTTCCACATCCAGACGATCCTTTTCCTTGTGCATGTAGATCACATCGTGGAGAGCTTTCTTTCCTTCGTTCAGGAACTTGACGTATTCGGAAATCCCGCCTTCATAGTAGTAATTTTCATGCTGCTTGCTGTCTTCGCGGCGATCTTCCAGAGAGATGTGAACAGCGCGGTTCAAAAATGCAAGCTGTCTGAGACGTTTGCTGAGGATATCCCATTCGTAAGTAGTGGTTTCCTGGAAGATCTCAGCATCAGGTTTGAAATGAACTCTGGTTCCGCGCTGAGTGGTTGCGCCCAGATCCCGGAGTTTCCGGGTGGTGAACCCGCGTTCGAAGCGGATGTCATGAGCCTGTCCATCCCGATGGATCTCCACTTCCAGCCATTCGGAAAGTGCGTTCACGCAGGAGATACCGACCCCGTGCAGACCGCCGGAGACTTTGTAAGAGTTGTGGTCGAATTTCCCCCCGGCATGAAGGATTGTCATAACGACTTCCACAGCGGGCTTCTGTTCTTCGGGGTGCATATCCACGGGGATACCGCGTCCATCATCCTTCACGGTAATACTGTTATCTTCATGAATGATGACTTCAACTTTTGTGGCATATCCGGCAAGTGCTTCGTCAATACTGTTATCGACTGCTTCATATACGAGGTGGTGCAAACCGTTTCTTCCGGTGTCACCGATATACATACTGGGGCGTTTACTAACGGCTTCGAGCCCTTCCAGAACGGTGATTTTCGATGCGGTGTACTGACTTCCTTCAGCGGGAGCAGCCTGTTCCGCAGCGGCTTCTGCAGCCTGAACTGCAGCCTGTTCCGGGACTTCCTGATTATTCTCCATTTTGCTATCTCCTGAGTAATGATTTTTATCCAATTTTTCTACCTTGGAAATATACTTCAAAATGGCAAAAAATCAAGAAAAAAACGTCCGAAAAATCTATGAAATCGCGCTTTTTTGCAAATTATTTCCGGGGGAGTTCCCATCGGACCGTTTTTTCAGAATCAAACGCCCCCGAAAATGGTAATTTTTCAAATCAGAGGCAAACTGCATCATCATTTCCCTATCCTTTTGAAAAACAGAAAAATAGAATGACAAACCGGAAACAAGAATAAAACGGTAAAACAAAAGATTTTCCTGCGGAGAGATCCCGTTTTACACCATATCCCACAGTTTTCTTCAATCCAAAAAAAGAGAGGGGGGCTGCCGCTTCCCTTTTCAAGTTTTTGCAACAGCCCCTGCTCTTCTGTAAAAGACTACGGTAAATTACCGGATCGGATCTCCTTTGCCGGAGAACTTAATGATCGAATATTTATCCAGATCATGATTTCTGTTCAGCGTCAACGAGGTTCCGGAATATTCCGCAGGCATGGTCATCTTGTTGGAGACAATATTTGTCAGCCAGCTGTCATAGGCTTTGGGGACAGGAACATCCATTGCCGCGAATGGAATGAAAAATTCAGCGGTCCAGCAATCTTTATGGATCTTCGTCTTGAACTCATAACCGGCGGGCTGCCATTTCCCGTAAGGCATGGGAATGGGGTTCAGAACCGCTTTGTTTTCAATGTGTTTCATATAAGCATCAAAGACCAGATGGAAATATTTTTCCTTTTTGAGTCCGGGAGCAAAGAACATTTCAATGGTATCATTCCGCCACATTGCCGGGAATTTTGATTCCGGATGATAGGGCATTTTCATAAAACCATAGATTCCTTTTTTGTCCCAGACGAGTCTCACATCTGCCGGATATTTGAACTGTTTGCCTGTTCCGTTGGGGCAGATCATCTTCATGGGTTTGATTTTTGCCCAGAGGGGTTCTGCTTCGCCGTCAACGACAATCTTTTCCTTTCTCAGAAGCTGATAAACGTTGTAGACGATACGTTCAAAAGAGTAACGGTTTCTGGTTCCCTGGAAGGCTCCGGGCCACAATTTTGCGTAGAGCTGGAAATGTTTCTTTGCGCGGTCATCCCCGGCGGGAAGTGCGGCTTCCGCCTGTTTCAGCAGTTTTTCCATTTGGTCCACAATTGCAAGAGGAGGAAGGATATCTCCATCTTTCTGTTTGGAAGAAATTTCGATATAAGTCTTTTTCAGCAGCTGCTGGAACTGGAACAGGATATCCGCAGTTTTCTTGCCGTAAAGGATGGTGAACATTTCATAAATTGCTGCATCGCAATTAAACTCCGGGTTCCACATGGAGCGGTACATCACATACTTGGTCGGGAAATTATTCCAGAAATCATAATGTCCGCCATGATCGAAGAACACCTGATCGCGTTCGGCGAGATTGCCCCATTTTTTGATAGCATCCCCCATCATCTGACCGATCATTGCGCGGGAATAAACGTTGGTGTTGTGGTTGTAAGCCCAGATGGAACGGACGGGGTTTCCGGTTGTAATTTCCCAGTCTTTCAGGTTCCGTTCCACTTCTGCCCATGCGGCTTTGTTATGAACCAGACGCGGAAAATCGCCTTCGCAATACCGGACTTCCACGTTCCGGGAGAGTTTCCAGCGGGGATCCCGGGAGGCGAACTGAATATCATAATATGCCATAACTGCAAGTTTGACACCCGGCAATTCTTCCTGAAGGCGTTTATCAAGATACTGCAGGAACCGGGCATAGACATTTGCCAGAGGTGCTCCGCGTTTTTTGTCTGCCTCGGTGATCAGATTCAGTTTGCGGACGACAGGATCGATTTCAACATCTGCAACTGTGATCCGGTGGTCAGTGACCCCGAAAGAGACATACTGATTGTTTGCCCAGCTCCAGCCGTCATTATCTTTCCCCCTGCTGGCAAAATAACGTTTCCAGGATTCCACCAGAATATCGGCAAATTTCAAGTCCACCACATCATAGTAGGATCCCACCAGTTCATGAGGTTCGTAGTAGAAATTTCCGTTGACAGAACGGTAGAAGATCGTTTCCAGTTTATCGGGGTGTCTCAATGCAAACTTTTTATCATGGGGGTCATGTCCGCCGAAAGGAGGATTGACCTGAGCCATTCTCCAGCGGTCATTCAGACGGGATGCACTGTCAATATTGATATCATTTCCAAGATAAGGCTTCCAATCTTCCACCCAACCTGCTTTCCGGTAGGAATTCTTCGTGGAAGGAAGCATGGTGCAGTTTACAAAAAAGATCCCGTTACGTCCCGGCAGACGGGGATAGTCATAATAGGCAAAGGGCGTAACCGTCAAATCTTTGACAGCAGGGAAAATCGTTCCGGTTCCGGGCATATAATAACGGACTCCCAGGATACGTTCCATGAAGTCATAAGCACCCCAGAGAGTTCCCCGGATCTCGCCTTTCATATCCAGCGGATCTTTGTTGTATTCCGGATCCAGAGAGGAATCCATCCCGCAGATCACGATCCCCTGAGGAAACGTGACGATTTCAAACCCTTCCTGTTTCAAGGTCTTCACGTTCACATATTTTGCAGAAAGCGGGTTGCTTCCGACAGAGATCAGGTACGGATATTTTTTCTGAGCCTCTGCGATCTGAGTGCTGGGAAAAACTTCGGGCGTCATTCCGGTACAACGCTGGAACCCGAGTTTCAGTTCATCCACGGCGGGCTTGATACTCCATCCTCTGGAGGATCTGTGTTCCTTGTTCAAATCGGCAATGATGGCAAACTGCAAAGTTCCGTTTTTCACCAATTGGAGGGGGGCATGCTTCGGAGCTGTCTTGATCTGGACAGGTGTCAATGCCGGATTTTTCAGATCATAGGCACTGCATGTCAATGCAAGAACGGCTGCAGAGGCAAATACGATTTTTTTCAAAAAAGTGTGCTTCATATTACCTTCTTTCTGTTATGTTAAAACACGATTGTTGTCATAGACTGTTCGGGCAAGTAGATCTTCAAATACTGATCACGGTATTTGAACTGAATGGATGAGAATTTATCTGCACCGTTTCCGATGACTGCCACGATGGAACCGTCCGGATTTCTTGCAACAAGACAATCCACCATAGGTTCCTGCGGGAAGTTCATGGGACAGGAAAGCACCTCTGCTCCGCGCTTGAGATAAGGCGCATAATGCCGGAATGCATGATACTGGATACTGGGCGTGATTTCGCCGGTCTGGGAATGAATTTCCACCAATCCGGCACATTTGAAGTTCCCGAGATTCGGAGCTCCGGTTTCATCCAGCGTATAGTTCCATCCGACAAAGGAAGAGCAGCCGTTCTTCAGCGCGCCGGTGATCGTCCGGGACCACCAGAGCAAGTGACTTTCAACGGAATTTTTCTTGTAATTCGGGCCCTTTTCCGTCAACTGGAACGGCAGGTTCGGGAACTGTTCGCGAATCGGATTCATCATTTCCGGGAACCCGTCATAAGGATGCCATGCCACAGCATCGACATTTGCGGCGACTTCCGGATCGGAAAGCATGTAAAGCACCCGTTTCCAACCCTGATAGTTGTGGTCATAAAGCCACAGTTTCGTGTTCAAACCCGCGGCTTTCAAACGGGGCGGCATCAGATGCCCCACCAGTTCCATTTCAAAATCCGGATGAAGCTGGGATTGAGGCATACATCCGCGCTGATCGGTATCCGGCTCGTTCTGCATGGTCACTGCATCAATCTCGATCCCAGCTTCTTTATACGCCTGCAGATATTTGACCATATAATCCGCGAACACTGGAAGATACTTTGCCCGCATATATCCGCCGCACATGCTTTTCCCGGTTTTCATCCATCCCGGCGGACTCCAGGGCGAACTGAACAAATAGAGGTCCGGACGCACTGTCTTTGCCTCCTTCACCATGGGAATGATCCACTGGCGGTCATAATCGATGGAGAAGCTTTTCAGTTCCGGATCCTCTTCATCATGATAAGAGTAAACCTTTGTGGAATAGTCACTTGCACCGATATTCAAACGGCCGATATTCAGATTCAATCCATCCGGAGAAAAGAGATCCTGAAACAGGGCTTTCCGTTTTTCGGCAGGAAGTTTCTGGAACATATAGCATGCCGCATCGGTAAATGCAGCTCCAAATCCCAAAATCTTATGAGAAACTTTTGCCTGATCCACATCCACGCACGGGGAATCATAATAAATATTCGGACTGAATGGCTGATTTTCCATTTCACATGCAAAGCGTTCTTCATCACTGCGCAGCATGATTAGTCGTTCCATAACCTGTACTCCTTTCTGTTAAGCCCGGACAATAAACTCTTTCCGGTATTGTAATGGTGATGCATGATATTTCTGTCTGAACTGCCGGGAGAAATAGAAGACATTTTCCCATCCGGTCCGGCAGGCGATCTCATTGACGGATTCTTTTGTTGAGACCAGAAGAGATGCCGCTTTATGGAGTCTGTTCTGGATCAGAAATTGCTGAGGCGGAAAACCGGTCATCTGTTTGAAGATCCGCCGGAAATGAGTCGGCGTAACATAAAATTTCCGTGCCTCAAGATCAAAATCCCATTGTTTTTCCGGTTCGGCACAGATCCGTTTGATCAGATCATTCAAACCGGATGCCTGATAGGGAACCGGTTTGTTTCCTTCCCGGGATGATTCATATATCTGAAGAAGAAGATCTTCAAACAGCAATACGGATCTGGGAGAAACCGCCTGATTGAGCCGGTCCTGAATCATGATATCCTGCATGACACGGTAAAATTTTTCTCCATTTTCAATTTTTACAAGCGGACGGGCCGGGTTCCGTTCAAAGAGACCTCCTGAGAGATACTTTTCCATCCGGGGACCGCAAGCACAAATGAAATTATGATGCCGGGGATGATCATCTGCCGGACCATATTCAAAAACTTCTCCCGGATACGTCAGAAAAGCATAACTTCCCGATGCAGTAAACTCCCGGTCACTCCCGATTTTCAGCCGGAGAGCTCCATGATAATTGAATTGAATCCCGTAATACAGCGGAACATTGATCACAACCTTCCGGTATTGGGGTTCACTTCCCATCCGCGGGAAACTCAGTCCATTGAAAAATTCCATTCCATCCTCTTCTTTTTCAACTCCGATACTATACAGCAAAAAAACTGTTAGTAAATGAAGAAGAAAAACATTTTTTGCACAAAATGAACATTTTTCATAATTTAGCATCATTTCTGATGTTTTCAAACTGTAAAAAAAAATATCCCCATGACTTTTGCCGCGGGGATATTTCTGATCAGAAAAGAAGGATTACTTCAATTCTGCCTCAATGATTATGAAATCATGTTTTTTCAGCGGGAAGCTGATCTTCTTTCCGGAAACGCTCAAAGCAGCTCCGGTTTCAAGATTTCTGGCTGATTTTACGGTGCCGCTGCAAGTCAGCTGAGCAGTAATATCGCCTGTATAACTTCCGCAGACGATCAGCAGTTTTTTACCGCGCTGATAGGTGCTGGTCAGCAGGTTGGAATCTGCAGACTTCACAGGATTTGCCGGATCCCAATACGCGGTATATTTGCAGTCATCCTGCCAGATTCCGAAGTCATACAGGAAGTTGTAAGCCTGAACGATCAGCTTGGAATCTCCGCCTCTGGGAATCGTGGGTCGGATCTCATGGGGCATCAGAGAGGCAATCATCGTTCTGGTCGCCCAGTACCGCTGTTCCTTTGTTCCGCCGACAACCCCATCGAGGATCGTCGGATAAAGCCCTGCCTGAAGCCCCTGGCAAACAGCACGGATGTAATCCGGCGTAAACCGTTCCTGGAAATCATGATATCCATATTTCCATTCCATACCCATACAGTTTGTTGCGAAACTGAGGGTAGGCAGAATATTGGCATTGGTGTGGTGAACCGTGATCCAGGGTTCGATTCCGCGATCCATCATGGTTACTGCCTGACGCCGGCGGTATTCCCGGTTGTTCCAAAGGTTCAAGCCGGGTCGGATCTCACCGATTTCATCAATATAAGCATTTCCGGTTGCCCAGGAATAGTTGCAGCGGAAGAACGTATTGTCATCATAAACGCCGCCCAGCCCGGCTTCCAGCATCTTATCCAAATAGTAGATCGCATAGTCAGAATAAGAACCGCCGACACCGTAAGAGGGGTTTGCCCATTCTCCCTGCATAGCAGGATATTCCGGCAAAGCGGCGGCTCCATCAGCATCGCAGGTGTAGAAATAAAGCACGGCATTCTTTTTTCCGTAGAAAGACTTAGCTCTGTTGAAAGCGGCAGTGGTATGACCTGCCACATAAGGTCTGCGGGCGGCAGGAGCCTTCGCGTGAATCCAGGGGACTTCTGTTTTGCTGCCCTTCAGGATCCGTTCAATCCACTGTTTCTTGTAAGCCTCATCGATCCTGCCGGTCTTCATGGTTTCCACAAGTTTCCGGATATAACCAAAATCCTGGAATGCCGGATAACGCATTGCCCATGCAGTATAACCGCCCCAGTAAGGACAGCTTGCAAGAACTGCGGAATGTTTGTTGCCTTTATAACCAAAGCCGTCAGACCAGCCGCGCCAGCCTTTGGGCATGGGTTTGACAGGGGAAGCCTGAAGCGCAATGGTGATCGTCCGTTCCCGCTTGTATTTTACAGGACCATTGATCAAATTCAGGCGGATACTGACATCGCCGTTCTTATGACGGAACAGTTCCACAGCATCCCGTTCTTTGCAGTGGACCCAGTCTTTATCCCAGTTGGCGGCATAGCAGATCCCGCGGGTATCTGTCCCCAGCCAGAGATAGGGAATAAAGTTGGAAATCCGGACCTGCTGAAGGTTGCGGCTCTTAAAGACCGTTCCCTCCCCGGCAGGCGTAAACCCGGCAGGATTCGCCCGGATATGTTCTCCAATGGGATGATACAATTCGGCAAACTCTTTTTTGACAGGGATATCAACATATACCTGATCTGCATTGAGACTCGCCGGAAAAGTCAGGTCAAGAATCAGCAAACCGTCCTGTTCCATCCGTCCTTTGACTTTCATTCCCCGGGCGGAAGCTGTATATTCCACGGTAGTATCAGAGCGTTTCACCGGTTTGACTGCCGCTGTTCCTTTGGCTGATACGGTCTTGCCGTTTTTGACAAAGTTGACTGTCACAGGTGCAGCGAGGATCTGTTTGCCATCGGCAAAAACCTGTTCCGGAAGACCGGTCTTTCCAATAAAATAATCCCGCAGAACTGCAGAAATCACATTGCCCTTTACCTGCAAAGGAGTGAAACCGGGAAGAAGCACATCCCGCATCCCCAGCTGATTGCCCTGCCACGGATACCATTTGACGAGAAATTCTTTTTCCAGAAGAGCATTTTCACTTCCTTCCGGAGAAAGGCTCATGATATAATCACCGTTTGCGAGTTTTGAAGGAAGTTTGACAGCCTTATGGAGAATCAGAAGCTGTTTATCTCCGCTGCCGATCTTTGCGGCTGACTCCAGAGCTACCTTTCCGCTGAAAATCTTCTTACCGCCTTTGGTTACGATCTGAAGAACAAGATCTTTCCCCTTCAGCAGTTTGGGATTGCAGGCAATATCAAGGACGATCGAATTCAAGCTGGGATACCATGCCATTTCACCGGAAACACTGGATTCTCCCTGCGCCATGGCCTTGATCTCCTGTGAAGAAAGCACCCGGTCATAAACCACATACTCATCAATCGCAAAACCGGTTCCGGATCCGAATACAATATCTCCGAGCTTTTTGGGATCGATTGTCATCGCAAGATCCTGCTCGCTCACTTTCATTCCATTGCAGTACAGTTCGATCCGCTTGGGCTGAACGTTGATGGAAACATGAGTCCATGCCTGAGCTGCCGGACGGCGGGAAACCATGATATTTTTATTTCCGCCTGTCTTGAAGTTATGCAGGAACAGAAGCAGGAAACCGGGGTGATCCTGCAATCCGATATAGCCGCTGGGCACAAAGGAGGTGCTGAAATAACGGACATTTCCCTTTCTCGTTTTTTCATCTTTCCAAATCCAGAAGGAAATATTTCCGGGGACAGGGAGACGTCCTTTCTGGATCTTCAGATTGGCTGCACCTTCTTCAAAATGGATTGCCTGAGAGCCCTCTTTCCGTCCGGGAATGAGCCGGGGCATTTTTTTGGCAGAAGGCTTGGCTCCTTTGGGAGCTGCAATAAACTGCTCAATTCCCTGATCAAAATTCTGTTCCAGAACAATATAAGATTCCGGAGTTTCCCAGATACGGGCAGGAAGTGACGCAAGCTTGAATTCACGATGAAATACTACAGAGGATCCGTCAAAGATCTTCATGGCAAGAGAAGCCGGTTCTGCAGTCTGCAATGTGACAGGCAGAGTTCCGCTGACATTTTTGCCATTGATAACTGCTTCATATCTCAATGGTTTGGAACTTTCAAACTTCAGCGGGAAACGGGTTGCTGCATTCCCATAAAGCTGGCGGACTGACGGAGCAGCTTTCCGGAGTTTGAACGTCGGATAGGATTTGGAATCCATAAAGCTGGCAACAGGCATAAAAGGAACCTGTCTTCCGGGTGCGGAACGGAAATTCACGCAGGAAAGGATCTTCCAATCCAATTCCCCGAACTGATCCATGCCAAAGGCTTTTGCAGGAAAAGCAAATTCACAAACCCATTTTTCATTCTCCACCTTGTTGACAACTTTCATGTCACCGGTCACCCAGTTGCGGACAGGCAGCCCGTATCCGGGATTATGATGCTGGAGCAGCATCCGCCCCGCATTGCTGATAATCACCTGAAATTCCCCGAATTTCCACTGTTCATGAACCCGGGCGGATTTCGGAGGATCAAACCAGAACTCCACGGAATCGTCACTGACAGGATTGGTTCCCGCATTCTGAACCAATTTGCCGCGGGGAGGAGTTTCCACCCGCACAGCGCCATAAAGATAATTCGCATCCCATGTCAGAAACAGTTCCGCTTTCCGGTGATCGAGAGTTGCCCCGGTTCCGGAAATAACCAGCGCATTTTTCCATTCTCCGGCAGAGAGTTTCCCATCAATTGCCGGAGCCTTTGCCGTCTGAGGTACAATAAATTCCGCTGCGCCGGCGATGAGAGAAAGCCCCATAACGCAGCTCATAAAAGTTCGCTTCAAATCCATTCTTCACCTTACCTGGCAAGAGCCTTGATCTCTTCTTCTGTGAGAACCCGGTTATAGATTTCCAGAGAGTCCATGGCATATCCCTTGCTGCCGTATGTAATATCTCCAACAACTTTGGAAATGGATTCCGGCAGGTCGGAAGAAGAGGTCAGAACACCATTGACAAAAACATCAACATGTTTGTCTGAGAAGTTGATGGAAACGTGGTTCCACTGTCCGGCAGGCATGAGCTTTACAAACACATTCTTGTTTTTCTTATTGAACGCATGGACAAAGAGCAGTGCATAGCCGGAATATTCCTGAAATCCGAAATAACCGGTTCCGTGATATGATGTTGCAATAAAACGGCGATAAACTCCGCTGCCGACAACTTTGGCATCTGTTTTAACCCACATGGAAATATTGCCGGGAACAGGCATTTTCATTCCACGCAACACACATTCCGGTGTCTTATCCCCGAAATGAGCCGCTTTTGTTCCGGCGACTCTGCCCTCAACAAGTTCCGGCAGAACTTTTGCAGAAAACTTTACATTGGCAGGGACTTTGACAAATTTATCCGCTCCTGTTTCAAAATCCTGTTTCAAAACAAGATTTGCAGCGGGATCCGCCGCCATAAGAGCAGCTCCGGTGAAAATAGCAGAAAGGAAAAGTTTGAGTTTCATTTTGATGATTCCTTATGTTAATTTTTTTGTTCAGTAGGGCCAGTTCCAGAAAGGTTTGTTCCAGCGGCCGTTTCCGCCGTTCAAAGCCTGAAGTTCTATCAAAGTATAGGGTCCGACATGACCATCAATATAAAGGACATTTGCCTTATTGGAATGACGCCAAGCGATACGGTCATCACTTTCGCTCGTATTGGTTGCAACGGAATAACTGCCCTTGATCTCTGTCATCCAGCAGGTCGCTGTCGGCTGTCTGACCTTGGTCAGTTTTTTATATTGTCTTGTGATCCACTCCGTCGGATTTCCGGCAGTTGGAGAGACACTTCTGGAAAGTCCATAACTGTAATTTCCATTGTTCAGCTGCATCGTAGATCCAGTCGCAATCCGCTTATCGGAAGCACACAACATGAACTTCGGCATTGTCGAAACAGATACACCGATCCCCTGAAATGCCCCGGATTCAACCAAATGCTGTCCCCAATATAAACTTTTGAACGTACAGGTCACAATAACATCGTCATTTGTTGCTGAATAGGCAACTAAAACATGATGCATTTGTTTTTCATTGTTGATACAGTTGGATCTTCTCCCGGCTTCTCTTGCATTATTCAATGCCGGCAGCAGCATCCCTGCGAGAATCGCAATAATTGCAATCACAACAAGGAGCTCAATGAGAGTGAACTGACGACGCATAATATACATTATGTTAAGTCGCTTCTCTTGTTTTGAATCTGATTTTTTCATACAGTTTCTACCTCCATCAGTTTTTACATTTTTTTTGAACTCAAACGACTTAACATAATGTATATTATGCGTCGTCGAGTGTTATGACTTTTTACAATTATAGCACACTTTCCGGTTTTTGTCAAGGGAGTTCAGATTTTTTCCCAAGTCTTTCGGACAATCCGGAGTGACGTACAACTTCCCGGTTCAAGGCAAATTCGATCAACGATTCCGGACACCAGAGTTCAACCCGTTTTTTGGCACGGGTGATCGCTGTATAAAGCAGTTCCCTGGTCAGAAGAGGTGATTCCTTTCCGGGAAATGAAATCAGCACATGATCAAACCCGGAGCCCTGGGATTTATGGATCGTCATTGCAAATACCGGTTCAAACGCAGGCAATTCATGAGGATAAAATGCTTTCGGTGCCGGATCATCCGGTGAAACAGGGAAATAAACCTTCACGCCCGTTTCATCCTTCCAGAGAATCCCGATGTCTCCATTGGAAAGCCCCGTGATCTTATCATTCTGCAAAATCATAACTGGCATTCCAGGCGCATTTTCCTGTTTCATGGAGAACAGTTTCCGGCAAAGATGATTCATATTTTCCACCCCCGTTTCCCCGGAGCGGAGCGCACAAAGAATCTTGAACCGGTCCAGCAGAAAATATGCCGTTTTCATATTTTCAACGGAAGGCTCCCAGAGCAGGCTCCGTATTTTCCGGGGCAGATCTCCGAAGAAACCGGCAAGTAACAACGACGGATCTTCCGGAAGATTCTTATGACAGAAATCTTCTGTCTGTTTGAGGATTTCCGCTTTGATCAGAGAGATCTCCTGCTTTTCCCGGATCATGGAACTGACCTTTCCGATCTGGCTTTTTTCGTCAAACCGACGGGAAATTTTCAATTCTGCAATGTGTCCGGTCAGCGGATGGCTGTTTTCCGTTTCCGGGAACGCCGTTAAATCATTTCCGGGGGAATCCGTCAGCTCCATAAAAATCTGTTTTCGTTCCTGAGAAATCTGATTGAATGGGACATTCCGGCAAAGATCACCCAGAACAGCCCCGGACTCCACGCTTGCAAGCTGGTCCTTATCCCCAAGCAGAATCAGTTTTGCGCCCGGTTTCAGCGCACGGAGGAGTTTGCACATCAACGGCAATGAGATCATGGAAACTTCATCCGCCAGAAGGATATCCGCCTCCAACGGAGAACTCTGCCCCCGGCGGAAATTGGGAGTGTTCCATTTCACCCCGAGAAGGGAGTGGATCGTTCCACAGTTTGATTCCTCTGATCCGGGATCAACGATCCGTTCCAGTTCTGCCCTGACCGACGGACTGCAATTCAAGTCTTTCAGGCTTTCCCGGATGGATTCAGCCAAACGGCTCTGAGCTTTTCCGGTGGGAGCACAAAGCATGATCCGCGGAAACTCTCTTTTCCCTTCGGAAGCATATTTCTCCAGAATCAAAGCAAGAACTGCTGCAACAACAGTCGTCTTTCCGGTTCCGGGGCCGCCGGTGATGATCGTTACCGGAGAAAACCCCGCCAGATAAGCAGCAAATTTCTGCCAATCGGTTTTTGTGACAGGTTCCCCTTCTTTGAAACGGAAAAAAGAGATGATATGATTGAATGTTTCCCGATCCGGAGCAAAGGGTTGATCCCCTTGCCGAGCCAGCGCAAGGATCCGTTCTGCAAGCTCTTTTTCATACATAAAATAGCGGTTCTGATAAAGTCTGCCGGCATGATCGATGATCAATGGAATATTGATTGCGGACTCCTCTTTCATTCCTTCCGTCAGCGAGATCCCCCACGGCGGCTGAAGCACATCCCGCAACGCCGTCACCGAAGGAAACAGGATCTCCAGCTCCGTGGAATCCATATACGGATCTTCTTCACTGGACGAGATCATCCGGAAAAAATCCTGAAAACTCCCGTCCTGAAACTCGTTCAGATCACAGCAGATATGTCCCATCCGGACGGCAGCAGAAGCGATTGCCCCTGCGGCAAAGATCAGGGGAGACCGCTCCCTGCTCATCCTGTAAATATATTCCGCAAAATACAAATCAATGGATGCAAACGGCATTTTTCTCAAGGAATCAACATTCAGCATTTTCCACCTCAGCAATCTTGCAGATCAATTCAAAATCGGGTCTATCCGCATAGACCCCTCTGCCGGAAGCTGCCGGATCCATTCCCCGGAGAAACAGATATCTGACCCCGCCATAATCTTCCCGGTACGCCTCCTCCGGACTCTTTCCGAGCCGCAGTGAAAGAAAACGCAGCAGCGCGGAAGAATAAAGCAGCGATTGATAAAGATAAAACTTGTTCCACATTTCCCCGAACAGATGTTCCGGCTGAAAATGTTCCATCTTCTTTTCCAGAATATCCGTCTTCCAGTCAACAATAAAATATTTTCCTTTATGACGGAATACCAGGTCAGCCGATCCGGTGTAGAAGGTTTCCTCTCCGGGCAGATCATGCAATGCAAACAAACCTTCCAGAGCTTCCCGTTCCAATCTGCTGCCGTAATAATGATTGAGAACCGAACCGATCCGCGCAGGATCGAATTTTCTATTCAGTTTGAAATCGAAATCCATCTCTGACACCCGGTTGGAAAGGGAAATCTCAGCCAAAGTAAAATCCGATCCATCCCCGAACGGAATGGGGGAATTGATCACATTCCGGAACATCCGGGAGGCAATACCTGACTGTTCGCCGATATTGACAACCGAGAGATACCGCTGAACGAGAAAATCCAGATTCCCGGGATTCTGGAAATCCAGTTTTTCAAGGATCGTATGACAGGCCGTACCGAAGAGGTCCCCATGCGGCAGGGTAAACACCTCCGGCAGATCCATCGTTGTCTTTGCGATCTGCTCCGCTCCGAGATTGCCGGAGGTTTCTTCTTCGCTGCGGGAACGGGCTTTGCTGCTGCGGAAAAATTTATGAGCAGAAGAATAACTGATTTTCGGAACCGGCGCAGGCACTTTGGAATTCTCCCAGTCATACCGGTCCAGAGTGCCGGAAGCGGACACCGAAAAGGTTTCTTCCGAGAGATCCACCTGCTCTATCTTTTCCAGCCCGATACTCTCCGCAAGAGTCGGTTTTGTCAGAGATTCAAAGGCGTTTTTCAGTTGTTCCGGCGGGGTCTCCGACGAGATCGTTTTAGCAGTAAAAAGCCAGGCGATGGCACTGAACTGCTTTTTCTCCTTTTCCGGGATCAGCAAATAACTTGCGTTGGATGCACGGGTAAAGGCAACATAAACGACCCGCAAGCTGTCCTGCAAAGCCTCAGCCACAGCCAGATCCGAAAGAGGACTGTAAGTGATCCGATGATATACTTTATTCTCTTTCATGGGATTATGATATTTTTCCGCACGCTCCTTTTTGATTTCCGAGGTTGCAAGATCCGGCAGAAAAACGATCGGGAATTCCAATCCTTTGCTGGCATGAATGGTCATGATCCGGACAGCAGGAGCATCGGTTGACAGGATCACTTTGCTTTCCTGATCGGTCCGTGTTTCAGGGGAGAGCTGTTTCTGAAGCCACAGCAGAAGCGATGCGGGATTTTTGGAACTCAGTTTTTCCTGAATTGTCAGAACATCCCTCAATTGAAGCAGATTGGAATATTTCTGCGCTCCGGAAACCATTCCCGGATAACGTTTGTGGATCCCGAACAGTTTCATGAACTGCTGGAACATCACCGGAAATCCCTTCAGCTCGTAAAGTTTTCCAAGATTCGCCAAGTGCTCCTGCACTCCCGAAACAACATTCCGGGATTCCGTATCGGATTCCGCACACAATGCACGGCAATTTCCGGAATCGGTCAGCCCGGTCTGCATCAGCCATGTCACAGTTACAACATTGGAGGGATCCTGCACCGCAAGAAGAAGTTTTTCAAGATCCCGTGCCTCCTGCGTATCATAAAGACTTTCCTCATTATTCACCACATAGGGGATCCCTTTTTCCCGCAGGAACTCCAGCAGCGGATCGATCCCATTGCAGCTCCGGCACAAAACCGCAATATTTGCCGGAGTCACCGGATCATATTTTTCATCCTTGCTGTTCCAATATTGAACGCCGGAGTTCAACAGCTGACAAATCTTTCCGGCACAATTTCTGTACGCTTCCGTTTTATTTTTCCCGCCGCTCAGATAATGGAACGGCTGCTCATCTTCCCCGTCAGGAAACAGAAGTGCCGGCCCGCCGTTGTTGTCGACCCCTACAAAGGGGATGGAACAGTCCGCGAAGGGAAGCGAATGAGATTGAAAAATGCGGTTGACTGCCTCCACGAGTTTGCTGGCTGACCGGAAATTTTTCCCCAGAGAAAGCTTATGTTCCGATCCGACTGCTTCAGCAGCCTCTTTGTAAGTAAAAATATCGCCCCCACGGAACGCATAGATTGCCTGTTTCGGATCTCCGACAAAAAACAGGCATCCTCTGTTCCGGTCCCCGGAAGTGAGCCCCGGCGCAAAAATCTGGGTAAAGATCTTGTATTGAACGGGATCTGTATCCTGAAACTCATCGACAATCGCCGCTTTGAACTGAGTTCGTGCACTTTCCGCAAGGATAGAACCGGGGGCCTCCAATGCCGCAAGTGTCCGTTTCTGAAGATCATCAAAGGTCTGGAAATTATCCCGTGCTTTCAAGTCCTCGAGCTGGTCAGATGTTTTCCTCCGGATTTTGGAAAGAAGTGCAACGCGAAACCGGAGGATCTCTTTTCTCAATCTCAGGATCCGTTCCCGGAACAAGTGCTGATTCTCATTTTCCGGGATCCATGATTCAAAATCTGCCTCGCCAAGCAGTCTTTCAAAGGCTTTCCAACCGAAACCATATTTCAGATTGCAATTCTGAAATTCCATTGCAGAAAGAGGCTTCTGTTTCGGATCACGCACCGGGATCTGCCAGTCACAACCACATTCCCCGAGCGATTCCGCAAGAGTAAAAATCTGTTCTGCAATCACTGAATAAGATTCTTTCACCTCAAAATCAAATTCAATTTCCGGATGTTTCACCAATCCGATAAACCCATCCAACCCCGGTGATACAAAAGATTCTGTTCCGGTGGAACTCCGGATAAAATCCCACTTTTCCGTATGAAGAAGATAGTCATCCGCCGGCTGGTTTTCTTCCTGATTAAAACATTGATCAAAGGAAAGAAGCCCCCGGTAAATTCCAATATATTTTCTGTTCTCCGGAGCATAACATATTTCACGCCATTGGTTCCGGATCAAACCGAGAATCTGTTCTTCCGCTACTTCTCCGCCATCCAGATCCGTCTGAAAGAGAATTCCGCTTTCAAAGGCGTTTTTCTCCAGGATCTTCTTGCAGAATCCGTGGATCGTGCTGATCGCATTGCTGTCAAAATTAAGAAGAGCCCCCTGAAGTTTTTCACGGACAGATTTGATTTTTTCCACATCCGCAAAATCCGGAAGGACATTTTCCAGCAGTTGATGTTCTCTGGTAAAATTCATTCCTTCCGGAATCTTGATTTTCCGGATGTGATATTCCAGATAGTCCGAACAGCTCTGCAGGATCTTCCGGATGCGGTCCAGCAGTTCTGCCGTTGCCATCCGGGTAAATGTTACGACTAAAATCTGATCAATCGTCAGACCTTTTTCTACGATCAGGCGGACGACCAGATCCTGAATATTGTGGGTTTTCCCTGTTCCCGCAGAGGCTTCGATCAGATAAACCCCGTCAAGCGGACATTTTCCTGAGTCAAAATTATTCACATGAATCATCATTCAGTTCCATTCCCTGATAAACCGTCTGCACAGCCCGGCATACATAGCGCAAGAAGGTTTGATCCAAATCGGTTTCCCGGAAGAAAAGAGCCGCGCAATAATCATGGCTGATCGCTTCCAGCACACCATTCCGGTAAGTTTCAGATTCCACCGGACTTTTCTTTGGTTTTCCGTTTTTCGAAACCGGATTCTCTTCCACAAGTTTTACTTCCCGGAAAAACGGGACCGGTTTTTCTTTTCCCAATGCCCGGATCCGGATCAGCTGCAGCAATTTTTCCCGGGCGAAAGTTTGATCAATTGACTGAAAAATCAATTCGCAATCCTCAAACTGGCAAATGGTTTCCGTATATTCCGGCAACGCTGCAGAAAGGAAAAGATGCCGCAGAAAGAGAGGCAGAAGATACTTCTGTCTGTACGTTTTATCTTTATAAAGGTCTGCAGTCCGGAAAGAAATGGAGCGTTTATGATCCGGGGTGATCAACTCAGTCCCGGAAAAAAGGAGCTCTTTTCCGGAATCAAAGGGGATCCGGAAAGAGAAAGACTCCTCCTGCTGTCCGGAATAGAGCTGGAGAAACGCTTCTGCCAGAATCTTTTCGGTTTTCTGACGGAGGTTTTCAAAGGTTTCCTCTCCGACTTCCCGGCAGGGCAGCTGATCCGATTTCCACAGAAGTTCCTGAAGCTGATCGAAATTGACTTCTGAACCCGGATTTTTCCGGATCCATTCCGCAGCATAAGAAACAAGCTGTTGTTTCACGGAATTGTTTTCCAGCGGATTCAGGAGAAACAGTTCATCATTCTGCATCTTCTGAGGTTTGTATTCTCTGAAATTCCCGATTTTCCGATGTGATAGATAATATTTGACCGGGCTTGTAAAAAACTCTTCCAGTTCTTTCAATGTGATCTGTTCCGGGAGTTCATAACGGGAGAGATCTTCGTGATTCAAATCCGGAATATCCAGTGCGGGGGGCTGAAGTTCCGCTTTGTTCCGGTTGGATTTTGCGGCGTCCAGCGCATCCTCAGAATAGGAATATTTCAAAGGATCTGATCCGTCAAAATAACATTCTGCATAGGATTGCAGAGAGTGTTTGATCAGATAAGATGTCCGGTTTTCCCCTTTGGAAAGCCGGTCGAGATACTGGATCAACTCTGCCAGCGGCGGGGTCGGGAACACCTCGGAATTATCTGTTTTATTCTGTCCGTTGTAAAAAATCATCAATTTTTCTCTGGCTGCCAGAAGGGTTTCAAGCAGGAGATATCTGTCCTCAAGATTTTTGGACCGGTCGGTCTTTCTCATATTTTTGGCGATCAAATTGAATCCGGGAGCAATATCCTTTCTGGGGAAATGATCCGGATTCAACCCAAGAATCGCAATGACCGGCAGCGGGATCGTCCGCATGGGAACCATGGAACAAAATGTGATTTTTCCCCGGAGAAATGCATTGCCGGAATCCACCGCTGAATCTGTATTTTCCAGCAAATCCAGAATCACCTGAAACGGGATCTCTTCTTCACAGACACCCGATTCGTACATCTGGTCAGAGAGAAACCGGATCAGCTGAGCACGTTCTTCCACCAGAACAGGTTCTTCCGCCAGAAAAAATTTATCCGGAAACTCTTTCAGCATCCCGAACCATTCTTTCGGAGTTTTCTTCCCGGAAAAACATTCCCGCAAACAGAACAATTCTTTCAGAAGATCCAGGAAATTCCCCAGTTTTTCCGCACCTGCCCCCTCGGCAAAATCCAAAGGAAACTCCGGCAACCCCAGCTGAGATTCAAAATCTTCACTCACAGCATACCCCAGCAGCAGACGCCGGATCCCGTGCAGCCAGGAATAATCTTCAAAATTCACACCGCAGCTTTTTTCCCGGTGTTCTCCATCAATGCCCCACCTGACTCCGGCAGCATTGCACCACCCTTTGAGCTGAAGGATATCTTTTTCATCCAGAGAGAATTTCTTCTGCAGCGGTTGGATCTCCAACAGCGAAAAAATATCCGCACTGCTGTAATTCGAATCCGGAAGATGCAGAATCTGAAGCAAGCCCGGAAGGATCGTCCCGGAATATTTCAGCGAACGGTCCGCTATGGTGTAACAATCCGCCAATGGCCCGGTGCCGAAAACAGTCTCTATATAAGGAACATACTGTTCAATATCGGGGGCTGTAACAAGGATATCCCCGGGTTTTCTGTCGTAAAGACAGATCTCATGCTGCAGCCGGTCATGAAGCACTTCCACCTCTCGCAGCGGAGTATGACAATTCTCAATCAGAATCGATCCATCAGGTTCACAAATTTTTTCGAGATTGAAATTTTTCCTGATATCCATCTGCAAAGCACTGAGGAAAGATTTCTTGACAGGTTCCGGCTCAGGCTCATAATCCGAAGGATCCAATCTGGAAGAAATCAATTTTTCAAAAAAAGCGTATCCCTGCACACCAAACGCCTGAAGAAGCGGATTCTGATCCTTATCAGGATTTTTTTTATCCGGGGGTGTCCAATAATCCGAGGCAGGAGCCAAATACAGCAGCAGCACATCCTGATAATTCGCCAGTGCTTCGAAAAATTCAAAGAAAAAAGGCGGCATGGAACTGATCCCGAAAACCGTGATCCTCTTCTTATCCGGTGCGCTCTTGAATGTTTTAGATTCATCAATAAAGCGGGAGATATAATAATCAAAGGTTAAATCATTCGCGAACAGCTCCCGGAAGAGCTTCTCCTGCCATTCTGCGGGAGCCCCTTTTGCATTACGCCATGTTTCAATCAACTCCGGACGGTATGTTCTGTACTGTTCAAAGGTATTGGCGATCTGCCGGGAAATCTGATATTGTTTCCGCCGGTCAGGATCATTTCTCAAATAGGCATCCAGCTCAGGAATTTCGTTTTTTCCACTGTGCAGCGTAAAATATTGAAACAGCCGCCAGGTATCCCGGTCGATCGAATGACGGCTCAGTTCTTCCGCCTGAGGATAATGTTCCTGAAGGATCTGCTCGATCGCACTCCGGAGAAAGGGAAGTTTCATATTCATTGCCACCGGAGAATGTGTCGCAATATACTGCTTCAGCCAAGTGGCAACCCCCTGAGTCTGCACCGTAACCATCACAGGATTCAGAATATTGTCACCGGATCCGGTTTCGTAGACCTCCTGCCTGAATATCTCTGCCAACTTCTCAAGTCTGGTGGATGCTCTGACTGTTAACGCCATGAAAATTCCTTAAATAGAAGTTTTTGTTAAAGGGATATTCGATTCACACGCTTGAGACTCTTTCCAAATGGATTCCACCATCTGAAGCGCCGCCTGATCCTGCTCTCCAAGAGTCTCATTTCCCCGTTTGTAAAGCATATAAAGAACCTTGGATGCAGTGATCCGTTCCGATGGAAACGCTACCTGATACGCCAAACTGCGGTCATCATTTGTCACCTTGGAAAGCAGTTTTGCCGCAGTCAGATCCGCAAGCACCTGCCTTGCACTCAGCACAGGAATATCAATGGCATTGATAATTTCTTCTTCAGAACACGCTCCGCCCCGGGTTTCAAAATGAGTCGCACAATATTTCATGATCCGCAGCGCATATACCACCCGCCGCTGATCCCCCAGAGAATAATCCCCCAGCGGAATCCCCTGATACTCCCGGATATTCTGCACCGTATAAACAAGCTGCGTTCCAAACAATACAATCGTCCAGCTCACCTGAAGCCAAAGCAGAAACAGCGGAAACGCTGCAAAACTTCCGTAAATCAAACTGTTTTTCCCGGCAAAATACTGCGCAAGAATATAGATACTCTGAACCAGAAAATAAAGCAATGCCGCTATAAACCCTCCAAAAAACGCCGGAAACAATTTTACCCGCGTATTCGGAATATACATGTAAATAAAAGAAAACAGAAACCAGGTGGCGATAAACGGAATCAGCTTCGATGAGAAAAACAGGTAACTCTCCGCAACAAAAGGAAGCACATGTTCTCTTCCCGCAAATTGCGCCGTGGCAAATGTGCTCATACTCCCATTTACGGCAATCAGAACCGGACACAGCATGATCAATGAGAGATAATCACTCACTTTCCGGTACAGCGAACGGGAGGAACGTACCCCCCAGATCTGATTGAAAGACCGCTCGATCTGATCCAGAAGCCGGACCGTCGTATAGAACAGCATGATCGCACCGACTCCGGCAATCACTCCCCCGCTGGCACCTTGAAGCGTATTCGTTGAAAACTCAACCATCTTTTTAGCAATCAACGGATAATCACTGAATACCGCATAAAGCCAATTTTCAAGACGTTCCTCCAAACCAAACCCTTTGGCAATGGCAAATCCCAACGCCAAAACCGGAATGATCGAAAGCAGCGTGAAAAAAGTCAATGCAGAAGAACGCAGCCCGCAATCGTTTTTCAAATACATCCGGAAAGTCAGAACCGCTACCCGCAATCCCTGCCAGCATTGACGGACCAGAAGGGACTTCTCCTCCAGTCGCTCTGTCCACAAACGGTATCTTACAAAATGTCTCATCTGCTCCCTCTCTCTTTGATATTTCTACAATAACACATCTTCTCTGATCATAAACAAAATATACTGTATTATCTGACGTTTTTCAAGAGATTATCTGAAAAACATTCCATCTTTCCGGAAAAGAAATCAGATCGAAAAAAGCTCCCCGGCATTCCGGTTCGTCAGTTCACTGACCTCTTCCGGAGTCATCCCGCGCACTGCTGCCACCGCTTCTGCAATCAATGGAATATAGACAGGGGTATTCTCTTTTCCCCGGAACGGAACCGGCGCAAGATAAGGGGAATCCGTCTCCAGCAAAATCTTCTCCCCGGGATATTCTTTCGCAAGGACCCGGATGTTTTCCGCTTTTTTGAACGTGATCATCCCATTGATCCCGAACCAGCCGCCCAGCTCTGCAAACCGTTCCATATAAGACAACGAACCGCTGTAACTGTGAATCACAAACCGCCCTCCGGCTGCTGAAAAATCCTTCAGATATCCATAGGTCAATGCGTACGCCTCCTCCGAATCCTCCTTATCCCGGCAATGAACAGAAACCGGCAGATTCAGCGAAAGAGCAGTCTCCAGCATCTGATTGAAAACTCTGACCTGACTTTCATGATCGGCAAAATCATAATAAAAATCAAGCCCGATCTCCCCGACAGCCCGAAGCTTTCCAGTAGAAACAAATCCCGGAAAACAGGAAATATCCCCATCAAAAGCAGCCGCTTCATGAGGATGTACGCCCGCAGCGAAATATAAATTCTGACTTTTTTCAGCTGCGGCAGCAAGCATTTCTGCATCAGGAATTGAGGAAGCGCACCCGAGAATTCCGGTGATTCCGTTTTCCAGAGCCGCCGCACAAACCTGAACAGCCTGTGCCTCATTTTCAAAATGACAATGAGTATCCCGGAAACAAAGCATGGGAATCAACCGATCGTCTCGCGTCCGAGCCGCTCTGCAACAACCTGATTATTTTCATCCATAACGATGACTTTCGGGCGGAAGGTCTGAGCTTCTTCCGGTGTAAAATTAGCGAAGCACATAATTGTGATGATATCGCCCACACTTCCTCTGTGAGCTGCGGCGCCGTTCAAACAGAAGATTTTGGAACCGGCTTTTCCCGGAATTGCATAGGTTTCCAATCTGGAACCGTTTGTTGCGTTCACGACGAGGATCTTTTCATAAGGAAGGATCCCTGCTTTTTCCAGAAGCTCGATATCGATTTCAAGACTTCCCTCATAATCCACATAGCAATCAGTGATTCTTGCTCTATGAATTTTTCCTTTCAGCATTTCCAAAAGCATTTCCATTTCTCCTGCTGTTGATAATCTCATTCTATATAATATAGCATGCTTTTCAGAAATTAAAAGTCATTTTTCCACTTTATTTCTACTCAAAAAAATTTTTTTTCAATTTTTTTTAAAACTTCACTTGCAAATTTCAAAAGTTGAATTATATTGATAATTGTAATCGATACAAACTTGTAACGATAGCAAATAAAAACCAACACAAGAAAGGGAAGTACTATGAAAAAATTCGTTTGCACAATCTGCGGTTATGTCCATGAAGGAAATGAAGCACCTGAAGCTTGCCCCCAGTGCAAGGCTCCTAAAGCTAAGTTCATGGAAAAGGCGGAAGGCGGAGCAATCAATTTTGCTGATGAACATCGCATCGGCGTCGCTAAAGATGTCGATCCCGAAATCATCGAAGGTCTCCGCGCAAACTTTAATGGCGAATGTATGGAAGTCGGTATGTATCTCGCTATGAGCCGTCAGGCAGATCGCGAAGGATATCCCGAAATCGCAGAAGCATACAAACGCTATGCGTTCGAAGAAGCAGAACATGCAGCCAAATTTGCTGAACTCCTGGGCGAATGTCTCGTTGCTGACACCAAGACAAATCTGACCGTCCGCGTCGAAGCTGAAACAGGTGCTTGCGAAGGAAAACTCATGCTGGCAAAACGCGCAAAAGAACTCAATCTCGATGCAATCCATGACACTGTTCATGAAATGTGCAAAGATGAAGCCCGTCACGGCGCAGGGTTCAACGGTTTGCTGAAACGCTATTTCGGAAAATAATTCTCTCACGGCAGGGTCCGCTCCGGATCCTGCCTCTTTCAGTTCAGGAGGTGATTCATGACAAATTCAGAAGCAGCCGCAATGCTCCGTAAATTCGGAATCCAGCCATCCCAGCCGAGGGTCGCGATCTATGCTTATTTGGATTCTCTCAGAAATCACCCCACGGCAGACACCATTTATGCTGCGCTTTCTCCGGATTATCCATCTCTTTCCAGGACAACTGTTTATAACACCTTGAAGCTGTTCCGGAGCTGCGGAGCGGCTCAGGGGATTATCATCGAAGATGGTGAAATGCGTTTTGATGCGGATATTTCAAAACATGCGCATTTCAAATGTACTGATTGCGGAGAAGTTCATGATCTGTTCTTTGATCCTGCCCAGTATTTACCGCCGGTTCCCATGGATTTCTTCATCCAGGAGATCCATGTAAATTACCGGGGAGTCTGTCCTGATTGCTGTAAAAAGAGAAACAGAAAATCCAGTTGAACCGAAATTTCATTGAGATCAAAGAGCCGAGGCTTCCCGGAAGTGCGGCTCTTTTTTTTGTGTTCCTGCGGCGGAGGTTCAAGTTTTTTTTATTTTTTTCTGAATCATACTTGACTTTTCCGATTCGTGAGTTAAAGTTATGTTCAAATGATCAAATTTCCCCTTGAAAGAGTTATTGGAAAATTCTGTTCTGAAAAGATCAGAAAACGTTGCGGAAAGAGATCTTTTTCCGCGGTATAACAGAGAGGTGCAGATACGATGGAAATTTCAGAGAAAAATGGAAATCAGGAAATGTTATTCAATAAGAAAGAAAAATTTCTTTTACGGATTTCAAGTGTCACGGATCTCTCTGTTCCTTCCGTTGTCATGGATCAGATTTTTCCGATTTTGAATGGGGATGAATTTCCGGAGGATTTCGGGAACAGCAAATTGATGCACGATCCCTCCATTGTTGCCTATTTTCTGAAACAGCTTTATGAGGAGGAGGCGAACAGGGAAACGCTTTATTCCGGCATGGAAGATATCTTCCGGCACATGACCAAAGAGGAGATGTATAATCATCTTTCCGAGCTTTCTCTGATGGAACTGTTCGGACCGGTGGAGATCGAAGAATGGAAACATGCCTATTCCTCTCATCTTCTCATGCATGTTCTTGTAACAGAAAACGGGTTCCATCAGCTTCGGTATCTTGTTCCGCTGATGCTGATTCATGATATTGGCAAACAGGTGCTTCATTCCATCGTTCCGGAGATCAGCAGGGAAATTGTGGAACTTGCACAGAAACAGAAACTCCCCCGGAGTATTGCAGAGAATCAATTATTGGAGCTGACCCATGCGGAAGCCGGAGCCAGACTTTTGAAAGAATGGCATTTTCCGCCCCGGTTCTACCTTCCGGTCAAATATCATCACAGCATTGAGATCCCGATGGAATATATTCTGGAAACTGCGCTGATCCAGTTTGTGAACTGGGTGGATTGCAATGTTCGGGGAATCCCGGCACAGCCTCTTGACCGGAAAACGATGGAGCTTGCGGGAATTGAGGAAATCGATACAGAGTACTGGATCAGAAGGCACCGGAAGATCGTTGCAGAAATCGATCATTACTTTGAGCCGGAAGGCATTATGAATAAAACAAAAACAGAAGAAAAACCATGAAAACAGCAGCTATTATTCCTGCCCGGATGGGCAGTACCCGTTTTCCCGGAAAAGTCCTTGCAAAACTTGGCGGAAAACCCATCGTCCAGTGGGTCTGGGAACGTACCAAAGCATCCAAAGCCGATGAAGTGATCGTTGCTTCAGACAGCCGGGAAGTCATTGATGCAGTCAAAGCATTCGGCGGAAATGCCCGCATGACCTCCCCCAACCATCCGTCCGGCTCTGACCGGATCTGGGAAGTCGCTTCCGGGCTTGACTGCGATATTATCATCAATGTGCAGGGAGATGAACCGTTTATGGAACCCAGCGTGATTGACCGGTTGATCGATGTTATGCAGGAATCCCCTGCTCCGGATATGGCGACCGTCGTGGTTCCCTCCACCCGGGAACAGATCGCCAACAATCCAAATTCCCCGAAAGTTGTAATCGGTGCGGACGGCATGGCGCTTTATTTCAGCCGTTCTCCGATCCCTTATCTCCGGGAAGGCGGAACGGATATGCCCCTTTACAAACACTGGGGGATCTATGCATACTCCAAAGAAGCGCTCCGCCGTTTTGTTTCCCTTCCGGAAAGTCCTCTGGAAAAATGCGAAAAGCTTGAACAGCTCCGTGCCTTGGAAAATGGAATGAAAATCAAAGTGATCCAGACCAATTTCCAGAGTATCGGAATCGATACTCCCGAAGATCTTGTTCAGGCGGAAAATTATCTGAAAGGCTTGAAATAAGGGGATTTTGCATCATGCTTCAACTGCTTGCCGCTACGACGAATAAGAATAAGGTCCGGGAATTCCAGGAAATTCTTCAGGATCTGAAAGACAAAATCAATATTGTTACTCAGGATACCATTCCGAATTTTCCGGAAATCGTGGAAGATGGTTCTTCTTTCGAGGAAAATGCGATGAAAAAGGCAAAAGAATCTTCCGCCTTTGCAGATATGGTTGCAATGGCAGATGATTCCGGATTGGTTGTGGAAGCTCTGGACGGTGCGCCCGGGATCCATTCTGCCCGCTATGCCGGGGAGAATGCAACGGATGCCGACCGGATCGCAAAACTTCTGAAAGCGATGGAAGGAAAGAAAGACCGCCGCGCAAAATTTGTCTGTGCGGCTGCCATTGCATACCGGGGAGAAGAAGTCCGGACCTTTGTCGGTGAAGTCAAAGGCGTGATCGCTGATGCGCCTTCCGGCACAAATGGTTTCGGTTATGACCCGGTCTTTATTCCCGATGGATTCAATAAAACATTTGCAGAGCTGACCGATGAGGAGAAAAATGCCATCAGCCATCGCGGAAATGCCATGAGAGCTGTCGCTGACTTCCTCCGGGATGAATTCGCAAAAATGGATGATTTTGAATTCGTATGAGAACCCTGTTCTGTCTCTTTCTGTGCTGCTGTTTCTCAGTTCTTTCTGCTCAAATGATCTCTTTTGAGTTTCAGAAAGAGCCCGTGGGCAGCACGAACACAGCTCAATTGAAGCTCAAACTTTCCCGGGAATATACCTTTATGATCCCGGGAGCCGGAAAACCCATCGGAAAACTGGAAACGATGGAAGTCGTCCTGCTTACGGATATTCAGGTGGAACGGATCAACCGGAAGGGCTTTCCGGTTACCCTGATCCTCCGTCCGAAAATTCTGGGCGGAACCCTCAATGGACGGAGAATCGATCCGGCATCTTTGCAGGGAAGAGTCATCCGGGCAGAGCTGGAATCCTATCCCTGCACCTTCACGTCAACGGACGGAAAGGAACTCAGTGGGGAAGCAAAGATGGTTCTTGCAGCATTTTTCCGTCAGCAGCAGGGATTTTCTTATGCGGATATTTTAGGAAAGAGCAGAAATTACAAGCAGGGAGGAAAGTGGCTTCCTGATTCTTCACCGATTTTACAAACTCTCGCAAAGCGGAATATTTCTCTGAAAAAAAGAAATCTCACAGCTTCCGCAATGTTTGAAAACAAATTCAAAGTCAACGGAATCGAGTGTACTGCTGTGGTCCTGAATCTGTTGTCGGTGGGAACTCATGCCTATGATTTCCGGATCCGGACAAGGATCGTGCTTCCGGTCGACCGGAAAAACGGGAATGTGTTTCATCTGACCCGCGAGGGAGTGGAAGTGGTTGACCGCAAGCTCCTTTCCGGAGATTTTGCCGCTGCTGGTTCTGCTGTCAGAATCACCACAAAGGAACAGATGGAAGTGACCTACGTTCCGAGAAAAAAGCAGGCTCCCGGCAAAAAAACCGGACATTTTATGGATATTTTCTAAATTTTCCATTTTTTACAATTTTTCTTACAATAATTTCTTTTCTTCTGCGTTAACTGTTTGAAATCCCGGGATTCTTACAAGAAAACAGAAGGAACGAAACTTATGAAAACAATGATCACACTTGCGGCTGCTCTCCTTTGTGCCGGGATTCTCTGCGCAGCCCCTGCTCCGGAAACCGCTCCTGCAGGAAAAAATCCCCCCCGTGAACAAAGACAGGATCGCCGGAAACCGCCCCGCCCGGGGAAAAAACCGCACCGGGAAAAAAATCCTATGGCTCTGCTCAATCAGCATTTGCCCGGAATCCAGGAACTTTTCCCGGAAGAATATGCCAAGGTTCAGGAACTCCTCAAAAAAGATCCTCAGTCAGCTAAGCAGGAAATGCAAAAACTCCGCAAGAAACTGATGGAGCAGCGGAAAAAAGATTTTGCCGCGATCCGCGCTGCATTCAAAGCCTATCAGGAAACCGGTGATGAAGCAAAGCTGGCAGAAGGCAAAAAACTTCTTGCTGAAAAAGTCGCGCTCGCTGTTGAAAATGCAAAAAAACAGATTGAAATCGGAAAGCAGGAGCTGGAAAGCATCAGAAAACTGAATCTTTCAGGTAAAAATCTCCGTGAAATTGAAGCATTGTACCGGATGAATATCAATAATCTGGAAAGATTTGCCAAGATTGATGTTCAAAAATTTACGGAACGGCTGGCACAACATTTCACAAGGAAGCCCGGAGCTCCGGCTGGAAAGCAGGCTCCGCCTCCGAAGAAAAAATAATCTCCCCAATCAAAAAAGAGTCCCCCTCTCTTTCTGCCAGAGAATTCCCCCTCTCAGGCAGTTTTCTTTTAAAGGAAATACTCTTTCAGGAAAGATTGTCCTGTAAAATTATTCCGGATCTCCGCCGGAATAAGTGATCAAAGCCCGGGCGTAATCGCAGCCTTCTGCAAGACGGACTTTGTGAGGCAGATTCGCTTTCATATAGAGAGTGTCCCCGGGATTCATCCGATGGACCTCCTGATCGTTCAGAATGTAATAATCGATAGAACCTTCCAGCAGGACGAAAAATTCTTCTGTATCATGGAACATGAAATCACGTTCCTCCCCGGTACGGCGGTATTCCACCAGAAATGGATCCATGATCCGCCCGATTTGCGGATATGCCAGAGCAAAATAACGGATTCCGTATTTATTTCCCTCATCCCGGATAAGTTCCTCTCCCTCGTTCATTTTCCCGAAGGTGAATTCAGGCGTTGGATTATCCGGCTGAAACAATCCGGAAAGACCGGTTCCGAGCGCCTCACCGATTTTATTCAAGGCGTTCAGGGACGGTGTGACCCGGAAATTTTCCACCTGGGAAATGAATCCTTTGCTGAATCCGCTTTTTGCGGCAAGCTGTTCGATGGTCATATTCTGAGCAAGCCGGATCTTGCGGATCGTTTGGGAAAGCTGAATCAAATCCATTGTTATTTTCCTTCAGATTCACTCTTTTTTTCAACTTCCGGGAGCTTTATGGAACTGTAAAGTGCAAACAGAGAAAGCAGGAACAGGAAGAGATAAAGGGAGAAGTAAGACATTTTTCCGTAAACGGTTATCCCATCTTTCACGACCGGCGGGAAGAGATCCATGAAAAAGCCTGAGATACTCCCGAGAACCGCCACCATTAAATAATTGAATCCATTTCCGCAGCTGACAGCTGTCCCCAAATGTTCCGGCTGATTGATATCCCGCAGAAGAGTCAGGTTGATCGGAGCGAAGTTGCAGACAAAGCTCAGAATCCAGAACAATGCAATGATCACAGAAGTCCGGATCTCAAAAAACACAAAAATGGAAATCAGCAAAGTGGTAAGAGTTGTCATGATTGCAGCCAGCATGAAAAACGGCTTGCATCTTCCGCGGATCAGACGGTGGGTATAAACGCAAAGGAAGCTGGACGCTGCCGACATGAGCCCCATTCCGGAAAGGATCGCCGCGGCTTTGGTGGAATCCATCTGGCAGAAATCTTCCAGAAATTTCATCCCGAATGCAGTATGGATCACATAATAGATCCCGAAACAGATCCCCAGAGAGAGATATGCCATGACATTGCTCCGGTTTTTCAGCACCCGGGGAAATGTTCCCAAGTCAAACCGGATCTTCTGTCTTTCAGTCTTCGGAAGGGTGAGCCCGGTCAAAACAACCAGGACTCCGGTACATGCTGTGATGATTCCGGCAATCAGAAGAGTCTGCTTCCAGCCCATCAGATGCACACAAGCCACAAAGGGAGAGTTTGCCGCGATCCCTCCGATGCACCCGCACAACAGCAAGATCCCCATCAGAACCGTAAACTGTTTCGGAAATGCACGGGAGGCAGTCTGTACAAGCGAGACGTAAAACATGCTTGCACCAAATCCGACGAGCCCCCGGCTGATATACAGCAAAGTCAAATTCGGGGCCAGCGGGAACATCACAGAGCCGATCCCGAACAGGATCGCGCCGATCGTAAGCACCCGGACTCCCCCGATGGAATCTGTCAGGATCCCCACAAACAATTGGGAGATTGCATAGATATACATAAAGGCAGCCCCGAAGGAGGTCACCTGCGCAGCAGATAAGGCTAAACCGGTCTGCAATTCATTAAAAACAGAACCAGGAATCGCCACCCGCTGAATGTTGGTGAAGAAATAAAGAACCGTTCCGAGAAGAAGCAGTGCCCCCATCCGGATGCATGCTGAGCGGTCCAGTTCATTGTTTTTCTGTTCAGCCATTTTATCGTACCTTAACGTTTTCTGCCATCCATATCCAGCCAGCGACGGGCTGCCCACATCCATTGTTCGGGCTGCTGACGGATGATTTTTTCCAACTCAGTCGTACACATCTGGGTTACGACCTGAACATCCCGTTCTTTGTCATCGGTTGGCTCATATTTGATCAGATTTCCCAGCACGATTTCAAAACGGAAATCCTTTCCGGGCAGACGCCGGGTCACTTCAGGCAGGAGCGGATAACCGGTTTTAAGATGCATCAGAGCGGGAGTCTTATGAGTCCGGCAGGGATGTCCGAAGAAAATCGTCTCCACCCCTTCTGTATGAGATGCATGCTGATCGATAAGGACGGTAAAGACCCGTCCTTCGTTCAGAGCTTTCAGCCCTTGACGGATCCCGAGGTTTTTGGGAATCAGTTTATGCAGGGGGCTTGCCCGGTGAGAAAGGATCAGTTCTCCGATTTTCGGATTATCAAAGGGCCGCATCATGGAAGCCATTGTTCTTCCGCTGAGATCGCAATAAGCATGTCCGGCGACTTCCCAGTTTCCGTAATGAGCCACCCCGAGAATGTGGGTTTTGAACTTGGCAGAGGCTGCAAAATATTCCCGGACAGATTCCGGAGGCCCGGAAACTGTGATCTTTGCTTTGTCATAGCATTGATCCATTTTGAAGATCTCTGCAAGGAGCATGGAAAACTCATGGAAACATTTTTTTGCCAGCCTTTTGGCTGATTTCCGGTCTTTTACCACTCCGGCATGAAGCATGTGATTGATCGTCCGGTTCCGGTGCTTGGCATCCAGATAATATGCGCAGGAGATCAGGAACGAGGAAATGGCATACGCCACTTTCAAGGGGAGCATCCGCACAAATTTGTAAAAGATCAGGAAGGGAATGTATTCCAGCCAGATCACAATTTTTGATTTATCGCGAGCCATTATTACATCGCCTCCGGAACTCCGATTGTCAATGTGGCAAGGCCATCCGTGAGAATATCTCTTGCAGCATAGCAGAGCGCGAGACGGGCTTCCCGGATTTCCGGATTTTCCGCATTGAGAGCCTGACATTCCCGGTAGAATCGGTTGAAGGCTTTGGCTGTTTCAAGAAGATAGTTGACCAGCACGGAGCAATCTTTCTTTTCCGCTGCGGAGATCAATGCTTCCGGATAGGTGGCGCATGCAAGTGCAAGCGCACGTTCTTCTGCGGTGGTCAGCAGCTCCCACTTGGGGGCAGTCACAGAAAATCCGCGTTCTGCAGCTTTCCGTTCAATGGAGTTGATCCGGGCACATGCATACTGGACATAAGGGCCGGTATCGCCTTCAAATTTCAAAGATGCCTGAGGATCAAACATCATGGTGGTTCTGGGATTGAACTTCAGAAGCATGAACTTCAACGCGCCCATACCGATGATTTCGGAACGTTCTTCCAGATCTGCCGGGGGCTCTGCGCCGTTCAAACGTTCCAGCGTTGCATTTTTCGCAAGTTCGTGCATTTCATCAAAGAGGTCATCAGCATCCACAACGGTTCCTTCGCGGCTCTTCATCTTTCCGGTAGGCAGATTGACCATTCCGTAAGCCATGTGGAAAAGTTCCTTCGCCCAGGAATAGCCCATCTTTTCCAGAATCTTGAAGAGCATCTGGAAATGGAGGATCTGTTCATCGCCCACGACCCACACCTGGGAATCCGGTGAGAACTCATTCTGTTTCAGCAATGTTGTTCCGATATCCTGAGTGATATAAACGCTGGTACCATCTTTGCGGAGAACGACTTTTGTTCCCAGTTTGCCGAGATCTGCAATGGTCGCACCATCTTCCCGTTTTGTGAAAACGCCTTTTTCCACGCCCTGAGCCACAATATCTTTTCCAAGAAGATAAGTGTTGCTTTCCAGGAATGTCTTATTGAATTTGATGCCCATGCGCTGATAGGTCTGATTGAATCCGTCGAACACCCATTCGTTCATTTTTTTCCAGAGAGCAACGGTTTCTTCATCGCCGGCTTCCCACTTCCGGAGCATCTCCTGTGCGGCTGCACCGATCTCGGTCATCAGAAACAGTTCATTGTTATCCTTGTCAGCCAATTCCGGCTGAGCTTCCCGGAGTGCTTTGATCTGTTCGGAAAGAGCAGAATTGTATTTGACATAGTAATCTCCGACGAAATGGTCGCCCTTGATTCCGGTGGATTCCGGAGTTGCACCGTTGCCGAAACGCATATATGCCAGCATGGATTTGCAAATATGGATCCCGCGGTCATTCACCAGGTTTACAGGGATCACATCGTGTTTCACTCTTGCGAGCAGAGAAGCCAGAGACATCCCGAGGGTATTGTTTCTGACGTGTCCGAGGTGCTGGGGTTTGTTGGTATTAGGAGCAGAATATTCGATCACGATCCGTTTCCGTGCATTTTCCGGCAGAACACCTGCGGCGAGAATTGCGGGGACATCTGCCACGGTATCCCGGAACAGTGCGGAAGTTTTCAGAGTGATGTTCAAGAAGCCTTTGACAGCGGAAGCTTTTTCCACATCGGGATCCGCAGAGAGGATCTCAGAAGCTTTTGCGGAGAGCACATCGGGTTTTGCTGCAAAAAAACGTGCCATCCGGAAACAGTTGACTGTGATATCACCTTCCATTCCCGGAGGACACAGTTCTGCGGAAAGGTGAGTTCCTTCCGGAAGGTTTGCTGCGGGGAATGCCGCAATGAGAGCTTGTTCGAGTCTGCTGATGCACTGAAGTTCCATAATCGTTTATCCTTAAAGTGTTGTTTTAATGACTGTTGTAACGGCACCGGAAAGAGGTTCCAGCTTGTAAGAACCGTAATTTGCGGGGATCAGGCAGGAATCTCCGATCCGGAGATCCATCGCAAAATCAGTTCCGCAAAGGCGGACGGGCTGATTGATCGCGGTGATCAGATGAAAACTGGTTTCATCGGCAGAATCTTCCCGGGCGGCGGAAAGACGGATATCTTCCACATGGAAGAAGGGGCACTGATCGATCACCGGATAGATCGTATTTCCATCGGCGGGATCTTCCGCTCTGGGAACCAGGGGAGAATCTGTCAGGTCAGGATTGATGCTTTTCCGGGATTCTTCCAGATGGAGCTGACGGGGCTTTCCATCGCCGCCCACTCTGCCCCAATCGCTGATCCGGTAGGTGGTATCGCTGTTCTGCTGAACTTCCAGCAGGAGATTTCCGGCGCCGATCGCATGAACGAGTCCGGCACGGATGAAATAAGCATCTCCGGGTCTGGAGTCATAAACGGTCAGCGAATTTTCACATTCGGGAGAAGATGCCTGCTGAAGGAATGCTTCTGTTTCCGCACCGGGTTTCAGACCGGCAATGATCTTTGCGCCGGGATCTGCATGGATGATGTACCACATTTCGGTTTTCGGCTGAGCACCGTTTCCGATCCGTCCGCAAGCCTCTTCATCGGGATGCACCTGAAGAGAAAGTTTCTGTCCGGCATCGATAATTTTGATCAGAAGCGGGAATCTTCCGCCCTGAAATTTTGTTCCGAGCAGTTCAGTTCCATAATTTTGCACAAGTTCGGTGATGGTTTTTCCTGCAAGGGGACCATTCAGCACAACGCTCTGAACATCTTCCCGGTCGCAGAGTTCCCATGCTTCCCCGATGGGATCCGATGTATTTTCAGGCAAGGTTCTGTTCAATACTTTTTTCAGATTTCCGCCGCCCCACATAACGGGTTTATAATACGGCTGAAAGCGCAAAGGATATAAATGATTCTGATCCATGACAAAAGTTCCTTAACGTTATTGATGCAGTTCTGAAAGTCTTCCAAATTTCTGAAAAATCCTGCAAAGATCTTTTCCTGGCAGAATGTTCCCGACATTTCAAACAGCTTCTGTTTCTTTTAAATATATCACACTTTACGGATTTTTCAAAAGGAAGATGAGAAAAATCCCGCTTTAGCGGGAAATATTCTTGACAATATCTGATTTTATGCTAAATTTCCTGAAGAAATAAGTAATGTTGAACTCTCTGCCGAAAGATCAGGAGAATAAAATGCTTTGCAGTATATGCGGAAAAAATCCGGCGACGATCCACATTCAGGAGATCATCGGATCAGAAAAAAAAGTGCTTCATCTTTGTGCCCAGTGCGCTGAAAAGCGGGCAAAGGAAAATGGAAATTTTCAGGACTTCAATCTGGCGGAAGTCCTGCTTCAGCTGTCCAGTCAGATCGGAAATCAGATCCAGCAGGAAGAAAAAGGGAAGATGCCGCCGCCCATGAAAAAAATCGTCTGCAAGTCCTGCGGCTGGGATAGCGAATCTTTTCAGAAAACAGGAAAAATGGGTTGTCCGGATTGTTACCGGGCATTCCGGAAGGTACTGGAACAGACGATTGACACCATGCACAGGGGGACGAGTCACACCGGCAAACATCCGCTTCCGGCGGGTTCTCCCGCAAAAAAGCGGAAAAAGCCTTCCATATCCCTGCTCCAGATGAATCTCAAACACACTCAGTCGGAACTGCAGGATGCCATCGCAGCAGAACGGTATGAAGAAGCCGCAGAGCTCCGGGACAAGATCAATCAGATGCAGAAAGAATTGGAGGCACTCCAGAATGAAAAATGATCTCTCCTGCCTGATCCGGAATCCTGTCAGCTGGCTTGCTCCTGCCGGACCGGAAGATGATATTGTCATAAGCACCGGAATCCGGCTTGCCCGGAATCTGAAGGATATGCCGTTCCCCGTCTCCGGAGAAAAAGCAACTCTTCAGAACGTCTGCGGAATGTGTCTGGATGCCTTGAACCGAACGGAATCCATTGCAGAGCCTATGAACATCGATTATCCCAATCTGAATCCGCTGGAAAAACAGCTGCTTCTGGAACGCCGTCTGATCAGCAAAACATTTTTGAAAGAATCTCAGGAGTCTGCTCTGGTCGCTGAGAAAAATGAATCCGTCTCCATCATGATCAACGGGGAGGATCATCTGCGGATCCAGTCTCTTGCGCCGGGGCTCCAGCTCCCGGTGATTTGGGACCGGCTGAATGTTCTGGATGACAAACTTTCCTCCGAACTGGAATTTGCGTTTGATAAGACTTTCGGCTATCTCACCTCCAGCCCATCGGATCTTGGAACAGGGATGTGCGCCTCGGTGATCCTGCATCTGCCCGGATTGCAGCTTTCTGAAAAAATCAACGGGGTGATCCAGGGGGTCTCTAAACTGGGAATGACCGCTTGCGGGTTCTATGGCTCAACCTCCCATTTCACCGGAAATCTTTATCAGATCTCCAATCAGAGTTCCCTGGGGGAAAGCGAAGAACAGATCATCTTCCGTCTGAACGGGTTGATCCGGCAGATCATCCGGCATGAAAAAGAGGCAAGAATGTATCTCCTTTCCAGAAAGCGGGATTTCCTTCTGGATCATGTAGGCAGGGCATACGGCATGCTGCGTTACTGCTATAAACTTCAGATCCGGGAAGCTCTGGATGCTCTTTCCGCCCTCCGTCTGGGAGTAGACTTGAATATGTTCTCCTCTGTGGATATCAATGCGGTCAACAATCTTTTCCTTCTGGTGCAGCAGGCTCATTTGATCTGTCATGCCGGGAAAGAACTCAATGAGGAAGAACGTGAAGTGGAACGGGCAGCCGTCATCCGCGGGACCCTGAAAGATTTACGGGAAAAATTATGACGGAACTCTTTACAATAGACTCCCTTTTCAGCTACGGTCTGATCTGGCTGGAATCCACCTTTATTCTGGTATTTCTTCTGATTCTTCACTCTCTCAGAAAGATCATCGGCTCGCCGCCGCTGTTTTTCTCCTTCGGAGTTATTATTGTGTTTGCCCACTTCATGGCGGCGGCAGGAGTCCGTTTTCTATCCACCGAAGCCTCTCTGGATCTCGGAGTTTCCAGTTCCGCGATCCTCCTTCCGAGTCTGGGGATCATTCTGGTGATCTATATTGTTGACGGCACACTTTCCGCTCAGCGGATCATTATTGCGGTCATGGCAGGATTCGGGATGCTTTTTTATCTCAGATCCGTGGGAACTCTGGAAAGTTCCGCGCCGGATTTTGCAAACGCCAACGGCATGACCGCTGATTTCCTGAAAGATCTCCTCAGCGGGACAACCAAACACATGGCAGCATCCACTATCGCATTGACCTTTGACCTGTTTCTGATCCCAATGGTCTATCAGCAGATGCGGAACAGAAATTTCAATATGTTCATCTCCGTTCTTCTGGCAATCCTTGTCGGACAGCTCTTCGACAGTGTTATTTTTCTCAGTGTCTATTACTGGGGGAATCCCGGAGCGATCCTTCAGTTCTGGCCTCATCTTCTTCCGCAGGTATTCCTGGCATTCTGGCTCTCTGTCATCACAACCGTTTACCTTCACAGAATCCGGTTCGATGCCCCCCAAAACAGCCGGAGCGCACTGGATATCATCGTCGCATTCTTCGGCGGATACGGTCAATACAAATTACTGGAACAGACTCTTCAGGAATCAGAACAGCGCTGCCGGACCATTATTCAGAATGCAGACGACCTGATTTTCGTTTCGGATTCAAAAGGGATCGTGATCGATGCCAACCATGCGGCACTGAAAGCATGCGGGCTCAGCACCATTTCTGATGCCATCGGCGAAAACCTGAAAAATCTTGCCGGGATCTCCATTCTGACCTCCCAGCAGGATCTTCCCGAGGATGGTACAATCATCCGTTCCAAACTTCCCGGTAAGGACGCAGAACTGGAATTCCTTCTGAACAGGATCTACTTTTCCGGGATGCCCGCTTACGTTTTCATCGGACGCGATATCACAGAACGTCAGCGGATCGCCAGAGAACGGGAAGCATGGAGAATCGAACACGCCCATCGTCAGCGGCTCGAAGCGATCGGAAGGCTTGCAGGCGGAATCGCTCATGACTTCAACAACCATCTCCATGCCATTCAGGGACATCTGGATCTTATCTATATGGAAGGTGCTTCGGAAAGCAATATGCAGCATCTGGAAAAAATCGATAATATCTCCCAGCAGGCGGCAAAACTCACCGGTCAGCTTCTCGGCTACGCCCGGAAAGGACGCCGCCAGAACAAGACTCTTGAATTGAACAAAATTCTGGAAAATGCCCGGGAACTCTATCTGCCCGATGCCAGAGCCGGACTCGTCATTGATACAAAATGCTCGCCGGATGTCATTCGGGTTTTCGGTGATGAAACCCAGCTGAATCAGGCTGTGCTCAACCTGATCATCAATGCCCGTGATGCCATGGAATCTCTGCCCGAAGATCAGAGAAAACTCACACTCTCCGCCGGAACCCTGACGGAGATCAATATCATCCCGAAACCTCCGGCAGAACTTAAGAAAATTCCTCTGGACAACCTCTGCGGAATCTGTGTCAAAGATTCCGGTCCCGGTGTCCCGAAAGAATTGGCAGAAAAGATTTTTGAGCCGTTTTTCACCACAAAACCAACAGGAAAAGGAACCGGAATGGGACTTTCCATGTCTTACGGTGTGGCTCTGGAACATAACGGATGGATTCAATACAGCTATGACGGAACAGGGGCAGCCTTTACCCTCATTCTCCCGATTGTGCAGGATTGACTTGTATTTTTCCGGAAATGATGATATATTAGCCCCCTGTCAGAAAGGATAAGAAAATGGATCAGAAGAAACTTGAAGCATACGCAGATTTGATCGTAAAAACCGGGATCAACCCTGTTCCCGGACAGGAAATATTGGTGATTGCAGGCTTGGATCAGCCGGAATTTGTCCGGATGGTCGTGGAAAAATGCTACCTTGCCGGAGCCGGCAGAGTGGTCGTCACATGGGATGATATGCCCCTTGCAAAACTGGATCAGCAATACCGTACAGAAGAATCCCTCTCCGGCATTGCGGAATGGGAACTCGCCAAATGGAAGTGGCGCGCAGAAGCCCTGCCTGCTCTCCTCTGGCTGGATTCCGATGATCCCGACGGTATGGATGGGATCGATCAGGGAAAACGCGCCCGCGCTCAGGCTGCCCGGTATCCGAAAATCAAACCCTTCCGCGATGCCATGGAAAACAAACATCAGTGGTGTATCGCAGGAGTTCCCGGAATCAATTGGGCAAAAAAAGTCTTCCCCGGAATCCCGGAAGCGGATGCCGTGGAAAAACTCTGGGATGCAATCCTCAATGCCGCCCGCGCCGTGGGAGATCCCATCGCCAACTGGGAAGAACACAACAAAACCATTCATGCACGGGCGGAAAAACTCAATGCGTTCCACTTTAAATCATTGGAATACAAAGCATCCAACGGAACCGATTTCCGCGTGGGACTGATCCCGGAAGGAATCTTTGCAGGCGGCAGCGAAAAAGATTTGAGCAGAAGAGAATTCAATCCAAATATCCCCTCGGAAGAAATCTTTACCTCCCCGAAAAAAGGCGAAGCTGAAGGAACCCTCGTCTCCTCAAAACCCCTCTCCTGGCAGGGTACCCTCATCGAAAACTTTTCCATTCGCTTTGAACAGGGGAAAGCCGTAGAGGTCCATGCAGAAAAAGGACAGGAAGCTCTGGAAAAGATGATCTCCATGGATGAAACAGCAGGTTATCTCGGAGAGTGCGCTCTGATCGATTATAAATCCCCTATCAGCGATATGGGGATCCTCTTTTATAATACCCTTTACGATGAAAATGCCAGCTGTCATGTCGCCCTCGGCCGCGGCTTCGACAACTGTATCGCAAACTATGAAAAATATACCCGGGAACAGATTCAGGAAATGGGAATCAATGACAGCATGATCCACGTTGACTTTATGATCGGGACCCCGGATCTTGATATTACCGGCATCACGGAACAGGGAGAACGGATCCCCGTGTTCCGCAACGGAAGCTGGTGCTTTTAACCCCTCGGGAAAGGATTGAAACATGAATACTGAATTCTATTTGAAACTTGCAATTTTTGCCGTCGGTGCATTCCTGATCGGAGGAATCCCGTTCGGCTACATCATCGGAAAATTGAACGGAAAAGATATCCGGAAAGAAGGCAGCTGCAACATCGGCGCAACGAATGTGACCCGGGTCGTCGGAAAATGGTGGGGAAAACTCTGTTTTCTTCTTGACTTCCTCAAAGGGGCACTTCCTGTAACAGCAGCGGTACTTCTTTCCAAAGATGATCCTTACGGGATCCTGCCTGCGGTGACCGCTTTTCTGGTGGTCGCCGGTCATATCTGGCCCGTTTACCTGAAATTCAAAGGCGGCAAAGGCGTTGCCACTGCTGCCGGAGCATTTCTGCCCCTCAGCTGGGCGGCAATCGTCACCGCGCTCATCGTCTGGGCACTGGTGTTTCTCACAACCCGCTATGTCTCTCTGGCAAGCATTACCGCCGCAGTGATCTTTGCGCTGACAGCAGTGATCTTCTACATCATTTTTCCGGAGCTCTCGCTGTTTCCCGGATACAAGACCGGGGTCGCATGTCTGATTCCCATCGTTCTGCTTTCCATCCTGACGATCGTCAAGCACCGTTCCAATATCAAACGGCTGCTGGAAGGAACTGAAAACCGTTTCGAAAAGGCAAAAAAGGATGAGTAAAGCCGTTGTGATCGGCGATGGCGGATGGGGAACCGCCCTTGCCCTTGTTCTGCTTTCCAATGGACACGATGTCACCCTATGGTGCCGCCGTCAGGAACGGCTGGAACAGATGAAGCAGTCCCGGGAGAATAAGTATTTGAAAGGGATCCCCCTGCCGGAACAGCTGAATCTGGAATCAGATCCGGCAAAGGCAGTGGAAGGAATCGATCTGGCAGTGCTGGCAGTTCCCTCCCAATACATGCGGGAAACTCTTTGCAAATTCAAAGGGCTGCTCTCCCCGGAAAACTATCCCATCGTCAACGTGGCAAAAGGGATTGAGAACGGTTCCCTGAAACGGATGAGTGAAATCTATGAAGAGATCTTCGGAACCGTAAAAAATTACGCTGTACTCTCCGGTCCGAGCCACGCTGAGGAAACGGCAAAAAACATCCCGACAGCCGTTGTTGCCGCCGCCTTCGATGAAGCAGCAGCAACCAAAGTTCAGCAGTTTTTTCTTTCCTCCGCCTTCCGGGTTTATACAACCGATGATGTGGCAGGAGTGGAACTTGGCGGAGCTCTGAAAAACGTTCTTGCCATTGCTGCCGGGACCTGCGATGCGATGGGAGACAATACGAAAGCGGCGCTGATGACCAGAGGAATCGCAGAAATGGCGCGTCTTGGAACTGCGCTGGGCGGAAAAAGAGAAACCTTTGCCGGACTCTCCGGTGTGGGAGATCTGATCGTCACCTGTATGAGTCAGCACAGCCGGAACCGGTTTGTCGGGAAATCGCTGGGCAGCGGAATGTCTCTGGAAGAGATCACTCAGGCAATGAACGGAGCCGTGGCGGAAGGGGTCAAAACTGCAATTTCCGCCCGGCAGATTGCTGAAAAGTATAATATAGAAACCCCGCTTATCAATGCGGTTTATGATGTTTTATATTCCGATCTTGCGCCGGAAGAGGCTGTCAGTAAACTCATGTCCCGTGCTGCAAAAAAGGAAATTTTATAAGGATTTATTCATGTTTGGAAATCAGGAAAATATGAGACGGAATCCGGAAGATGATGCCCGGAGCGGCTTCCATGCGATGTTCGGATTGATCATTGCAAACTTCGTGGTATTTGTCATTCAGCACATGATGTCAGGAAGTGATCTTTCAGAAGATTTTGCTCTTTCCGTGGCAAGCATCAAGCAGCTGGAGATCTGGAGATTTTTCACAGCCATGTTCCTTCATGAAGGGTTCGGGCACTTTTTCTTCAATATGTTCGGGCTTTATATTTTCGGCAGTCTTGCTGCGCCGGTGCTGGGAGCAAAGAAGTTTCTCCTGCTCTATTTTGCCGCAGGATTGCTGGGAAATATCCTCTGGTTCGCCGTCAATTGGAATCATGATAATTATGCCCTGATCGGTGCAAGCGGATGTGTTATGGGGGTCATTCTTGCCTCAGCAATGCTTCTGCCGGATATTCCCATGCTCCTGCTTTTCATCCCGTTTCCCATCAAACTCAAAACACTGGCAAGCGTTTATATCATCATTGAAGTGATCAGTCAAATTACCAATCCCGGCGGGCATACTGCATACCTTGCTCATATTCTCGGGTTCGTTTTCGGTTATCTCTTTATGAGGATCGTATGCAAAGAACAGATTGCCTGGGATCCATTGAAAGCGTTGTTCGGAAGCAGAAAAGATCAGCAGAATGGCCTGCCGCCCGGATGGAAGGTTTCCGGTCCAGCATTCCGTCAACCCGGTTCTTCTGTTTCCAGAGATGAAGTCCAGCGGCTTCTGATCAAACTTTCCCGGGAAGGGATCAACGCTCTGACGGAAGAAGAGCAGGCAACCTTGCGGCGTGCCCGGGAAGAGATGATGAACCGCCGTTAAGCAGTCCTCCAGTTGCCCCGGCAAAGCTCTGATTTTCTGAAAAAATAAAAAAAATTAAAATTTCCTCTTGCAAACAGAAATAACCGGTGTTATATTTTACCAAATTGATGACACGTTTAATCACTTTTTTTTGCAAGGCGGAAATTCTTTATGAAAAAGAATATCACGATCAAGGATATTGCGAAAATCGCGGGGGTATCTCCAGCGGTTGTCAGTGTGGCTCTGTCGGAAAAAAGTTCCAGCACCCGGATGTCAGAGAAAACCCGGGAAATGATTCGTTCCATTGCCCGGAAACACAATTACAAGCCCAATTTGGCGGCACGGGGATTTCAGTTCGGGAAATCCTATCTGATCGGGGTATTCCTCAACTGTTCCAGCAGCTATATTCTCATGCGCCTGCTGGAAGAGCTGCATAATTACTGTTATGAACAGAACTATGATATCATTCTTTATCCGACGTCCACTCTGGAACTGGAAAAACGCTCTCTGGAATCCTCCCGTTCCAGAAATCTGGATGGAATCATCACGATCCCCGTGGCAACGGAAGCCGGAAATAATGCGGAATCCTATCATCAATTTCTGAATGACGGGATCCCGGTGGTGCAATTGTTTTATTCCATCTCGGATCAGCTGGGATTCATCGGAAGAGATTATAATGAAACCGGGCGGGAAGCTGTCCGGATCCTTCATCAGCACGGACACAAGAGGATCGGAGTGGTTCTTTATGATATTTTCCGCGATCGCGAGCTGGGGCGAAACTCCAATATCTTCTATGAAGCTGCGGCTGACGAGGCAAAAAAACGGAATATGGAACTTCAGACTTACAGTGTGGCGATCCCGGATGATCTCAACCATTTCCCCGGGCAGGAAGAAGGCGAAAAGATCCTTGCACTCCCGCCCTCCGAACGCCCCACGGCACTTTTCAGCAACTCAAACACGCTGCTTTACAAGGTTTACGGGGTACTGCTTCAAGGCGGGTTGAAGATTCCGGAAGAAATTTCCCTGCTTGGCTGCGGACAGGATTTGAACCAGAAACGGACCCTGCTCCCAAATCTTTCCCTGCTGATCCCGCCCTTGCGGGAGATCATCCGCGCCGCAGCCTCCAAAATCATTTTCCCGGATGCTCCCGAATCAAAAGGGAATCATCTGTTCAAAAGCGTTTTTTCCGGAGATTGCACCATTCAAACCCTTTCCAAAAGGAATATCAAAAAATGAAACGTTTGCTCTGCTTTCTTTTCCTGCTGCCGCTCGCCTTCTGTTTTCCTCAAACAAAAATCTTCTATCAAAACCGGTTTACCGCTGACGATGCAAACTGGAAACGGGAAGGAAACGCATACTGGAGCAGGACGGCACGCGTCCCGAATCTCACAGGCTCTCTGGCGGTCAGCCGGAACAATGCTGAGGAAGCAGAAAACGTCACCCGCTGGTTCTCCCCGGCGATTCCCGTTCAGAAACGCGCCGTAAAAGTCAGTTTCTTCGCCGCAGATAATTATCTGGTTCAGCAGGATTTTTCCTATGCTGCCCATGTGATCGTCCGGGCCTGCGATCCCGCCGGTAAAACAGGAGATGTTCTGAAAACCGTATATACGGAATGGGATAACTCCGTAAAATCTCCGTGGATGTGGGGAAAACGCACGATTGACAATCTGATCTGGCGGTATTATGAAATTCTAATTCCGGCTGGACATGATCACATTCAGATTGAGTTCGGATTCCGGGGAGAACTTGTTCGCGGAAGCTGTTACCTGACCGATATCACCGTCGCGGAAACGGCAGAAACCGCCCCTCTTCCCTCTGCGGAACAAACGCAATCTCATCTGCTGGAATTAAGCAATCCCGCAGTCGGAGGACTGTTTTATGAACAGGATCCTTTGCGGTTCGATGCCTCCATCCGGGGAAAAATCCCGGAGGATGCTGAGCTGAAAGTAACAGTAACGGATTTTGAATATAATGATATCGGGACTTTCAAGTTTCCCATGACGGATGCCGCGCCCCTTGCAGATAAGAGTTTTTATGCCTCGGATGCTGCAAAAAAACGGAATCTCACACCCGGAAATCATAAAGTCAAACGGTTTGTTTTATGGGAAAAAGCTCAGATCCCGACGGGGATCCTTTACCGGATCAAAGCAGAACTGATCTCAAAAGAAAAGGTTCTGGCGGAAGATACTTCCCTCTTCGGAGTTGTGCCCATGCCGAAACAGATTCCGCCCAGAGAGAAACAAAACAGTTACTTCTGGACCCGTGGGCTTCCGGTGAAATATTACGATGGAGCAAGTTCTGCCGGGACCTCTCTGCAAGCCCAGGATATGACCAGAAAAACAGGTTCCTTCCGCAGCTGTGAACTCTCGGAAAGCTACAACTGGCGTCAGCTCCAGCCGGTTTATCCCGGCCCGGTGATCATCAGGAAAAAACTGCCAGGTTATCCTTTGCAGACTTATATGCCGAATATTGAACAGGTTCACATCGCACGATTCATCCCGGAAGGTGCTCAGAAACCGACAAAAAATCCCATTCTTTATGCAGGGAAAAAAGGGATGGAACTGATCGATTACGATGTAAATGCATACGCCGATTTTATTCTGGAATATATCCGTCAGAACCGGCAGGCAATCGACTGGGTCGTTCCGTCAGGATTGGAACGCAGGCTCAATGACCGGGTGATCGCTCTCCAGAAAAAGGTCTATGAAGAGTGTAAAAAACGGTTCCCGGAAATCAAGGTCGGATTCTGTATCAATTTTGTCACAGTTGCAGATTTTGACAAATATGAGCTGTGGAAGTATGCCGATTTTCTGAATCTGCATCTCTACGGCGCAACCGCCGGTTTTCCATTCAACGAAAGCGTGATCCCATACAAAAATTACTACCGGACAAAATTCAAACGTTCCGCCCCGCCCTTCACTATGACCGAAGGAGCTTTGCGGATGCCGCCCGGTCATATCAATTATGCAGCAGGAACCATGCGGGGGATCTGGAGTCTGATGGAACAGAATTTCCAGGGGATCTACTATTACCATCAGGGCAATCTTTTTCCGCTGAAAAATCCCGATACAACAGATTTCCGCACCTCCGATCCGGGCAGCTCCGTCTATGACAATTACCGCTATCATCAGCTGGTGGACCGTCCCATCATGGCGCCGGAACTTGTGATGGAACGCGGTTACGAATCCCGCAGGTGGGACAGCAAAACATCTCTGGGCGGGGGTGTCTCGATCCTGCCCACCGTTTCCACACTCGTTTATTGCAATCTGATTCAGGATTTTGACCGTGCAAAGCTCCGGTTCAGCCGGATGCTCCCCAGCGCAAAAATTTATTGTTTTGACCGGGAAAACACCGTTTGCGGGATCGATCCCAGAGAGGGTTCGCCCGGGAATCCCATCATTGTGAACACAACAGTCCCATTTAAGCTCCGGGATATTTTCGGAAGAATCGCCTATATGAAACCAGTCAATGGAAAAGCAATCATCCAGACAGGAAAATATCCTTGCACGCTGATCTTCGATTCCATCGTCAAAAACCTGAGCTTCAAAGAGATGAAATCATCCGGGCTGACTCCGCTTTCCGGGATGCCGGGGGGAAAATTGAACTTCGATCTGAAACTGGATTCCATCAAAGATCCAAAGGGCATTTTATACATTTCAGGAACAGAACACTTCTTTGATATCCGGAAACCAATCACGCTTCCGAAACTGAAAAGCAGAGAATATCCCGCAATTATTGCGCTGGAAAGCAATCAGGAAAATTATGCCATTCTTTTCGGAACGCTCAAGGTGGAAAATCCGGTTTTATGCAAACTTTCCCCCATCGCCGGAAGAGAACCCGGCATGGAAGTGGTGATCCAAAACCGCTCGGATAAAACCATTTCCGGAACCGTAAGCTTTTTCAATGATCTTCTTTCCATTGCCCCGGTCCCGTATGAAATGAGAGAAAAATTCCGCATCGGACCCGGCGCAAAAGGAACGGTTCAGTTCATTTTCAATCCCATGATGGCAAAATCCAATTTCAATGAATTTGCCGACGTGACGGTCACGCTGGACAACGGGGAAACGATCGAGCTCCGGGAACGGCTCCACTTCCGGAAAGCAGTAAGGCTGAACAAACCGCCTGTGATCGATGGCGATCTCTCCGACTGGAGGCTTGAATCTATAAACCCGGTTCTGATGGAACGGGTCCGCATGACCGATCCGGATGAACCCGCACCGGATTCCATGATGTCCCCCGGGAAATTTTATATCGCATGGCACGGCACAACATTGTACATGGCGGCAATCGTCAAAGATAAAACCCCCGTCACCCGGCACAATGATATCTGGCTCTGGATCGATGACAATCTGCTGTTCGGAATCTATCCGTGGCGGCACTGGAACGGGGAAAAGTTTCATCCGGGTTTTTACCGCGGGCACACCGGACTGCATAAAAACGGCACAGCTGGAAATTACCGTGAACCGGATATCCCCGCAGGCGGATCTGTCGATACAAAACGGATCAAAACCGTGATCCGGCGGAAAAATGGTACCCTGATCTATGAAATGGCATTCCCGGAAGGAACACTTCATCCCTTCACCCCCGCCGTCGGAAACGGTCTGAGGATCTCTCTCACCTGTTTCGATGCCGATGGTTCCATCAAACATGATTACAAGGGACCTCTCTACTATTTCGGCGGAGCCAACGTGAACTTCCACATGGATGTAAATCAGTGGTTTGAATTCATCTGTACCGAATAAAAAGGAGGCGGTCAAAATGAAAAAAAGATTTCTCGCTTACAGAAGTTTCTATCCGGAAGTGGACACCATGAAAGAGTTTTCCGATGCCGGAGTGGATACCTTTTCCGTTATGATCTCCAACTGTCTCAACGCCCTGGGAACACCCTATACGAAATATCCGCCGGTCTGGACAGGAAAAGATCAATATGATCTTGATGCCGCTGATGCCGCGTTTGAGGATATCCTCCGGAAAATCCCGGAGGCAAAATTTATCTGTTTTGTGGATCTCAACACCCCGCTCTGGTGGGCACGGTATCTGGGGGCGTATGGGGCACGGCATGACTCATACTATGAACTGGGAAGGATCGCCGGCAGCACTCTCTGGCGACAGGATACATTGAAATATATGAAGGTTCTGCTATCCCATCTGACAGAAAAATACGGCAGCCGGATCGTCTCCTATGCCTTCGGCTGCGGCGGCGGTACAGAATGGCATGACCGCTGCCGCGGCGCAGAAAGCCTCTTCCGTCTGAACGGATTCCGGAACTGGTGCAAAGGTAACGGAAAACCGTGGAACGATATTCCTTCCATGGGAAGAAGAGAAAAAGGATTGCGGGAATTTTCCGTCAAAGGGAAATATGACACCACCGGTTATTGGGCAGGATATGATGATTCAGAAGTTGATCCCCTGATCCGGGAGGATGCCGGAGGCTTGTTTTATGATCCGGAACAGCAGGCAGATGTGATCGATTACTGGAAATTCTGCAACGAACTGATTGCGGATACCATTGATTTCTTCCTGAAAGAAGCCCGGAAAATCGTTTTGCCGGAAGTGGAACTCGGCGCTGTTTACGGCTATATCACCACCGAAGGACAGTATATGCTTTCCTCCAACGGTCACATGGAATATGAACGTCTGCTTCAATCGGATGCGATTGATTATCTTCTGGCTCCGGCAACGGATAGAGCCATCGGCGGCGGAAGCGGCTCCCTCTGTGTCGTCGGAACCATCCATGCCCGGGGAAAACAGATGTTCAACTCCGCAGACAATGAAACCTGGACAAGCAAAGGTCCGGATGGCGGAACATTCCCTCCGGACTGGGTGGCAATGCATAACGAAACAGAACTGGAATCCTCCATCAAACGGGAACTTGCCCTCAATCTGGTGGAAGGGACCTCTCTCTGGTTTTTCGATAAATGGGGCGGAAGTTATTCACCGGAATGTATCAGAACCATCGGTTCCATCCGGAATCTCTGGGAAGAAGAATCAAAACATCCGCCGGTCAGCAAAGCGGAAACCCTGATCGTCGTTGATCCGGAAAATGTTTATTATATCAATAATATGCATCCCAACTCCAACAATTTTCATCTCCCCTGGAAATTGAACATGAACCGCAGCGGTGCCCCCTTCCGGTTTGTCTCCTTCAACGATCTTGAAATGCTGGATCTGACAGGAATCAAAGCTGTGATCCTGTGTCATCCATTTGAACTGGATCTCCGGAAAAAAACGATCCTGAAAGAGCGGGTGATGAAAGAAAACCGGCTTGTGATCTGGTCCTATGGTCCGGGGATCATCAATGAGGGAAAATGGGATGAATCCAATGTGGAAAAGATTTGCGGAGTTCCCTTTGGCACTTCCGGTCTTGCCCTTCAGCAAATGGAAGGCTGGCGTTCACTTTATGTTCATGATCCCCGGGTGATCACGCCGGAAAAAATGCGGGAGATCCTCCGTTCCGCCGGGGTCTGGATCTATTCTTCCGTACCCTGCCCGGTTTATGTCAATGAACGGATGCTTGGGATCCACATCGGAAAAGCAGAAGAGATTGACATCACGCTTCCGGAAACTTATGCAAAAATCTCAGAAGTCTTTACCGGAGAAGAAGTTGAAAACACCGATCACATTTCCTTCAAGACCAATGGCACAGAAACCCGGCTTTACCGGCTGAAAAAAGAAGAAAGGTGAATCCCCTATGAAAAAATTGCTTTTTATTCTGTTCTCTCTTGCGATTCTATCTCTTTCCGCATTACAGAAAGATCTGGTTCTCCGGGTGGATTTTGATTCACCGGCGGCGATCGGCGGAGAATCGCTGGATCTTCAGCTCCCGCAATCCGGAATCGTTCCGGGCAAATTCGGAAACGGATATTATTTTCAGCGGAGCTCCTTCAATTTTCTGCCCCCGCAAATGGCAGAACCGGCTTCTCCGGAATTCTTTCAGCCGATGGCAGGAAGTAAACTGGAGTTTTCCTCCCAACAGAACGAAAAAATTCTGCAAGTGACAGGAAAAGGTTTTGCCTCCAATGCGATCCCCGTTCAGCTTTGGAACAGAAGGATCTTTTTCACTCTCCCGGAAACTGCGCTGACCTATTCCGTCTGGGTCAAAGGACAAAAAGGTTCCAGGATCACGCTGCAACTCTCCTTTGTTCCGGAAAAACTTTCTGAACAGCAAATCAAAGCCGCTCTGGAGAAATTCGCCGGGAATAAACTGATCAACAAAGATCCTGCCTACGCAAAAAAACTCCGCAGTTGCACCATCGGCAAACAGGAATTCGTTCTGAACGGGGAATGGCAGCGGTTTGCCGTTGCTGCACGGACAGATATCCGGGCTCTTCAGTTCCGGGAGCCGAAAGCTGTTATCAAGGCAGAGATCGATTCCGGAGCACCCGTTTTTTTCAAAAAAATGCAGCTGGAACACACTCTTCTATATCCCTATAATACAGAAGCTCCCACAGGTTTTCTGCCCGGAAACAGTGCCCGGCCCGTTCTGGAAAGCGGAATCCAGCTCTCCCTTGACTCCGTCAGAAAGATTTTCCCCAAAAAACAGGGAACCGTCAGCTTTTTTATCAGGACAATTCCGGAGACAAATTTGAAATCCAACTATTCCGGTTTATTCTGTTTCGGAATCGGATGGCGGAAACCGTTGTGGTGCATGGATGGGAACCGAATCGTTGCCGGGTCGCCTCAAACACTTTACTTCCGGCAGGAAAACTTCCGCAAATGGACTCATATTGCGATCAGCTGGGATGAGTCAAAATTCATCTATTATGTCAATGGGATCCGGAAGGGGGAATCCAAACGCACGTTTGCGGAGTTTCCGGAAGCCGGTTATCTTTTCTGTATCGGCAAAAATCTCTGGTCCGAACGGAGCGCGGATGCTTTGCTTGATGAATTTCTGATTTTTTCCCGGGCATTGGATCCGGAAGAGATCAAGGCTCTTTCTGCGGCGGAAAAACCGATTGCAGCTTCCATGGAACGAAAATCCATTCAGATCCAGCCGTTTGCAGTACCGGTCTTTTTCCGGAATGATCCTGATGCGGGCATCACGCTGGAACTGATTTCAGAAAAAACTCAGGATGTCACGCTTGAAACCATCACAGATTTTCAGAGATTCAAAAACGCGGTTACCTTGAAACCCGGAAGAAATCAGGTCCGGTTCAAACTGAATCCCGCGTTGAAAACGCCCGGGGACGGTCCGCTCCGGCTGGTCATATCTTCTGATGGAAAAACGCTTTATGAATATAAAGGACGCTATCAGATCCGGGGTGCATTGCGGAAAGACCTGATCCGTTTTCTCTCCTGGGGCGGCGAAGGGGAAGTTCCCTTTGAATATGAAAAGAGACTCGGGATCAATGCCCGGAACGGTTCTGCCGCAAAAGCAGAAGAAATCATCCGTAACGGAATGTTGCTCTCTCTGGATCTGCGGAACCACCGGGAACTTGTCAGGAACAATTTCGATATTGAAAAAACGGCGGAAGCTGTCCTTCCCGGATTGCGGGATCTGCGGGATTCTTTCGCCTGGTACAGCACCATGCTGAACTCTGAATCCATCGGTTCCTGGCGGTTCTCTGATTGGAAAAAATATCCTGTCCTGATGAAAATCGCAGAAAAGAATCTGGGGTTTGTGCCCCCTGTCGCAAAGGCAAAAATCAACCCGGATATGTGTCTTGACCGCGATACCATGCAGTTTGACAGCAATGGAGTTTATCAGCCGGGAGAAGCATGGAACATGTTGTATTGGTACCGTCAGGAAGGCGATATGATCTATCCCTTGAACCGCAGCACCGGAGCCGTGGTAAAGAGGATCAAACCGGATAATCTCCTCTGGACTGATCCGGCATCGCCGGGGCTGTTCCGCAGCGTGGATATGGGATCTGACTGGGCATATACGCCCTCCCTGATGGATGTTGCCGGAAGACTCCGTTACGGCTGGGCACATGCTCAGGTTTCCGGGAAAAAATATCAGCCCACCCTGACGATGTATTACTGGACCAACAGTCAGGAGAAAGCTGTTCTCAACGGAAAAACATATTTCATGCCGCGATCGGTGGATGATCTGATCGCAAACTCCTGGGTTGCAGCAGGGGTTGCCCCCATGCATGATCTCTGTTTCTTCAACACCTACGGCTGGTACGATGCGGAAACCAATGCAAAAACCTATCTTCCCATGAAGGGAATGGCGGATCAGTACGGAACCTTTGTCCGGGAGCTTTTCTATCCTGCGGCACTTCTTCTGAGAGATACCGGAGAACCTGAGGCAAAAGTCGCCCTGTTCATGCCGGAAGATATCACATACTACTCCGAGCACGATTGGAACGGTTACCGGGTCCGGGTCCAATGGCTCCGCGCACTTACTCAAAATAACATACATTTTGATTATGTCACACGGGAAAAATTCCTGAAAGACGGTTTGGATCAGTACCACACCATCATCGTTCCGATGCGGTCTGCCGCCTCGAAGGAGATCCATGAAGCCCTGCTCAAAGCCTCTGCCCACGCAAAAATCGTCGTCGATGACTATTGTACCGCAAGCTATCCCAATATGATCAAACTCAACTACCGCTGGAACGGCTACGATCTGGAAAAGTTTGCTGTCTGCAGCGATTTTGCAAAAAAGCTTTCCGGAGAGAATACCGGGCGCAGATTCAAAGCCGTGGGAGAAAAAGGGCCCGTCATGTTCTTTGAACGCCACTGGAATGGAGTCCGCTATTTTCTTGTGGTGAACAACACATGGACCGCCGAAGGCTATCTGGGAAAACATTCGCTCCTGCGCCGGATCCAGGGGATCGATTTCACTCCTCACGGGGTCCGGCAGAAAGTCAAACTTTCCTTTAAACCTGACCGGAGCTCTGTTTCCGCTGTTTATGATTTCAGGGACGGTTCAAAAATCAAACCTTATCCTCAAGGCAAACTTTGGCATTTTGACTTTGAACTCGGTCCCGGAGAGGGGCGTCTCTTCTGCGTTTATCCGGATCGCCCTGCCGCACTTGCAGTCAAAGCGCCGGGAACCGTAAAAACCGGAACGGTCATAAATCTGCAATGTTCGCTCTGGGCACTCCCCCGGAAACCTGCCGCCGGTCGTCAGATCATTGAGCTGAAACTTTACGACGGAGCCGGAAATCTTACCGATGAAAGCGGATTCTATGTCATGGAAAACGGTATTCTGGACATCCCGGTCCGCATCGCATTGGATTCCATCCCCGGAAAATGGCGTGCGGAGCTCAGAGAACGCACGACCGGCTTGCAGAATACCCGCCAATTCACCGTAGAAAAATAAAGCGAAAAACAGAGAACCATTTGAAAACCATATAAAACAGAACTACATTAACAAAACTGTCATAACAGGAAAGGAAAAATCATGAAAAAACATTTTGCTGTTGCTCTCTCAACCATGCTGATGCTCGGAACTGCCGTTTCCGCAGAAGAAAAAATGGATTTGATGAAACCTGCTGTCTGGGATGCATCCACTCAAAAAAGAATCGTTTTTGCTGAAAATGAACTGACCGCCGCAATCCCGTTTTACATGATGCGCGGTCCATTGATGACCATTGACCCGAAAAAGGAATATACCGTTTCCCTGAAAATCAAAGCGGATGGCGGCACGCCAAGCGTCCGGGTGGGATTCCGTTGCTATACTGCTGATAATAAAGCAATTGAATCTCATCATATCCTTACCCAGAAAGGAACTTTCACCACCGTTGCAGCAAATGCCGCCAAAGGGGATAAGATCCTGAAAGTAAAAAATGCTGCTGACTGGAAACCTTTCGGATTTCTGGCTCTTGCATTCGGGGCAAAGGAAGATGGATCTGATCTGCCGAACTTCGATATCGCAATTTGTGTGCCCGAAAAAATCGAAAAAACCGGTGATTTCTGGACGATCACCCTGAAACAGCCCCTGCCCAAAGATGTTGCCGCAGGAACCGGTGTCCGCCAGCATATCCGCAGCTCCCTCTACTATGTCACTCCGTTGATCAAGGCAACTCCGGAATATATCGCTGTGACCGGATCCGTCAAAGGATTTTCCAAAGAGTTCTACGGCAAAGGCACATGGCCCGCCGGCACCGCAAAAGTCAGCATTTTTGTCCAGACCAATACCACCGGAATGAAGGATGTCAAAACTCTGATCAAAGATTTCAGTCTGACGGTCCGCTGACAGGGGCATAAAATGGTAAGAACATCCCATTATTATCAATGGAAAGATATCCCGGAAAGCGGGCTTGGTGAGATCTTTGCCCAGTTCCGGGACTGCGGCTGCACCCGGCTGGTTCTCTCCAGTGAGCTGCTGAACAGGATCATGGAAGAACCGGCATTTCTGCTGCGGTTGATGAGAGTTGCCGGGATGTATGATCTTTCATTTCCCGATGCGCACGGGATCTGGGGAGCAGCTCTGGGGCTGGGAACAGGCGGCAAGTTCCCATCGCTCATCCGCCCCATGATCGAGGCTCATAAAACTGCAATGGCATATTGTGCCGATATGGGATGTGAAACCTATACCATTCACATGGGAGCTTATGAACACATTTATTTCGGAACTCCGGCAGAAGATTATAACAGGCTTGCGCGGCAAGCTCTGGAAGAACTTCTTCCGGAAGCGGAAAAACACCGGATCATCATCGCTCTGGAAAACAATTGCGATAATCCCGGAAGCGCAGATGCCCTGCTCCCGATTTTTGAATCCATCTCTTCTCCATGGTTCGGATGCTGTTTCGATACTGGCCATGCCCATTATCTGACCCCCGATCCGGAAAGAGAACCCTTCTTTTATGAATCCGGTGTCCAGCTTCATTTCTGTTCTGATCCGCTGAAAAAACTGCTGCCGCACATTGTCACAGCACATCTTCATGATACAGATAAAACCGGAGATTGGCACCGGATGCCCGGAGAAGGGAAGATCGATTGGAACGCCCTTCTGCCGGAATTGATTTCAGCACCGCGGCTGAAATCTCTTCAAAGTGAAGTGGAAACCGGGGATTACCGGATCAGTGTGTCTCAACTGATAGAAACGTTCCGCCGTTTGCCGGTTCCTCTTTGACTTCTTCATTCGGTCTGAATGTCGTTCAAAAAATAGATAAACATTCTTTTTTTTTAGAAATTCTTAACTTTTAAGTTGAAAAACTAATATTCTATGGTATATTATTGATTAATGATTGTAAAGATTGATAACATTTCTATGGGGAGGATTATTTTACAGGAGAGAGAGGATGGAAAATCTGATTTCAAACAACAGGGGTAACGTTTGGAAACGTTTTTTTGAGACATCAGAAGCTATCAGGAATTTTTATGAACGCAACGGAAAACGCAAACCGAAAAAAGAACTGACGATTTCACAATTACGGGTAATGTCATGTATTTTTTTCAATGATTCGGGCGTCATGAGAATCAAAGATATCGCGGAAGAACTTGGAATTACCTCGGGAGGCATTTCGCAATCGGTGGATGTTCTGGTTCAGGCAGGATTATTGATCAGATGCAAAGATGAACACGACCGCAGAGCAGTTGCAGTCAGTCTTTCAGAATATGGACAGCAGGTCCGGTCTGAGGTTTATGAATCGTTCTGCGGAATGTTTGATCCGTTTCTGCAGGGGATTCCGGAAACGAAGCTGAACATTTTCAACGAGGTTCTGGAAACGATTTTCAACAACGTGAAACAAACAAAAAATAACATATAACAAGAAAACAAAGGCTCCGGAAACTGCGATTGAGCCTGGAAAGAGAAAAAAATGAAAAAAAGTCTTATTCTGACATGTATGATCTGTGCTGCGGCGATCGTCTGCGGACAGGGAGCACGGAAAGCACCGGTGGTTGCTGTTTCTAAAGTGATGGAAGTCAATGACAGCGGAACCCGTAATTATACCGGAATCATCGTTTCTCCCTCTGTGGTCGAAATCGTTCCCCGGGTTTCCGGTGAAATCATCGAAGTCGGCTTCAAAGACGGGGATGTTGTCAAAAAAGGTCAGGTTCTTTATAAACTGGATCCTGTCCGTTACGAAGCAGCAGTTGCAGGCTTGAAAGCAAAGATCAAAGGAATCAAAGCAAAGATTCTGAGCTGTGTTGCAAGACAGAAATATGCGAAACAGAATTATGACCGTGTGTTCAGCCTGTTCCAGAAATCTGCAGAAAGCCAGGATAATATGGAAAGCCGGAAAGCTGCACTCGATGCCGCCAATGCGGAATTGGAAGCTGCCAGAGCAGAACTGGAAGCTGCAAAAGCAGAACTGATCACAGCAGAAGATGATTTGAAACATACCAGAATCGTTTCTCCCATCGACGGCGTGGCGGGTGTCAGCAAAAAGACATTCGGGAACTACATCACCCCCGGAAGCGGAGTCCTGGTAACTGTCATTGAAGTCGATCCCATCCGTGTCAGATTCTCCATCAGCACCAACGATTATCTCAGCAACTTCGGTTCTCTGGAAAATATGCGGAAATCCGCTGTTGTCAAGATCCGCCTTGCAAACGGTAAAATGTATCCGCTGGAAGGCCGCATTCAATTCTTGAACAACGAAGCGAACTCCCGGACTGACGCAATTCAGTTTTTTGCGGAATTTTCCAACAAAAACATGCATTTGATCAATGGCAGTACCGTGGCAGTTGCTCTTTCCTGGCGCGACAGCAAGAAGGTGCTTGCAGTTCCGCTGAGTGCTGTTGTTTATGACCAGAAAGGTGCATGTGTTTATGTCGTGGATGCTCAGAACAAAGTCAAAAAGCAGTATTTTGTACCTGGCGGATCCAACAGAGAATACCAGCTTGTCGTATCCGGTCTGAAAAAAGATCAGGTCATTGTTTCTGCCGGAACACATAAGATCGTTATGGATGGCATGCCGGTTGAAATTGCCAAACCCGCGGAGAAATAAACCATGTTTTCCAGAATTTTTATTGAACGGCCGAGATTTGCAATCGTCATCAGTATCGTGATGGTGCTTGCAGGGCTTATCTCGCTCTATAAATTGCCGGTTGCTGAATATCCAGAAATCGCACCGCCGTCGCTGTATGTGTGGGCGGAATATACCGGGGCAAGTGCTGAAGTGGTGGCACAGACGGTTGCCATGCCGATCGAAGACCAGATCAACGGGGTGGAAGATTTGCTCTACTTCTCCTCCAACTCCAGCGACACCGGTTCTTACAGCTGTAACGTCACGTTCAAGAGTGGAACAGATACCGATATTGCTCTTGTGAACTTGCAGAACGCAGTGAAACGCGCAGAGCCGAAACTGCCTTCCGAAGTCACAAAACTCGGGGTAAACGTCAACAAACGCGGCGGCGATATTCTTGCAATGTTCGCCTTCCTGACAGACGGTTCCACCACCGATATGATGGCGTTGAACAACTACATCGAAACCAATATCAAAGATGCGATCACCCGAATCGATGGAGTTGCCTCCTGCGAAGTCATGTCTCTGCAGGAATACTCCATGCGTATCTGGCTGGACCCGATCCGGATGTCCGGTCTCGGAATCACCGTCGCTGATATTCAGAAAGCGGTTGCCTCCCAGAACATTCAGGCTGCAGCCGGTTCTATCGGAACGGAAAAAAGTAACAAATTCATCAGCTACAAGCTGAACGTCAAAGGAAGACTTGTTCAGAAAGAAGAATTTGAAAATATCGTTGTCCGCCGGGATAATGACGGCTCAGTAATCTATCTGAAAGATATTGCAACTGTGGAATTGGGCGCAAGCTCCTACTCCGGCGATACCTTCTACAATGGAAAACAGGTGGTGGGTCTCGGCGTTTACCGTTCTCCTGAAGCAAACGCAATGGAAACAGTCAACAAGGTAAAAGAAGAGATCAGAAGATGGGAAAAACGCTTCCCGCAGGGTGTCAGCTATGAAGTTGCATACGACCCGACCCGGTTCATCGAAGTGACATTGGAAGAAATCTTCGTAACCATTATTATTGCTCTCCTTCTGGTGGTTCTGATCACCTGGCTGTTCCTGCAGGATTGGCGCGCAACCCTGATCCCGTCAATTGCAATTCCTGTGGCATTGCTGGGAACATTCCCCTTCATGCTTGCATTCGATTACAGCATCAACGTGCTGACCATGTTTGGTTTGATCCTCGTGATCGGTTCGTTGTGTGACGACGCGATCGTTGTGGTGGAAAATACTCAGGCGCTGATGGAGCGGGAAGGTTTGTCTCCGAAAGAAGCAGCCATCAAATGTATGCAGCAGATCACCGGGGCTATTATTGCTACGACTCTTGTTACACTGGCATGTTATACGCCGCTTGCCTTCTATGGCGGTATGGTGGGGAACATCTATGTTCAGTTCGCTATGACAATGTGTATCTCTCTCTGTCTTTCCACAGTTGTGGCTATGACATTGAGTCCCGCGCTCTGTGCAACGATTCTCCGGAAACCGGATCCCAATGTTCCGTTCTACTTCCGCGGATTCAATAAAGCTCTGGACGGTTCCCGGAAAGTTTACAGTTTCTTCGTGAGATTCCTTGTCCGGAAATCACTTGTCACGATCATCCTTTTCGGAATCGTGCTCGGGTTGATCTACTTCCTGTCCACCAAGATGGAAAACAGCTTCCTTCCTGAAGAAGACAAAGGGGTTATTTTCTGTAACATCGAACTTCCCTCCGGAGCTTCTCTGGAACGTACCGGAAAAGTTCTGAAGCAGATTCAGGATATCTCCCTGAAGATTCCCGGAATCAATACCTGTATGATGGTTTCCGGATTCAGTCTCCTCTCCGGTCGGGGTGAAAACGTCGGATTGTGTATTCTTCAGCTGGATGACTGGACGGTCCGAACCACGCCGGAACTTCAGCTCGGCCACATCAAGAATATCGTCCAGGCACAATTGAGCCAGATTCCTGATGCAAACATCATGTGCTTTACACCGCCAGCCATCATGGGGCTTGGCGCAACCGGGGGTGTGACATTCAACCTCTGCGCCATCGGAGATGTCTCTGCCCATGACCTCTCAGCGGAAACCAAGAAGTATCTCTACGCTTTGAATCAGTCTCCCGCAACGGCATACGCCATGTCCAGCTACAACGCTGATACGCCTCAGATCTATCTGGATTTGAACCGCGAAAAAGCGGAAAGCATGGGTGTGGATCCGTCCACCGTCTTCATGACCCTGCAAAGCAAACTTGCATCTCTCTACATCAATGACTTTACCTTTATGAACAGAAACTTCAAGGTAAAGATGCAGGCTGCGCCCGGACACCGTGTTTCTCTGGATGATATCCGGGATATTCAGGTTCCCAACAGTTCCGGCGAAATGGTTCCGCTCAGCTCCATTGCAACCTTGAAGTTCACCACCGGACCGCGCCAGATCACCCGTTTCAATAAGATGATCAGTGCGTCAGTGAACTCTCAGGCAGCTCCCGGAGTCAGCTCCAACCAGTTGATGCTGGCTGCTGAAAACACTCCCATGCCGGAAAATTATCACGTTGAATGGACCGGTCTGAGTTATCAGGAACGGGAAAATGAAGGACAGATCATCTTCCTGATGGCGCTCGCATTGGTCTTTGCCTACCTGTTCCTTGTGGCGCAGTATGAAAGCTGGATCCTGCCGGTTTCTGTTATGCTGACTGTCTCCTTTGCAGTGTTGGGAGCATTGATCGGATTGTGGATCATGAAAGAAAACTTGAGTATCTATGCTCAGCTCGGATTGGTGATGCTGATCGGGCTTGCAGCAAAGAACGCTATTCTGATGGTGGAATTCTCCAAAACAGAACATGAAGCCGGCAAAAATGTGGAAGAAGCCGCACTTTCCGGCGCAAATATGCGTTACCGTGCTGTGCTCATGACCGCATGGAGCTTCCTGTTCGGGGTGTTCCCGCTGGTGATCGCAACAGGTGCAGGTTCCGGAAGCCGCCGTGCAATCGGGATCACCACCTTCTCCGGAATGGCATTTGCCACTGTGGTGGGAATCATCTTCACCCCGGCTCTTTATGCAATATTCCAGCGCATTTGTGACTGGACCATGAAGAAAGTCAGCAAGAAAAATCCGGGAAAGAAAGAAGTTGAGAAAGAAGCTTCTGCTTCCTGATCAGACATTCTGCAAGATCCAAAGGCTGTTTCCGGCAAATAACGGGAACAGCCTTTTTTTATGACCGTTATTTTCCGGGAAAAAAATCTCCGTTCCGGATTTTTGCAAGATATCCGGGACTTTCTTCAGGGGAATTCGGAAAACCTTCTTGAAAAAGCAATAAAACATGATATATTTCCTTTTAACTGAAAAATTATCGTTTGAGATCAGAACAAGGATAACAGAATGAAAATCAACACAGTCATTGGGATTTTTGCAGCAGTGATGACACTTCTGTTTTTTACCGGATGTGTAACGGATTACCGGGCAGAAGCAGCAGAGGATGCCAGAGAATATTTATTGGAAAATCTGGAAGGGCTGACCGTGCTTCAGCAGAACTATATCCGCTATAACGATCCGATCATCCTGAATCAGGAATTGTGGAAAAGCACGGTTCCGGATGCAATTCCGGATGCTCATATCGTAACCCGTCATGAACGGAATACCTATGCGGATCCCCGCAGGGATATGATGATGCAATGCTTCGGTTGGCGCGTCCCCGGAATGGAGAAAGACGTTTTGGTCGTCGGAACTGCTCAGCGGGATTTCCGGTTCTGGGAAGTCAACCGGATCGTGCTGCGCAGCCGGGAAAAACGGGATCTGGCAGGAAGCAAGATCAGGAAAAAAGCCATGATGTTTGCAGTTTCCGCTCTGCCTGAATTGAAAGGACAGATCTACCATAAGGTGCGTTTTGCAACGCCGGATGTTCATAAGACGATTTTCCTTTTGGATCAGCCCAAAAAGCCGGCAACGCAGGACAGCTGGCTGGACTTTCTGAAAGTTGCAGCGGCAAAAGAACCGCTTCAGATCTCCGCAGTCTGGATCGATCCGGAAACAAACCAACGGATCGTCGTCACCGGACTTTCCAAGGATGAAAAACTCGGAAACTGGCGTCCGGTAAAAGTATTTGTGATCCCTGAAGAAGAAGTCAAAACATATATTGGCTCTAAATATACTGTGTATCCCGATGATTCTGAAGATCCTTTTTCACCGGATTATAAAAAGGAGGGATCAACGGGCACAGAGGAATCAAAGGATTAATCAGAAAAATGAAAAGCATGACGGGATTCGGGAGCGCAAGTGCTACGGATACCACCACGGGGATCGGTTTGAAGGCTGAAATCAGCTCTATCAACAAGAAGCAGTTTGAACTGAAATTGGGACTTTCCCGGGAACTCTCCATGTACGAGATCCCTCTCAGAAGTCTCGTATCTGAAAAAATTACCAGAGGAGCAGTCACTCTCAGAATTGATTTTCTCCCCGGAGTTTCCAATGAACGCCCCGTGGATTTTTCAAAACTCCATGCGGTTTACAACGCGGCAAAACGATTCCAGAAAGAAAATAATATTCCGGGGGAAATCACGATCTCAGATCTGCTTGCACTTCCTGATATGGCTACCGCTGTCTCCGCCGACTATTCCGATCCGCTTTATCTCAAGCTTCTGACAGAAGCTGTCACCGGATCGCTGGATAACCTGCTGAATATGCGGTTCCATGAAGGGGAAAAACTGAAAACAGATCTGCTTGCACGCATTGATTCCATGGAACAGACAGTCAAACAGATCCAGCCCCTCGCTGCAAAATTGCCGGAACTGCAGAAAGCAAAACTGCTGGAAAAAATCAAAGATCTGGATATCCCCGTGGAAGAAAATGATGAACGGCTTTTGAAAGAAGCTGTGATCTTCGCCGATAAACTGGATGTCACCGAAGAGATCACACGGCTCTTCTGCCATTTCAACCATTTCAGAAAATTGGCGGATTCTCAAAACGCCGTCGGAAGAAGTCTGGATTTTCTCGTTCAGGAAATTTTCCGGGAATGTAATACGCTCGGAACAAAAGCTGCCTCTCCGGAAATCTCTCCCATGATCGTGGAACTGAAAACCGAGCTGGAAAAGATCAGAGAACAGGTTCAGAATATTGAATAAACCCCATTATTGAAAGAGGAGTTTATCCTTATGGAAAAATGTATGAAAGCGCTGGAGCAGGATCGGGCACTGGCATTTATCACCCGCCTCTCCGATCAGCTGGCAGAATCTTATGCCAACGGTCAGGGAGTCAATCATAATGAAGGCAGCAATCTGCCCCGGGAAGCGGAAATTCTTGATATTCTGGAAAAACTCATGGAACTGATCTTCCCCGGATTCGGAAAACGCGAAGCTCATTCCCTGGCAACCCTCCGGTTCTCCGCCGCAGAAACTGCAGCTTCCGTTTATACTCAACTCTCCGATGCCATCAAACGGGCTTACAGTTTCACTTGCAATCTGACAAAGTCATGCAATGCCTGCAACTGCGGAGATCAGGCTGTCAAATCCACGGAAAAACTCCTTTCGGAAATCCCGAACCTGAGAAATATTCTGATGAAAGACGTTCAGGCTGCCTATGACGGGGACCCCGCCGCTAAATCTCTGGATGAGATCATCCTCAGCTATCCCTGCATCAAAGCTATCATGATCCAGCGGATCGCACACATTCTCTACCGTGACGGCATCCCGCTGATCCCAAGAATCATGGGCGAATATGCTCACCGGATCACGGCAATTGACATTCATCCCGGTGCAACACTGGGCGAAGGGATCTTCATCGACCACGGAACAGGAGTGGTCATCGGGGAAACCGCAACCATCGGGTCCAATGTCAAAATCTATCAGGGCGTTACCCTGGGAGCTCTCTCCTTCCCGAAAGATACCGAAGGAAAAATCATCAAAGGTCAAAAACGCCATCCGACCATTGAAGACAATGTGACGATCTATGCCGGAGCCACAATCCTGGGCGATATCGTGATCGGAAAAGATTCCGTGATCGGAGGAAATGTCTGGCTGACAGAAAGCGTTCCTGCCGGCACAAAAATCACCATTGCAGCCCCGGAACAAATCATCAGGTGAGCCATGTCAAAACTTTCTGAACAGCTTATTAAAGTATTGAACGAAGTGAATGAAACGGCTGCAGCCGCCGGACGGGAACCGGATACGGTCAAACTGCTGGCAGTTTCCAAAACCTTCCCCGCATCAGATGTGCTGGAAGCATATCAGGCTGGACAAAAAGAGTTTGGAGAAAACCGCGTTCAGGAACTGGAACAGAAAGTCCCGGCTCTTCCCCGGGATATTGTCTGGCATCTGATCGGACATCTTCAATCAAACAAAGCGGCAAAAGCTGCAGAACTGGCGGATTGGGTCCACTCTGTGGATTCCGTCAAACTGGTCAAAAAGCTCTCTGATGCCGCTCAAAAAGCAGGAAAAACATTAAATATTCTTCTCGAAATCAATGTTTCCGGAGAAGAATCCAAATACGGGATCCGTTCCAAAGAAGAGTTGTTCCAGGTTGCAGAAGCGGCGATTGCTGCTCCGGCGATCCAATGGAAGGGACTCATGACCATGGCACCCGCCGATGCAGAAGGCGAGGAACTGAAAGCCGTTTTTGCAGGATTGCGCCAAATGCGGGATGAACTGGAACAGAAATATTCCGTCACCCTGCCGGAACTTTCCATGGGAATGAGCGGAGATTATCCCGCAGCAATCGCTGAAGGCGCAACAATCGTCCGGATCGGAACCGCAATTTTCGGCGGAAGGGATTATTCAAAATGAAAGCCCGGACCGGAGCAGAGATGAGAGAGCTGGACCGGCGCGCTATCGAAGAATGTTCCATCCCCGGGATCTGGCTGATGGAACAGGCAGGACATGCCGTCGCTTCTTATGCCGAACAGCTCGCAAAACCATTCCGCTTCCCGGATTTCATCCTCCTCGCCGGAAAAGGAAATAACGGCGGGGACGCTTTCATTGCCGCAAGGCTTCTTTCTCAAAAAGGTTATCCCTGTCAAATTTATATGACCGCTCACCCGGATTCTCTTGCCGGAGATGCCGCAGAAGCCTTCAGCAGATTGCCGGAATGGATGAGAAAATCCATCCGGAGTGAACTGCTTCCCCAGGATTTCTCGCCGGAAACCGTGGTGATCGACGGAATCCTCGGAACCGGTGTCACCGGTGCGCCCAGACCTCCGGCTGATACTTGGATCGATCTGGTCAACCGTTCCGGACAGCCGGTACTTGCCATCGATCTTCCCTCCGGACTGGATTCGGAAACCGGCGATGCCGCATGTTGCATTCAGGCAGATATGACCGTGACCTTTGCAGCATACAAACGGGGAATGTTTTTCCGCTGCGGACCTCAGGCGTGCGGAATGGTTCATCTTGCCCCCATCGGATTTCCAAAAATCCTGTTGGAAGAAGATAGTTCCGGTGATACAGAACTTTTTACCGAATACGATTTCCGGAAATGTTACCGGAAAGATCCTCTGGATACCCACAAGAACAAGCGCGGCAGATTAGTTGTCGCTGGAGGCTCGAAAATATATTCCGGAGCACCATATCTGGCAGCAGTTTCCGCATTGCGCGGAGGTGCCGGGATCGTGGAGCTTCTCGTTCCGGAGCACGCTGAGAAAAAGAACGCCCCCAATGCCCTGATCGTGCGATCCGTCCCGGATCATGGAACAGGGAACTGGTGTTCCGCCGCAGAAGAAATCTTAACGGAATCGCTGGCTCATGCCGATGCCGTTGTATTCGGGCCGGGGCTCACCTCCGATCATGCTGCGCTGGGGATCCTGAAACTGATCCTCAGAAGCAACCTTCCGCTGGTGCTGGATGCGGACGGTTTGAATCTGCTGGCAGAACACCCGCATCTCTGCAGTCTGCTCCATGAACAAGTGATCCTGACTCCTCATCCGGGGGAATTCAAACGGCTTCAGAATGCGTTCGGTCTGCCCTCTTCCGGAAGCCGGAGGGAGCAGGCATACGCATTATCCGTCCACACCGGAGCTGTCGTTGTATTGAAAGGACAGCATACAGCGGTTGCCTCTCCGGATGGGGTTGTTACATTGAACACCAGCGGAACGCCTGCACTTGCCACGGCTGGAAGCGGAGATTGTCTTGCCGGATTGTGTGGAAGTTTCCTTGCGAACGGCTATCCTCCGGCAGAAGCGGCAAGAATGGCAGTCTTTCTTCACGGAAAGGCAGGAGAACGGGCGGCACAGTCCGGAACACGCGGCGTGATCGCAGATGATTTGCCGGAATTTTACACCATATCAGGAGTTTTTCTTTGAATCAGTTCATCCCCTCTCAGACGATTATAAATCCCGCTCCGGGAACACTTCCGCCGGAAACATTTCTTTTTGCCTTCCGCAACCGTGATATTCTCATGAACGGCAAATTCCTGCCCCGATTGGCTGATTTTCAGGGACATCCTATTCCTGCCGGACTTCAGATCGGAACCCTCAACGGAGTCCCATGTCTGGGGATTCCTTTCCCGGAAACAGGAAATTGGGATACCCGTCCCCTGCGGGCGGTCATGTTCGAACTGGATGAAGCGACTGTCTGTGCCATCTGCCGGGCAAAGGAGCTGATGTTCTGGCGGAAACGGAAAAATTTCTGCGGGACATGCGGCAGAGAATTGACAGATTCCGCGACGGATATTGCAAGGATCTGTCCGGTTTGTCAGGAACGTTATTATCCCCAGATCGCCCCGGCAGTAATCACAGCGGTTCTGAAAGACGGCAAACTTCTGCTTGCACATAACCGGAACTTCACCTCCGGGGTCCACAGTCTGATTGCCGGATTTGTTGAATCGGGCGAAACCCTGGAGCAGGCAGTAGCCCGGGAAATATGGGAAGAGACCTCCATCAAAGTAAAGAACATCCGTTATTATGCCAGCCAGCCCTGGCCTTTTCCGAATTCGATAATGCTGGGATTTGTTGCGGAATATGAATCCGGTGATCTGAAACCGGACGGAGTGGAACTGGAACATGCCGCCTGGTTTTCTGCCGATCATCTTCCGCTTTTGCCGGATCACGGCAGCATTGCACGGAAAATCATTGATGATTTCATCAATAACAAACTCTGATTGATAAAAAATCCCCTTGAAACTCCCGCAAGATGGATGTATATTACCGCAGTATAACATGAACAACTTATAACAAAGCAGGTAATTATGGAAGCAAAAGAACTGAGAAATAAATTTCTCGAATTTTTCAAAAGCAAAGGCCATGCCGTCATCCGCAGCGCACCGCTGATCCCGGATAACGACCCCACAGTTCTCTTTACAACAGCAGGAATGCATCCCCTCGTTCCTTATCTTCTGGGAGCATCCCATCCCGCAGGAAAACGCTTGACGGACGTTCAGAAATGTATCCGTACCGGAGATATTGATGAAGTCGGCGATCCCGTTCACCTGACCTTTTTTGAAATGCTCGGAAACTGGTCCCTCGGCGATTATTTCAAAGAAACTGCCATCAGGAACAGTTTCGAATTCCTCACCTCCAAAGAATGGCTGGGGATCCCTGTGGAACGCCTCGCATTCACCGTCTTCGCCGGCGATGATTCTGTCCCCTTCGATGAAGAGGCATTCAACCTCTGGCGTTCCCTCGGAGTCAGCGAAAAACGCATTGCAAAACTCGGCAGAGAAGATAACTGGTGGGGTCCCGCCGGTATGACCGGCCCCTGCGGTCCCGATACCGAAATGTTCTACTGGACAGGGCCCGATCCGGTTCCCGAAACCTTCGATCCCAAAAACAAACTCTGGGTCGAAATCTGGAATGACGTGTTCATGCAGTATAATAAAACTGCTGACGGTGCATTCGAACCCCTGAAACAGTGCAACGTCGATACCGGTATGGGTGTGGAACGTGTCACCGCAATCCTTCAGGGTAAAAAGAGCTGCTACGATACAGAACTGTTCGCTCCTCTCTTCGCTGAAGTGGATAACCTCCGCGGTTTGACAGAAGCCCCTGCGGAACGTTCCAAATCCGAACGCATCATCGTGGAACACATCCGTGCGGCAACCTTTATCATGGCTGACGGGATCACCCCCGGAAAAGTTGACCAGGCATACGTCCTGCGCCGTCTGATCCGCCGCGCTATCCGGGAAGCTCACCAGATCGGCATCCAGGGAAGCATCGCTGTCCCCCTCTCCAAAATCGTGATCGATAACTATGCAGAAGCTTATCCCGAACTGGAACAGTACCGCAGCAATATCCTGATGGAACTGGAAAAAGAAGAAGCTCTCTTCTCCAAGACTCTGGAAAACGGAACCATGGAATTTGAAAAATTCATCTCCCGCGTCCCGGCTCACATCCAGAACAAAGTCGTCAGCGGAAAAAATGCTTTCTTCCTCTACGAAACCTTCGGCTTCCCCATCGAACTTACCGTGGAAATGGCTGCCGAAAAAGGCTTCACCGTCGATATGAAGGGATATGAAGAAGCATACCGCAAACATCAGGAACTTTCCCGCGCCGGTGCTGAAATGAAGTTCAAGGGCGGTCTTGCCGACCACTCTGTGGAAACCTCTTATCTCCACACCGCAACCCACCTTCTGCATAAGGCTCTGCGGATGGTCCTCGGCGATCACGTCGCTCAGAAAGGTTCCAACATCAACGCAGAACGTCTCCGCTTCGACTTCTCCCATCCGGCAAAAGTTACTCCCGAAGAACTCAAACAGGTGGAAGAAATCGTCAACAAAGCTATTGCGGACAAACTGCCCATCATTTGCGAAGAAATGACTCTGGAAGAAGCCCGGCAGACCGGTGCAATCGGTTTGTTCGGCGATAAATACGGCGAACGGGTCAAAGTGTATTCCATGGGTGAATTCAGCAAAGAAATTTGCGGCGGCCCCCACGCAAACAACACCGGAGATCTGGTCGGTTTCCATATCATGAAGGAAGAAAGTTCCAGCAGCGGAATCCGCCGTATCAAAGCAAAAATCGACTTCAAACAGGAGGCATAATCATGGCAGCGGTCATTACCATTACCAATAAAGGAACAGATTATTATGTAACGGTCAGTGGCCGTGCAACGTTTGAACATGCCCCCCAGCTGCGTTCTCTGGCTAAAACGCTGGAGAACGCTTCTTACAGTTCCATCAATGTGGACCTCGGACAATGCATCGGTATGGACAGCACCTTTATGGGAATTCTTTCCATGCTTGGTTTGAACGCCCGGAAAATCAGCGTTCCCATGACCATTTACAACGCAGGTGATATGAACAAAGATCTCCTGTTCGGACTCGGTTTGAAGAAGCTTTTCGTATATAAAGATGAAGCAATGGCTTCCGGCGATACAGGCTGGAGCTCAGAAGAAACCGTCGCCAAAGGTATGGATGCCCGCACCGTGCTGGAAGCTCATCAGACCCTGATGGATGCCGACGAAGGTAATATCAAGAAATTTGAAAAAGTCGTGGCAATGGTCCAGAAGGATATTGATAAGAAAAAGTAAGTTTTTCTTCAGGGGTCAGGTTCTATAGGATTCAACCTGTTCAACCTGTTCGACCTGTTTTCCAGGCTCCCGTGGATTTCTCCTCAGATAATCCAGGCGAGCCTGTTTCATTTTTTCCCGGATTCCACTGTTCTGAACAACCTGTTTTCCGGCAGTCCGTAAAAACTGGTCCAATAAATAATTATTACTTGAGCAAAAAAAAACGTTTCATCATAAATGATCAAACGTTTCTGACGGCAAAGCAGATCCGTATAATCTGCTTTGCCTGGAAATAATTTGTTTCAGATTATTTCTGTTTTTCGAGCTGGATTCTGACAGAGCTCTTGAGATATGCCTTGGTCCGATCCTGGAACGCATCAAGGATCTTCTGGAATCCGAGAAACGCAAAGGTTGCATCCGGAGCCAGAATGTGATCTGCTCTCCAGACTTCGCCTGTAACACTGGAAATTCCTTTCGGCACATAAGTTCCCTTATCGGTGGTCACGGAAACATAGGAAATGCCCTGTCCGCCGTAGCCCTCAGCAGAAATTTCGATCTCGCTGGGAGAAATATTTTTCGGAATAAAGTAGGTCATGGTGTACAAAGCTTCGTTCTTATGCTTGAAGACACCGGCTGCGACATCGATCCACTTTCCGCCGGCACGAAGACGGATCGTGATTCTTTCCGCTCCGAAAAGATCTGCCAGTGAGTAAAGCACATCCACTCTGCCGCAGGTCTCCATCTTTTCTTCGAAATCCGCAATATTTTTGAGGAAGCCTTCTTGAAGAGAACGGAAGAATGCGGCATCCCGTGCGGTACGGATCTGTTTGCAGGCTGCAATGTTCCGTTCCCAGACAGCTGCAATATCAGCTGCGATCTCGTCAAAAGATTCCGTTTCCTGACCGTTCAGCATCTTGTAGGATGCGATCTGAAGCCGTTCGGCAGCTTCCTGCATCAGCAAGTCTGCAATGATATCGTCCACGATCATTCCGGCGAAGGTTCCGGAGAACTGATCCTGATACTTCAACAAAATCCCGGCAATGGTTCTCAACCCGCGCATGTGTTCCCAGTTGGGACCGTCAAAGGGATGCAGAGTCATTGTGGAAGGACCGATCTTGCGGCCTTTTCCGTAAAATTCCAGATACTGCTCAATCGCATGAAGGAAGATTTCATCTTCAGTTTCAAAGAGATTGGACATTGCGGAGTGGAGGATCATTTCGGAAGAACCTTCCGCATCATCGCTCCACAATGCACCGGTCGCGGCAATGATCGGGAAATATTTCTGCATCAAGCGGTCTTTTTTCTCCCAGGTGGTGAGAATCCCGCCCATACATTTTTTCCCTTGAACAGAAGCGGTCAGAGTTTCAATATTGCTCCAGTGATAATCTGCCGGAGCGATCACATAGTCAAATCCTTCTTTTTCATAATAGGAATGACGGTCACAGAAATCAAGGTTGGTGAAATGCCCCTTCCACTGAACTGCATTCATCTGATACTGCCAGTTCACCATGATGATATCCCGGGGGAACTTCTTGAACACATCCGGATAGAGTTCAATCATATCGTCCCACATCATCATGCGCTTGCCAAGTTTTCCGGTAACAACAGAGTGGCAGAAAAGGATATGATCCCCGTAAAGTGCCTGTTCTCCATCATAGGTTTTTGCCTTTTCCGCACACTTTTCGCAGTATCCGATATTGAACGATTCATCTCCGCCGATATGAAGATATTTTGACGGAAAGAGTTCCGCTACTTCGGAGAAATATGCTTCCAGAAATTCTCTGGTTTCCGGAAGAGACGGACAGAATTCCATTTTGGGAGATGCCCAGAATCTGCCGATCTTATCCCCGCGCAATTCGCAAAGATGCTGATACTTTTTGTTTTCCAGCAGCAATTCTGCATGACCGATACTTGCAAGCCCGGGGATAATATCAATCCCGCGGGTTTCTGCATATTTTACAATCTTTTTGATCTGATCCGGACTGTATCCATCCTTTGCGCCAATGTCAAAAGTCTTTGTCCGGACACGCCATTCCAAATAAAGAAAAAGCGTATTGTAGTCTTTTTCCGCAATAAAGTCAATGAACTGGAAAATAAAATTCATTGATTCCATCTGACGGGCAAGGTCAAGCTGAACAGCCTTGATCTCAAAATTTGTTTTCATGATAATTCATCCTCAGTTATTTAAGGTAATTCTCTTTGTATGTTCGGAATAATATATCCCGTTTCAACTGATTTTCCAGAAGATTAATGAAAAATATCAAAGAAAATCAATCGAAATCTGTGATAAAGCCCCGTTATTTCCGGAGAGATTCCAATTTTCTCCCGGCAGCAGGCATCCCCGCATCCGCAGCCTTTTTGTAAAGCTCCGCCGCTTTCGCAAGATCCAATGTCACTCCGCGCCCGAATTCATAGCATTCTGCAAGATTGAACACCGCCGGAATATACCCCTGATCAGCAGCAGCTTGAAACAGCTCCGATGCCTTCTTGAAATCCGGGGAAACCCCTTTCCCATTATAATAACAGACCCCCAGATTGCTGACGGCTGAAACCAGCCCTTTATCGGCAGCACTTTGAAACAGTTCCGCTGCTTTTGCAAAATCCTGTTTCACACCGCGTCCGCTGAAATAACATAAACCCAGCGCATTTTGCGCATGCATGTTCCCCTGCTGAGCCGCCCGCTGATACCATACAGCCGCCTCAACATCATTTTTCTCCGTATCTTTTCCCTCGGCATAACATTTTCCAACAAGAAATTGCGCTTCCGCATCCCCCTGTTCCGCTGAGGCAACCAATTCCCGGAACATGGCATTTCCCGTCACCTCATCCCCTGTCTCAAAAAAGAAAACCGCCCCCGCAATAACAAGAACGATACAGACAGCCGCAATCCAAAGAGTTTTCCGATGTTTATTTTCCATTTTCAGATTCCTTTCCATCACTGATTGGGAAATAATATATCCACTGATGGGGAATATTCCAACACCTCTTTGCAAAAAAAACAGAAAAAGAAATGATTTCTGCGAAAAATATTTTAAAACAGGGACTTGTAATTTTGAAAAGATATGCTACATTATATAGATCTGCATGTGTACAACCCGATCACACGGCAGAGGTATAAGAAACTGAGTTTTCTGGCGGAAACAGAAGTTTCGCAAAAATCGTGGTTATCCGGGGAGGCTCGGATGCCGGAAAAGGGATTGAAAAATCCCATTGAAAAATTCGGAGAAAATGTAAAATGAAGACCTATTTGGCGAAACCTGGCGAAATTGAACGCAAACACGTTGTGTTCGATGCTGCAGGAGTTCCCCTTGGACGTCTTGCAGTCAAAATTGCAAACGCCCTCCGCGGAAAAGACAAACCCACCTATACCCCTCATGTTGACACCGGTATCTATGCCATCGTCATCAATGCGGAAAAAGTCCTCCTCACCGGCGCAAAGAACGTGAAGAAGGAATACGAAAAGTACACCGGCTACCGCAGCGGACGTAAAGTCATCACCGCTAAGGAAGTCCGTGCAAACAATCCGGAACGCATGATCCGTGACGCTGTCTGGGGAATGATGCCCGACACCCGCCTGGGACGCGCTCAGTTCCGTAAACTCAGAGTCTATGCAGGCGCAGAACATCCGCACGCTGCACAGAAACCCGAAATTGCTGAAATCTAAGGAGAACCCGAATGAGCAATGAAATCTGCACAACCGGTCGCCGCAAATCTGCCAGCGCAAGCGTTCGTCTCTCTGAAGGCACAGGCAAGATCGTCGTCAACGGCGTCGAATTCGAAAAATATTTCCAGACAGAAGCTCTCCGCGGCTATATCTGCCAGCCCCTCGCTGCAACCGGTTACACCGGTAAAGTGAACGTCCGCGCCAATATCCTCGGCGGCGGTAAAGCTGGTCAGGCAGGCGCTCTCCGCCACGGTATCGCTCGCGCTCTCCTCGTCCTCGATGAAAATGTCAAACAGGTTCTCAAGGACAACGGAATGCTGACCCGCGATTCCCGTGAAAAGGAACGTAAGAAACCCGGTCAGCCCGGCGCAAGAAGACGCTTCCAGTTCTCCAAACGCTAATCGGAGAATTATACGATGTCGAAGATCCGTGTTGCTATCGTTGGTGCATCTGGTTACGCAGGAGAAGAACTCATCCGAATTCTTCTCCGCCATCCCCAAGTCGAACTCAAAGTCATCACCTCCCGTTCAAACGCAGGAAAACCTGTCTCAGATGTTTTCCCGAAATTCTATGGTGTGCCTCTTGAATTCTCCGCTCCGGATGTGGATCAGATCGCAGCTGAATGTGACGCTGCATTCCTGGCACTTCCTCATGGTCTTGCCTCGGAATTCGCAATGCCCCTCATCGAAAAAGGGGTGCGCGTCTTCGACATCAGCGCTGATTTCCGCTTGAAATCCACGGCAAAATATCAGGAATACTACGGAAAGCCCCACCCGGCTCCCGAACTGCTCAAAGAAGCAGTCTATGGTCAGCCTGAACGTTACCGTGAACAGATCCGGAACGCACGCTTCATCGCGTGCCCCGGATGCTACCCCACAAGCATTATCCTCGCAACCGCACCTCTCCTGCAGGCAGGTCTTGTCAAAGCAGAGGATATCGTGGTTGCCAGTATGAGCGGAGTTTCCGGAGCAGGCAGAAAAGTCGACCTTGCCTACATCTTCCCGGAATGTAACGAAAGTATCCGCGCTTATGGTGCTGTCGGACACCGTCACCTGCCCGAAATCGAACAGGAACTCGCGTTCGCCGCAGGCGTCCCCGAACTCAGCATCAATTTCATCCCCCATCTTGCTCCCATGAATCGCGGAATCAATTCCACGATCATCCTGAAACCAACTGAAAAATTCAGTATTGAAGCTGTAACTGAAATTTATACAAAGACTTACGGAAACGAACGTTATGTCAAGGTCCTTCCGGCAGGAAAGCTGCCTGATACCAAGCACGTCTTCATGACAAACAGCTGTGAAATCGGTTATGCATACGATAAACACACCAATAAGCTGATTGTCTGCAGCTGCATTGACAATTTGACAAAAGGCGCATCCGGTCAGGCTGTTCAGGCCATGAACATCCGGTTCGGTCTTGCGGAATCCGCAGGTCTTGATTGATCATCATATCCGATTCCGGAAAAACCGAACAAAAAAGGAATTTCCGGGATCTATAAAATAGTATGATCCAGTGAAAGACAGAAAAAAATTCAAAACACAGGAGTTATCATCATGGCAGAAAGACTTTCCAAAGCAGAGTCAAATCTCAAAAAACTCAGAAGATCTCCCATCCCCATGACTTTTGTGAAAAAACAAAAGGGCGCATGGAACCACCAGAACTGGCTTGATTTTTTGGCTTATCTGGAAGAAAAACAGTATTTTCCGATTGACACCGACAAAGTTGGACTTCTTCTGGAAGAAAAGAAGAAACAGTATCTGGAAAGTCAGGAAAAAGATTGAGAAGATCTGCAGAAATGCAAGCGAAAGCGTATTTCTGAATAAGATACCACGAACAGAAAATGGAGCTGCATTTTCTGTTTTTCATAAAAACATGAAAAAAAGTGTTTTTTATTTAAAAAAAACTTGAAAAAAGAAAAATCCGGTGTATATTAACCGGATAAAGCGTATACACCGCAATGCGTCGCGGCATTGACGGATTCCACTGTTTACGCAGAAATTAAGGTAAGATCCGGTATGGAGCCGGGTCGTAACGCACAAAATTATATTGAAGGTTGTGTCTGTCATGAAAGTCAGAGCTTCTATTAAGCGCAGGTGTGAATCCTGCCAAATCATCAAACGTAAGGGTATCGTGCGTGTTGTCTGCGCAAAGAATCCCCGTCATAAACAAAAACAAGGTTGACCGTCATGCCCAGAATCATCGGAGTCGATATCCCGGCGAACAAAAGAATTGAGTTCGCGATTCAGTACATCTACGGCATTGGTCCTGCCATTGCCAAGGAAATCCTCGAAAAAGCCAAGATCAATCCTGATATCCGTGCTGCAAAGCTCACGGATGAACAGATTGCAGCGATCACTGTTCTGATCCAGAACGACTATGTGGTGGAAGGTGACCTCCGCCGCGTTCTCGCGCAGGACGTCCGTCGTCTGCAGGCTATCAACTGCTACCGCGGAATCCGCCATCGGAAGGGTCTTCCCTGCCATGGTCAGCGCACCCGTACCAATGCCCGTACCCGCAAGGGTAAGAAACTGACGGTCGGTGCAATCCGTGATAAAACGCTGCGTCGTGTTGCCGCATCTGAAGCAGATGCCAAGGCCGCCGCCGCTGCAAAAGCCCCGGCGAAGAAGAAATAATCTTCACCCACTGACGAATTAATTTTTGAAAGGTTTCCAGAATGTCTGAGAACATTGAAGAAAAAGCAGCAGTGGCAGTTGAAGCAACACCTGCCGCAGAACCGGCGAAAGCTGCAGCTCCTGCTGAAAAACGGAAGAAAGGCGGACGTATGGTTCCCTCCGGAATCGCTTATGTCCTGGCCACATTCAACAATACAAAAGTAACTTTTACTGACCTCCATGGCAACGTTCTCTGCTGGTCTACCGGCGGAAAGAATGGTTTCAAAGGATCCCGCAAGAGCACCGCTTATGCTGCACAGGTTGTTGCAGCGGATGCAGCTAAAAAAGCGGAAGCCCTCGGCATGAGAGAAGTCGAAGTCCGGATCAAAGGCCCCGGCGCAGGTCGTGAATCTGCCGTCAAGGGTATCGCATCCGTCGGAATCGAAGTCACTGCGATCAAGGATATCACTCCTGTTCCGCATAACGGCTGCAGACCTCCGAAAAGACGCCGCATCTGACCGGGTCTTCTGCTGAAGACATTTCGTTTGGCTCCCGCGCTGATCCGCGGGAGAAATTTGAGACTAAATACTATTTTTGGAGGATATACTTATGGCTGAAAATACGCTCCCCATTCCTGAAAAATTGGAAATTGAGGAAAGTACAGCGACGGATAGATACGCGAAATTCACCGCGCAACCGTTCCAGAGCGGATTCGGACACACCATCGGAAATGCACTCCGCAGAGTGCTTCTCTCCTCATTGGAAGGTTCCGCCATTTCTGCAGTAAGAATCGAAGGATTCCCCCACGAGTTCACAACCATCCCCAACGTTGTTGAAGATGGAACAGAAATTATCGTGAACCTCAAAAAGGTTTCCCTCATTCTGAATTCTGACACAGAAAAATCCAGAACCTTTGAGATCCGCAAGAATAAAGCCGGTGTCGTTACTGCCGGAGATATTTCCACAGATGGAATTCTGACTGTTCTCAATCCTGACCAGGTCATTTGTACTCTTGACAAAGATATCGATTTCCGCGCTGAAATCGAAGTCAAAAACGGCCGCGGCTGGACCCCCGCAGAACAGAATAAGCTGGAACTCAGCAAAGAAGCTCCCATCGGTACCATTGCCATCGACAGCCTCTTCAGCCCTGTTACACATGTCCGTTATCAGGTCGAAGCAACCCGTCTGGGTGCAAAAACTGATATGGACCGTCTGGTGCTCGAAGTTGAAACAGATGGCCGTGTGACCGCAAAGGATGCTCTCGAAAAGGCTGCCAAGATCCTCAGAGATCACCTCAATCCCTTCCTCGGAAGCGATGTGGCTCGCCCCGCAGCTCCTGCTGATCCCGATGTCATGCGCCAGTATCAGCAGTTCATCAAGCCGGTTGAGGTTCTTGACCTCTCTGTCCGCGCAATGAACTGCCTTAACAACGCTAATATCAAATTGCTCGGTGAGCTCTGCACCAAATCTGAATCCAGAATGTTGAAGTTCCGTAACTTCGGTAAGAAATCTCTGGAAGAGATCAAAGAAAAGCTCGCTGCGATGAACCTCTCTCTTGGAATGACCTTCAAGAAGGAAGTCGCTGACCTGATCAATGCAGATGCCGAACAACTCAAAAACTCTAAGAAAGAGGAGGCTTGACACTCATGCGTCACCTGAAACATACAGCTAAGCTCGGCCGTAACTGCGGTCACAGAAAAGCTTTGCTCGTCAACCTTGCCTGCTCCATCCTCGAACATGAACAGGTCAAGACCACAGTTCCCAGAGCAAAAGAAGTCCGCATTCTCGTGGATAAGCTCATCACCCTCGGCAAGGCTGGAACTCCCCATGCCCGCCGCCTCGCTGCAGCTAAAATGAAGATCAATACCGAAGCCGGTAAACTTCAGACCAAGAAGATGGTTCTCGATAAACTCTTCTCTGATCTCGCTCAGCGTTATGCAACCCGTAACGGCGGATACACCCGTATCATCCGTATCGGTCATCGTATCGGTGATGCTGCTGAAGCTTGTCTGATCCAGCTCGTTGAAGAAGCTGCTCCCAAAGCAGAAGAAGCAAAAGCTGAATAAGATTTTTTCTGAATCTTTAACGGCATGGTAGAAATACCGTGCCGTTTTTTTTGCTTCCATTCAAAAGAAAAAAACTATTTTTTTTGTATTTATTTGATAATTGAAAATTTAAACGCACAATTCATGGAAACAGGTTAAGATATTGTGCGTTTAGTGTTACAGTGGATTTTTTTAATCTCTTTCAGAGGTGAATTTGTGCGTTTAGTTCTGCAATTCGTGCATTAACTATTGCAAA
>JAFTIQ010000043.1 GCA_017456805.1 Lentisphaeria bacterium
CGGACCGCTTCGGAATTGGGGTTGTTCATGTTCAACCGCGCCCAGAGCTTGCGGTTCTTGTAATCACCTTCAATGATTTCAAATTCCAGCTGGAGATACTCCCCGGTTCCGGCACGGTTGGGACGGAACTCGGAATCGGTGATCACCGCCTGATATTTGCCAGCGGGGATTGCGTCAAAGGAGCTTGAGGGTTCGACTTCGTTTGCGTTAAAATTGATGGTAGCCATATAGTGTTTTTCCTTTTCTGTTTAATTATGCCATATTCAGGGCAAGTGTGGGTTTAACTTTCGGGAGCAACGGATCATCGGGGCGGACAGTAACCACTGCGTTCGCCTGGGGACAACGGATGTGTTCACAATAGCTTTCACCGCCATATTCCTGTTTGATGAAGCGGAATTTTTCACCTTTTTGAATAGGAAGTCCGCAAAGATCACAGGGAATGGTTCGGCTTGCGGTACGGATCACTTCATGCATGGGCGGCCTCCACTTTTGCGTAAGCGTTGATGAAAGCCTGCCAGGACAACGGAATTTCCGAAGGCAAACCAAAACGGTTCTTTGCGATGCAAGCGGGACTGCCAACGGTACGGATGATCCGTTCTCCACCGTCTGCTCCGATGGGGGCGGCAATGGCGCGTTCCCCGGAGAATCCGGCGTTTTCCTTGGTGACTCGGAACTTTTTGTTTGCAAAGAGGACGGCATCCACCCATTCGGCGATGAGGCTTGCAGCGTGTTTATGCAGACGGGGAGTATATCTGTCATAGGCAGCGTTTTCCGGATCTTCGAAGCGTTCCACTTTGGCGTGTGCAACAAGAATAATCATCATGCCGCGTTTATCCCGGAGTTCCTGCAGGATATTCAGAATCTTGCGCCAGTGAGTGAGTGCGTGAACATAGCCCCGACCATATCCGCCGTCAGCCTTTTCAATGCTGCGGACACCGAACTCTCTGCACACTTCATCAAAGATGATCCGTTCCAACCAGTCAACGGAGTCAATGACTACCGTGCGGAAACTGTGCTGCTCATCACGCAGAGCTGTAAGTTCGCTGACGACCTCCGCAAGAGTGTGCGCCAAGGGGAACTTTTTGCAGTCGATCTCTGAAAGTCCGTCTTCCGTCTGAATGAAGACGGCGTCAGGTGCGGATGCTCCGAAGGTGGATTTACCCACACCTTCCGAGCCGTAAATCATAATGCGGGGCGGTTTGTTTTCTTTGCCGGTCTGAATGTTATCAAGCATTCCCATTATTTTCATTCTCCTGTAATTGTAATTTTTTTTGATGTTGTCTCTGCTTCCATGCCTCTTTGTATGCGCGACATTTTTCTCTGTTGTTCTCTCGCCACATTTTTTTGTATGCAAGTTTTTTTTGTCGTCTCTCCTCTGCAATTTCTTGCTGGCGCTGCTCAATACCTGCAGATGAAGCAGAAATGTTTTCAGCGATGTTTATGAGCAAAAGAAATTTTCTATCTTCAGCTCTTTGTCGATATTTCTGTTTGATTTTTTCCTTGTTGTTTTCGAACCATCTTTTTTGGTGTATCTTTGCGGCTTCCGGATGTTCTTTTACCCATTTTGCTGACATAGCGATGTAATGCTCGCGACGTTCAAGGTAATTCCGCCTGTGCCGTTCTCGATATTCTTCCTTATGGGCAAGATAGTATGCGTGACGTTTTGCCTTTCGCTCTTCGGTAACTTTAATCTTCCTTGGGCGATGAGGATGCGTTTCTCTGTATCGGCGATGATATTCCCTGACTTTTTCAGGATTATTTTTTCTCCAAAGCCGCATATATTCACGACGTTCGTCTCTTGTCATTTGGAGTCTTCCATTTGTGCGATAATTTTTTTGAGATCACTGCAGGATATCGAGGTAGGCGCACTAACGACAAGCAAATTTCCTTCAATCTTGTATCTATCCTTGAAAATAATCGGCTGTGGAAGTTTATATTCCCTTTGGCTTTCCATCCATGCCCTTTGCGCTTCCACGGAACGAACATGACCCGATACAAAAACCTGTGAAATCTGACTTTGAGTTAAATTTTCATGCATAACGGAAATTGTCGTTCCGTCATGAAGAAGCAACTGCACTCCATTGTCCAGAATTTCGGTCTGTTCTGAAAGATTCAAGGTTCTCATCATCTGTGCAGAACGTCCACTGCAAAGTAAAAGTTTTTCATGAATTTGTCCGCGACCGACTTTTTCCAAATCAGCCCAGAGAACGGGTGAAATCTGTGGAAGAGCTTCTCGGAATGCGGCTTTTGCTCCACTGCATCTGTCAATTGCTGAAACATAAATTTTTGCAGCCTCTTTGATGGATTCAATGCCCGCACTGAACATTGTGCGAAAACGTTGAATATCTATCGAAATGTCGTTGTTCATTGTTTTTCCTTTATTTTTAGTTTTTCAAAGTGATGCAATGGTACGGATTTCTTCGTAGCCGGTGGGCCAGTTGCCAGTGGCGCAGCATTCCCGATAGTGGAGCAGAGCTTTTTGATTGGAAAGTTCAACCAGATCAAGCATTTCCTCACCCAGCTTCCACACGCCGCAAGCAAAAGGTTCATTCTTTTCCACTGCGATGATTTTAACCGGGACGGTTTCTCCGGTGACCTGACGGATGATTGCCCGGTAGAACGCCAGCTGATGGATGTACCCGTAACGGCGGCAATCGGATTCAAACCATTTCAGTTGGTCACAGGTTTTGAGATCCACCAGACCGTGTTCCGGACTGAACCAATCCATCCTGATCTGACAGGGGACTCCGCAGTAGTTTGTCCGTACCACACCTTCCGAAACGCCGTGCGCCAAAAGATCGTTCACCACCGGATGCAGCCATACACTGGTCTGCAGCTGGGAGATAAACCCGAAGTCCTTTCCGGAAATCACCTCCCGATCCTGCGTTGCCGCCCATTCTGTAAATGCCTTGGTGGTTCTGCCGTAGGCTTCGCCAGTCCGGGGATTTATGGGTCCGTCAGAAACCACATAGTCACGGTCAAATGCCTTGCGACCTTCGAGAATCAGGCAGTGGGCGGCACGACCAA
>JAFTIQ010000023.1 GCA_017456805.1 Lentisphaeria bacterium
CCGGGAACGCTTTGCAGCCCGAGTTCTGGGAGTACTGGGAATACTAAGAGTACTGGGAGAGAGCGGGCAAAGAAAGGGCTGTTCGCAAGGGCTTTTCCCCGGATACCCCGGCGCAAAAAGCTCCCAGAGCTCCCAGTAATCCCAGAACTCCCAGTATTCCCAGTTCCCCAGCCAATCCGTTGCGAGTGCGCCCATCCCTCCGGCTCAGCCGGGAAAAACGGAAGGAAACAGGAATCAACGGAGAAAAACGGGAACCAACGGAGAGCCATTCTTCGCGCACCCCGGCGCAAACTCCGTACCCTCCGTTCACTCCGTACAAGAGTCCCTATCAAAACGCGTTTTCTGCATGCAGTTTTTGCAACAAGCTTTTTTTCAGCTCAATTCCCAGGGAATCGTATCGCGGACGGTTTTGAAGGACCGGACCAGCGGCTGACTGTAAGGAGTGGAATCATATTCCGGAACGCCGAAAGTGATTGCCAAACCAAGCTTCGTTCCCAGAAAACGGTGCAGTTTTCCAAAAGGACCGTTTGTCAGATGAATAAAGGGCTTTTCAAAGGTTTTGCCGAGTTCAATGTCTGCCTTGACTGCTTCCAGAAAAGCATCCTTATCTGCGCCATTCGTCACGATTTTGCAAATATCTGCACCGCGATCCGACTGGATTTGCAGAACGCGCCGGATCTCCTCCGCCGACATGGGCGGCAAGGTGTGCATGTGTGATGAAATCAAGGCTTTTGCTCCGCGTTTGTGAATCTCTCCGATCAGCTTTTTCTGCTTTTCCACAGCTTCCGGATCTTCGGTCAATTCTCCGGGAGTCGGACAATAGAGATCTCCCATGACATCGATCACTTCCGCTCCGGCATCGGCGGCACGGAGAAGATATTCCTGCCGTGCTTCGTCATCATTTCCGAACCATTGGCAGCCCCGGTAGCAAATGAACATGAATGGAAGCTGAGCTTCACTCATGATCCTGCGGAACTGATCAACTGTCCGGAATTCCGGATGCAGGGAATGAAGTTCAATGGCGATCCCATCTGCTCCCTCTGCCGCTGCGGTACGGGTCTTGGCAACCAGCTCGGCAATGCTGGAACCGCAAAATAATGCGGTCACAGCAGTGGTCTGACGATTGAAAAATGAACGTTTCATTACAATTCCTTATACGAATGTCAGAACGACTTTTCCGATATTTTCTGCGCGGCGGAGGACACCATGTGCAGCTTCCACTTCCCGGATCGGGAATACTGCGTGAATATTGGTGATGAGTTTTCTCTGGGAAAATGCGGGCCAGAGCTCTTTCTGCAATGCTCTGAGAATCGCAGTTTTTTCGTCAGAAGTCCGGCTGCGGAGGGTGCTGCCGATCAGACGGATCCGTTTCCGCCAGACGGTTTCCAAATCGATTTCCGTCATACCGCCAGCCATGGTCGCAATCATGATCCAGCGTCCGCCGAAGACCATATTCTTGAAGTTTTCTCCCATGATCTTTCCGCCGATGCAGTCCAAAGCAACAGTCGGCGGGTTGGCTGCGATCACGGGGCGGACATCTTCCGAGCGGTAATCCAGGACAAAATCTGCGCCCAGCTTCTTTACGAATTCCGCTTTTTCGGGAGAGTCAATGGTTGTAATGACCTTTGCGCCTTTCATCTTTGCGAACTGGATCGCTGCGAGTCCGACACCGCTTGCACCTGCCTGCATGTAGAAAACATCGCCGGGATTCAAGCCGCCGGCTTCCAGCTGCAAGTTGAGATAGACTGTCGACCAGACTTCCGGCAGGGTTGCGGCTTCGATCATAGAGAGACCTTCCGGGATCGGGATCACCATTCCGGCGGGAGCCGTCACAAGTTCGGAATATCCGCCGCCGCCCAGCAGGGCACAAACCTTGTCACCGGCTTTTACATGACAATCTGCGGGAGCTTCCAGCACTTCGCCGGAGACTTCCAGCCCGCACCACTGGGGCCAATCCGGAGGAGAGGCATAACAGCCATCTTTCTGCATGAGGTCCGCACGGTTGACGGCTGCGGCATGAACTTTGATCAGCACTTCGCCTTCTTTGCGGACAGGATCAGGAACTTGTTTCCAGTCAAAATTCAGATCTTTGTCAAGAGTCATTGCATACATAATAATATTCCTTATTTTGTTTTCCAGTCAGTATATCCGGCAGCAGCCAGGGTGACTTCATGAACCAGATAATCGTGTTCATAGGAGTAAGTGGCCTCTTTTTCGCCGCGGATCACCTGCGCCAATTCGATCAGCTGTTCTGTATAACGGTCCGTCTGGATCGGAAAAGTGAGCGTATGAGTTCCGGCGGGAAGTCCGGGAGAGTTTTTCACTACATGAATTTTCATCTCGACAGCATTGGGAGCAAAGGCTTCGATCGGGCTGAAAATGATGGATCCTTGAGTTCCGACGATATGAATGGTCCGGACTGCGGAGGTATTGTGCTGACGGCTGCAGGAACTGACCACTGCATACGCGTTGGGATATTCCAGAACAGCCATACAGTTGTTTTTGATATGAGCCGGATCACCGGGCGCGGATCTCAGGAAGCCGGTTACATTTTCCGGACGCCCCATGGCTGCAGTAATAAAGTCGATCAGGTGACACCCGAGATTGTACATGAGTCCGCCGGAAAACTGGCTGATATACTTCTGATACTCTTCTCCGCCGTATCCGTGGTTCATATCGGCTTCAATGGTGATCACATCTCCGATCAATTTTTCCCGGATCGCCCGGATACAGAACTGAAAAGCAGGATTTCCACGGAACATGAATCCCATCTGAAACGGCAGATTTTTTGCTTTGCAGATATCAAGCAATTTACCATACAGTTCCAAATCCAGTCCGGCGGGTTTATCCATGTGCATGGCGATTCCCCGTTCTGCGAACTTCATTGCCATAGAGACCAGTTCATTATTGGGGACTTCCACCGTAACAGCCTGAAGAGCGGGATCATTCAGGACTTCATCCATAGAAAGTTCCCGGAGTCCTTCGTAGAAAGACGGGAAATGATCGCTGTAATATTCCGGCAGGGAATTGAAACTCAAATCATTGACATAGCCGGCGATTTCGTAAAAATCGGTCAGTTTCTTCAGGGAAACGATTTTTCCCGGTGCATGTTCATGAGTGACACCGACTTGTGCAATCCTGACTTTTTCCATTCTTACACCATTCCTCTCTCTTTCAGATATTTATCCATCTGAATATTCTGGTATTGATCCATAACTGAGGCAGGAAAATCCTCCGGACAGCGGCTGATTTCATATTTCAAACCGTCATAAAGTTTCATCATATTTTCCTGTTTCATTCCGGTTACAGAAAGGATTTTGGAGTTATCCATCACCCGTTCAAACAACCGGTCATAAACCAGCTGCCACTGTCCGGCATGGGGGAACCGTTCATAATCCTGATAGAGCAGCTTCAAATAATCCGCCTGATCCACCCACAAGGCGTTCAAACCGCAGATATCATGATAATATTCTGCGATTTCGCCCCAGGAATGATGTTCGGCTGTCGCGACAGTGAAAGTTTCGCCGAACGCTCTTTCGTTAAAGAGCAAACGGGCAATCATTTCAGCCACATCTCCTGCCCAGCTCATGGTTCCTTGAACATGTTTTGCAGTTTCCGGAAGAACAACTGTTTTTCCCAGTTTTGCCCGGGCTACGGTTGCAATCGCTTCCAGAGTCACCAGCTGATACCGCAGCAGAGAATAGGTGATCGCGGGGCGGATAATGGACCAGTTTTTCTTTGCAAAGCTGCGGACAATATCCTCGCCTCTCGCTTTATAGATGCAGTAATCATCGGAACTCCGCAACAGTGGATCGGCAGAATTGTCCAGCAGACGGGGAGACGTTTCTTTCACCGGGACTTCGCAGCCGTCATAGATCCGGTAGGAGGAAAGATAGATATAATGTCCGGTTGCCGGGATGATCTCGGGTAAATAAAGCATCAGCTCCCGGGTGGGGTAGATCATGAAATCAACGATTGCATCATAATTGTTTTTCAGGAGTCCGGTACGGAATGAATAATTTTTTGTATCGCCCGTGATCACATTGACATTCGGATGTTCAAAGGGACACTTGTCAAGGGCAACGGCATCCACGAGATAATTCCGTTCTGCCAGTTTCGGGATCAGGTATTTTCCCATTGCGCCGGTTGCGCCCAGAACCAAAACTTTTTTCTGACTCATATTCTAACTCCTTTACTTTGTATCGATATCTGTCCAGTCCAGAAGGATTCCCAAGGGCGGATTTTTCTGCATTCCGATCTTCCGGTAGATTGCGTCTGCATCCCGGGGGGATGCAAGTTCGGAAATGAGAGGTTTCACCTGAAGTCTTCCGGATTTCAAATATTTGAAAAAGGTCTTATAATCATCGGCTTCGGAATGTCCCCAGTGAGTGGGATCGACAGCCGGACGCATGTTTGTGTGCGCCCCGATCAGATAAACCCCTTTGCAATGGATGTATCTGTACACATTGATGGGCTGATCAGAAATTCTGGTACATCCCAGCAATGCCACTCTTCCGTTGTTGGCAACACATTCCAAAACCTGCTGAAGCGCATGAATGTTTCCTGTGACCTCCACCACTGTTTCAGGGCCCTTTCCATCGGTCAGCTCCCGCACCTTTTCGATGTAATCCGGAGCCATGGGGTCAAGAGCATAATCTGCGCCGAGTTTCAAAGCAAGTTCCCGGCGTTCGGGAGAGCAATCACTGACAATGACCGGATAAGCTCCGGCGATCCGTGCCAGCTGTCCGGCAAGCAGACCGAGCAATCCCTGTCCTGCGATCAGACAGGCTTCGCCGAGCTGAATATTCAATTTCCGGATCGAGAGCATGGGGAAAGAGCAGAGATGAGCGACTGCGGCATCTTTCTGATCAATCTCATCAGGAACAGGATACATCCGGAACCCTTCTTCCCGGATCACCCAGGAGCGATGTCCGCCCCAGGCACAGACGACCCGGTCTCCGACTTTGTATTTTGTTACTTTTTCTCCGACTTTCACAATATGCCCGGATGTGGTATATCCCGGATAATGAGGGAATCTCAAAATTGAGACTTCTGTGTTCGGGAGATCGTGATAGTTGGCAAGTTCCGTTCCTGCGCTAATCAGGTCATAATCGATCTTGATCAACACCTGAGTCGGGGAAAGATTTGCCTCGGCTTCCGCGGTTTCAAAAACTGCTTTTTCCTTTTCAGGGAAATAAATGACAGATTGCTTCATAGAAAGGCTCCTTTTGCTGCTTTGGTTACCTTACCGCAGGATTTTGAATTATTCAAATGCAAAAAGAGGATTTTTCGGAAAAACTTTCTGCAACAAATGATTTGAATTCGCAAAAAACGGTGATATATTGAAACAAAACCAAAATAAGGAGAAACAGTTTCATGAATATCCGGAAAATTGCAGAATTGGCTGATGTTTCCCCGGCGACGGTATCCCGTGTTTTCGGCAGAAATCCCGGAGTCAGCAAGGAGATTGCTCAGAAAGTTTTGAAAATTGCGTCCCAGCACAACTATCATCCGCGGATCTCCGAAAAGCAGAGGAATGTTGTTCTGATCACCCCCTACAACTCAGTTTATCCGGTTCAAAGCTGTATTGATATGCTGCTCATGGCATTGACACAGGAATTGCCGAAACATGGATTTCGCGTGGAAATTCTTCCGGTCAACAGCCTGGAACGCCTTCCTGATGTCCGCTTCTGTGCTGCGGTTGCGATCGGTCTGGAACCTGAGGAGCTGGCAGATTGGGAAGAACGTTTCACAGAGCCGCTGATTTTCCTTGACCGTTATCCCGTTACAAAAGATCCCGGCAAAAATGTTTTCTTTGTGAACTCCGATGAAAAATCCGGAATGGAACTGGCGTTGAAATATCTGAAGGAACGGAAGTGCCGGAAGATCGGCTGTATCATTCACGGAAATCCGGGAGAAGGCAATGCATCCCGCCGGGAAAAAGCAATCCGGAAAGCATTGAATATGCTGGATTTGCCTGATGATGATTTCCTGATCCGTTTTTCCGGAAAAGGAACGGAAAATTATGTGGAACTGGTGGGAAAACTGCTGAAAAGCGGAGTCGATGCACTCTTTTGTCCGGGGGGAAATGCGGGGATCACGGTGCTCTATGCATTGTCTCTTTTCGGAAAACAGATCCCGGAGGATATATCTCTGATTGCCTCGGAACAGTCTTTCTTTTCCGGCTATGCAGTTCCGCCCCAGACGACGATCACCCAGGAATATCAGAAACTCGGTGCCGAAGTTGTTTCGCTCATTGAGCGAAGAATGAATGGAGAACAGGTTCCGCAGATCACGACCCTGCCCTACCTTCTCATCAAACGGGAAAGTGTCCGCTGAAGTTGGATATTCGAAAGAAAAGAACCAAAAATATCTGATTTTTCTTTCCGGAAGGGATTCCGGGATTGAAAAAAACAGTGTTTATGCTATTTTACCTGAAAAAACCGGAATGTTATAAAAAAAGGAAAAGAGCCATGTCTGCAAAAGATCGCCCCCTGAAAAAATGCAATGTTTCGTATTCCAATAACAAAATCACCAAATCTCTTGCCGTTCCGCTGCTGGAGGCAAAGTACAGATTCGGCACAAAGATGACCGATCCCATCTGGAAAAAAGCGGTCTGGGCAAAAGATTTTGAGCCGTACCGGAAAGAACGTGTTGATAAAAAATCAGAAATGGCATTGTTCCGTACAGAGAAACATCTTGTGCTGGGATTTTTCTTTTATGAGGATCCTGCAAACCTGGTGCGGCCGGCGGATATGAGCTGCAGTCCATGGTCCGGCGATATGGCGGAGATCCATTTCGGGGATATGGAACCTGATCCGTGGCTTTTCCAGACGGGGCTCGGGATCACCGGGATCCGTTTTGACAGCACCGGAAATTATGATAAATGGCAGGCAAAGACCTATGAAACAGAAAAAGGCTGGGGGGCAGAAGTCCGGTTCGATCTCTCTCTGATCCGTCTGACCGAAGGCGGATTCCGGTTCAATCTGTGCCGGCAGGCTCCCAAACGCGGGGAACTTTCCAGCTGGAGTCCGCTGGTTCTCCGGTTCCACGAAGTCGAAAATTATGGCGAACTTCTGTTTACGGATTACAAGACAGCTCTTCAAATGAAAAGCGGCAAAGTGATTTCCGGAAAAGTCAGCCGGAAAGAGTATGAACTTGCCCGCAGCAAAGATATGATCCCTGCTCAGAAAGTGCTGCATGGACCTTATCTTTCAGCGCCCGATACGGATTCTGTTCAAATCTCCTGGGAAACAGCCGGGCTCGTGGCATCTTATCTGGAATATAAAGTCAAAGGTTCCAAGGAGGCTCCCCGGTTTGCCGGAAGCGGAAAGGCACACAGTATTCTGGCTCACAATACAACACATTCCGTTCATCTCACCGGACTTCAGCCCGGGAAAGAATATGAATATGAACTCTTTACCCTCACTCCGGTGATCGATACCCCGGTCAGCAGCGGAATCAAACACACATTCAGAGTTCCGTCGAAAAAGGAAAACAAGTTCTCTTTCTATTGCATTACAGACATTCATTCTGACGTTGGTTATGTCCGCAGGGCACTGGCTCTTCCGGAAGCTGCCAAGGCGGATTTCATTGCGCTTCTCGGGGACAATCTGAGTCACGCTGCCGGAAGCGAAGCTCTGTACAAAGGGATCATTGACCCGATCGTGGAAGCAACCTCGATCGAAGGCAAAGACAAACCGATGGTATTTGTCCGGGGAAATCATGAACAGCTCGGAGTTTATGCAAAAGAATATTTCAATGTCATGCGTCATCCTTCCGGAAAAACATACTACACCTTCACCTGGGGATCTGTCTTTTTCCTTGTTCTTGACAGCGGCAATGACAGCAATAAGTTTGACGAGGGGATCATGTTCAGCAACCGTTCTGAGCGGGAGATACAGAAGCAGTTTATTGCGGAAGTTGTGAAATCGGAAGCCTACCGGAAGGCTGACTACCGGGTTGTTCTGATGCATATTCCGCCGCTGGAAAAGGGCGAAGAGGCAATCTACGGTCTTGTCTACGGTCTGACCGAGCCCATGAGAACGGCTGAGATCAAGCCGGACGTGATGCTTTGCGGTCACATGCATGCTTATGAGAAGGTCAATGCCGGAGAAGATCATTATGCACCGGAAACCCGGTCTTCCCACGCACAAAAGTTCCCGGAAACCTTTGTCAATCCCTATCCGGTGATCGTTCACGTCAACACAGCCGGGTTGTATTGCGAAGTCTCTGCCGGGAAAATGACTTTTACCGTTCTTCAAACGCTTGACGGGAAACCGGTTGAAGAGCTTGACCGGATCACAATTAAAAAACAGAAACGCTAACCCGGAAAGCCCCAAAACATGACTTACGCAGAAACCCTTACGCCGCAGCAGCGTAAAAAATATGAAAAAAATGCGATTCTTTCCACCTGGTTCGGCTGTATCTCCGAGCAGATGATCGACAGCAATGCGCTGCTGGTGCTTTATATCGTCATGCTTGGCGGAAAAGATTCGATTTCCATGTTTTCCACCTCGCTCAGCAGCATAGCTTCGGTGCTGCTGCTGATCCCCTGTGCAGGGCTTGCGGTCAAGTTCGGATTGCGGATGACCTACTCCACTGCATGTATCACGGGATGTCTTGCATTTCTGGGCATTGCCGCGGCACCTTATGCCGGAAGCTATGCGCAAACGGTTGTGATTGCAGGAACCTTTATTTACTCCCTGACCCGTCCGGTTTACAGTTCCACCTGGTATCCGATGCTGGACAATTTTCTTCTGCCGGAAGGACGGGGAAAGTTCTTCGGGAGAATGAGATTTTCCTATATGATTCTGAATACCGCGCTCATTTACATCATGGGGCTTATCATGGGCAGCGAGCCGCCGGTCATAATTCTTCAGTCGATCTTTGTTTTCGGAGGCTTGACTTTACTCGGGCGGAAATTTGAGATGGACCGGATGCCGCTGAATCCGGATGCGAAACGGGAGCCGGTCAATATTCCGCTTGCGCTGGGGATCTGCATCAAGAACGGCCCGCTGGTGGGATTTTCCCTCTACTCCTGTCTGGTCAACATGGCGTTTTATGCTGCGATCCCCCTGGCGACCGTCTATATGAAGACCTGTCTGGGATATGATGCAAAAACGCTTATGACCTTTTCTTCCGTTGCCCTGTTCGGTTCCATTCTCGGCTATGCTGCTGTGGCGAAGGCATTGCCAAAATTCAAAACGAAACGGTGTTTGATCGCAACCCATTTTTCCGGAATTCTGGTTTGCCTTCTGCTGCTTTCTGCGACTCCGGGGAATCCGCTGCTGAATCCGATCCTTTATGCAGCATTCCTGCTGAACGGCTTTACTGCCGCCTTTATGCTGTGTATCAACTCCACGGAAATGCTTGCGCTTGCACGTCCCGGAAATAAAGTCATGGCAATGGCATTTGTTTCTACTGTCACCAACCTCGGAACTGCTGTGGGCAGATTGGGAACGACTCTGATCCTCAGCACCGGTGCACTTGCCGCAAGCTGGGATTTTGCCGGAATGAGCATGACGAAATTCCAGTTTCTCTTTGCATTTTATGCATTCGTGATGATCTTTTTCCTGATTCTTCTGCCGCTGGCACCTTCAGTGATCCCGAAACATCACGATTACTATCATCCGTAAGTTCAGAAAAGCTCTGTGGAAACGGATTCCCGGTTCAACAGTTTCAAAACCCGTTCCACGCCGGGATATCCGCTGAACAGAAAAATCTTTTCTCCGTAAAGCGGATTTTCCCGGATCACAGAATCCCCGCCCTCTTTTTTCGGAAAAAGGGATCGGTCGATACCGAGCAGGATCGGATGATCCGGATGTTTCGCCAGAAAGGCAAGCCGGTCCTTCAATTGTCCTTCGTGCCATTTATGGAAGAGTTCCAGATGAACGGTTTGACTGCCATTGGAGAAGGTGAGATCCGGGAAAAGGAAAGTCTGTCCCCCCAGATCAAGAAACGGCGGAGCATCCGGCACAATTTTCCAGACATCTGACGTTTGCCGGAAATGAGCAACGAACATTTTGATCTCTTCCGGGATATAAGCGGAATGGTTCCCGAAGTGCCCCCGTAAATTCGATTTGCTGTCAAGAATAAATTTCAATTCATGGGTTCCGGGTTTGATGACGCTGGACATTTTCCATGAATTCAGGGGAAGGATTACCGGGAAGAAAGACGCCAGCTGCAATCCGTATTTTGTTCCGTTTTCCAGAATCGATGCCGGACCGTCAATATAAACCCTGATCCGCTTTGCATTGCCTTGCCGGTCCTGATCCATGGAGACCGTTGCCAGCAGCCGCAGGAAACGCAATTGTTTGAAAAAACGCCGGAGTTTTGCCGGATCCGGCTCTTCCGCCGTGATCTCCAGCGAGGAGGAATAAAGCAGCAGCGATTGCGCCAGAACACAATTATACCTCATAACAAGCTCCTGCGGTGTCCAATCCGGAACAGAAATAATTTTCTCGAAATCAGGCAGATCGGCATAAATAGGAGCATCCCGGAGCATGATCCCGGCACGTTGAAAAACCGTTTGCCGGAACGTTTCCGGAGAAAGAGAATGATCCGAACTGAGCAGTTCAGCAGATGCCAGAAACAGTTTTTCCCGTTCAGCAGGAAATGCGGCAGAATCATCCCCGCTGAATACGGAGGAATCTGCAATGACCTTACTCAACCCTTTGGGCAGTTTCAGATCTGTCCAGCGGGCGGAAAGAGCATTGATGGCGCTTTCCGTTTCTTTCCGGAACCCTTCGGTTCCTGCGCGCCAGGTCTCAAGCAGCTCGGCTGCCAGATCCAGCGTTTTCCGCTCTGTTTCATCCAGAAAAGCCGGTTTCGCATAGCCGGAAAGATTCCGGAACCGGAGTAAATCACGGGTCAGCATCAGCGTTTCCTCCTGTATGCACGATTGGATCGGCGCCGTTCACTGGTATAATATTCCCCGGTTCCCTGACTGACCAGCTCGAAGAGTTCCGCCTGTTTCCCCTTGGCAGAACGGAGAATCCGGCCCAGCCGCTGTACATGTTCCCGGGTACTGCCGCTGCCGGAAACAACGATCCCGACTGCCGCCTCGGGGACGTCCACCCCCTCATTCAGCACCTTGCTGGTCACGATCACTGTGTAGATTCCCTCGCGGAACCGGTCCAGAAATTCCTTCCGCTCCGCCGCTTTCGTCTTGTGGGTGATCACGGGCAGACAGAACGTTTCTCCAATGGTGTACGCCGTATCATTATCCGCAGTGAAGATGATCGTCCGCTCGCCCCTGTGGGACATGAGGATATCCCAGAGGACATTCAGTTTTGCTCTGCCGCAGCGGGCAATGGAGCGCTGACGCAGATACGCTTTCATCACATCCCGTCCGTTTGGACGGCGGGCACAAAGAATAATAAACTGGCTCCAGCCGTCTTTTGCGCTGAAATCAATACGGTTAGCGCGGATGAAACCGGTATAAAGAGCCCGTGCTTCATGATATTCCGCCTCTTCATCCGGAAGAAGCGGCACTTCGATCCTGCGGGTAACATAAGGGGCAAGAACATTCCCCTCCAGCTCATCAATAAAAATCTCACAAACTTTCGGTCCGACAAGGGAAAACAGGATCGCTTCTCCACCATCCTCCCGCTCAGGAGTGGCACTCAACCCCAAACGGTACGGTGCAATACACATTGCGGCGGCAGTCCGGTTCACTTCCCCCGGAAGATGATGACACTCATCAAACACCACGATCCCGAACCGGTTTCCGATATGTTCCATCATAATAACCGCAGAATCGTAGGTACTGACCGTGATCTCCCGGATCTCTTTGGATCCGCCGCCCAACATCCCGACAGGCTCCTCGAAAAACCGTTCCAGAACCGATGCCCACTGATGAACCAGATCAATGGTCGGAACAACGATCAGCGCAGATCTTTTTACGCTTGCAATGGCAAGGATCGCAAGGAAGGTTTTTCCGGATCCGGTGGGCATGACCACCACGCCGCGTCCGGGAGGAACGGCAGTTTTCCATGCCTCCAATGCCCGCTTCTGATGGGGCATGGGCTGGATCGGCTCTTTCAGATTCAGTTCCAGAGTCTGATACGCCTTCGCTTCATCCCGGACTTCTGTCCCGGAAGCGTGAAACGCACGCATAAGTGCCGCATAGTCAGAGGCTTGCGCACGCCATTTTCCAACCCGTTCATCAAATAATAAATAAGGAACCGCACTGACCGGCGGTTCCGTTTCCCCGGGAAAAGAGCACAAAAGCGTGCCTGCCCGGAATTCAAGAATACAATGGGACATTAAAGGGTTTTCATCCGCTGATCGGTGCTGCCGCACTCGGAGGAAATCGCAGTTCTTCCGGTCCGGGCAATTTCAATGATCCCGTATTCTTCCACCAGTTTGATGAAATTTTCGATTTTCTTGGAATGTCCGGAAACTTCGATTGCCAGTTCTTCCGGCTGGACATTGGCGATTTTTGCATCAAAGATTTCCACCAGACTGAGGATCTCAGGGCGTTTTTCATGGGTTGCTTTGATCTTGACAAGAACAAGTTCCCGTTCGATAAAAGTTTCCCCGTTCAGTTCAGTAACGCCAATAACATCCACCAGCTTCAGGAGCTGTTTTTCGATCTGATCCAGAATCGCATCATCTCCGGTGGTCACGATCGTCATTCGGGAAATATTGGGATCTTCCGTCCGGTTGACGGTCAGGGATTCAATATTATATCCGCGTCCGCTGAACAGACCGGCAATTCTTGCCAATGCCCCGAACTTATTTTCCACCAAGACAGAAATTGTATGCACATCACTCATTTTGCTTATCCTTTCTGTTTCCGGCAGGAGCTCCGCCGGGAACGCTATTCTTTTTCTGAAAGACTTTTAAAACCGTCTCCATGACTTACAATAATACACTCCCGGAAAAAGTCAAACGGAATAATAAAAAAATTACCCCTCAAGAGCCCCTTTTTCCAGCAGAATTTCACTGGCAAACGGTTCAAACTTCAATAATGTGCCGCTGAATCTGAAATTTTTCCCGTTTTCTCCTTTCAGAAGCGGAAGCATCTCATTGCTGAGACTGACCGTTGCCTTGACCTTTTTCTTCATCCCGTAACCGGAAGCAACATCCGCAATTTCAAACGTCGCTTTGACTCCCGGTCCTTTGCCAAACACAAAATCAGAACTGTAAGAGTGAACACTTTTCAACGTGCCGCTCCAGCTCACCCGGTGCCCGATATACTGCTGAAACAGTGTTTTTTCCCTGACACCGGGAAATGAGTTCTGAAATAAAAGACCCGTCAGAAAATCAACCGTGATTTCCTCTTCCGCAGGAATAGCAGATTCCCGGGAAACAGCGTTCTCCGGAGCTGGCTCAGCTTCTGCGATGACAACCGGCTTTGCAACTGGCTCAGCTGGTTTGGAAACCGGAACTGCAACAGGAATCGCTGTGGGCATCGGTTTCTTCGGGACGGGTGTAACGACTTCCGGAATCTCTTCTTCCTCCAAAACGGGCAATTTGACTTCTGCGGGCTTTGCAGCAGGAATCCGGATCTCCGGAGGAGGAACCTCTTCTTGAACAGGCGCGACCGTCTTTGGAACCCGTTGCGTACCGGAGACCGTATGCCCATCGGAAAGGATCTTTGCTGCGGAGACAGTCCGGTCAATAAAACTGCTGAAAGTCAGGCTGTCATGAATCCCGGAGGCACCAATCACAAGAAAAGAATCCGTAATCTTTACAGACGGATATATCGAAAGCGTATTCTTCAGAACATTCATGTTTTGAGGGGTCAGAAATTTCTGCAATTCTTCTCCATCGGAAGCTGAGATGGAAACTTCCGGCGAAGAGAGAGTGGAAATCTGGAAAGATTCGCCGACAGCCTCACCTTCAAATTGTCCTTTCAAAATGCAAAGCCGGAACGGAAGGGAAAGGGCATAATCGGTACGGCAGAAAAGAACAGGGAAGCCTTTTTCATCGAAATCTCCCCAGACTTCTGTATAAACCCCATTGACCATCCCCCGCATCGAGGGAAACGGCGAATGGTCATCCGGCGGCATCAAATTCAGATGAAGGGTATATGCCGTTTCACTCCACATCCGGCGGTTTGTTCTGTTTCCCGCCTGGCCGCTTTGTTTCATGACAGAGTAGATCACATTGCCGACCACAATAAAGATCACCAGCCAGAAAATGATGATTGCCATACACATTCTCCTTTAACTCAACAGTTTCCAAACACGGTAGACTTCTGTAATCCCCCAAGCCTGCGCATCACAGCCCCGGGCAAGATGAGGATAATCACCATCCAGAATTTCCGGAAGCTGTCCGACACATCCCTTATGGAAAAGAAGTGCCGCAGTGGAAAGGATCGATCGCGCCGTCTGTTTTCCGAAAGAACCGTAGACCATAAAATATGCTTCCGGATAACTGGGAGAGATCCAGGTCCAGGCAGTCCCGTTGTGATATGCCGGTTTCCGCCGGGTATCTTCATCCCCTTCATACCGTCCGCAATAAGGTCTGCCGGGATTGTTCAGCAGGGTTCCGCTTCCGGAACAGATGGGCAATTCGTATTGGACAGAAGCATCTGCCAGACTCCGGATCGCTCCGGGGATCAGCAGAGAACTTGCCGCGTCCAGAATCGTTTTTCCGATTTCCCGGTCAGTCACCGCGCCAAGAGTAATGGCAAGCAGCTGATTCGGACGCAAATGGTCATCCGCCACCGCAGCTGCGGCAGGGGTTCCGCTCTTGCAGTGGAGACAATCCGAGAGCCATCCTTTTCCGGGGAGGAGATACAGTTCATGGATCGAACGCTGCACCTGTTCCGCCAATTTTCCATAAACGGGATCCGCCTTCTCCAGTGATGCAAGGAAGGATAGTGCAGCAAACCAAAGAGCCTGAATCTCAATGGGATATCCTTCCCGCGGTGTCCCCGCAGGATAATTGGTATCCATCCAGGTGAAATGAGGCGGACTGAACACAAGGGCAGATTCAGGATCCATCTTGATCCCGTTGGGCGTTCCGGAACGGATCCCGTCAACCACGGATTCCAGCGTTTGACGGAGCGTTGTTCCATCCGGTCTGACAACGGTTTTCAGGAAATCATAACTGTTTTCCGCCTTGCAGAGATCGGAGGCGGCGACCAGCAGCCACAGCGGGGCATCGGAAGTATCCCGGTTTCTTGCATCGCTTCCATAAATCACATTGGGAATGGTTCCCTTTTCCGCAAAGGAGGCAAATTGACAAAGAATCGCTTTCACATCTTCCCGGAATTCGGGAGCGGCAATCAAACCGCGCGCTGCGATCAAAGTATCTCGGCCCCAATCCAGGAACCAGGGATAACCGGCAATCACAGATTTGAATTTTCCGCGTTTGACAATAAAGGCACGAATCGCATCCAGAGCGATCTCTTCCGCGGACCGTGCATGTTTCTTCCGGAAAAATTCAGGTGTGATAAACGCTGGCTTTGCCCGTTCAGGCTCTTCCGGGGTGCAGATAGAAGCCGCGATCTGGAACAGTTCGCCCCCGTGAACCGGAATCTCAAAATATCCGGGACTGAACACATCGGAATGAGGATCCAATCCCCGAGCCGCCTCATTGGGCTGCCATATCATATAATGCCATTCATCCGCACGATGAAATGCTCCGGCGGAACTGACCATGGAAAGGATCCGTTCCGGGACAGGTGCAAATTCAAAGCCCCGATCCTTTTCTCTGATACAGCCGCTCCAGATCTTTTCCACATACGAAGCCTTGGTGGAACTGTGGAACGAACGGTCCTCCATATCAAACCGGAGGATGAAACGAACAGCAGAATCATCGGAAAGATGATTTTTCTTTCCTGCACCGGAAAGACGGATCAGGGAGATCCGGCTGATATTTTTTCCGGGATCAAGATTGATTTTCAGAACACAGGAAACATACATCCCGTTCCCTGCGGGGATCTTATAGCTCCAAAGCCCGCCGCCGTCTTCTGCTGTCTCAAACGAAACCAGACAGTTGGCGGCGACTTCCTGAGTCCGGGCATGATAGACCATCCACATCCGCAACCTCCGCAGCATAACATGCCGGTCCTCGGGATATTCCGTGCTCAGATTTGCCAGCATGATCGCATCGTAACGGGAGCTGACAGCGGGCATATCCAGACGGAGATGAGTGATCGCACCGCGGCCGTTTGCCTGAAGAAACGTAAGCGGTGTCTTCATGATCTCCTGATGTCCGTAATGATCAATTGCCCAGTTGATTTCATTGGCAAGGAAAAGCAGATGCCCCGTCTTCCGGGTCAGTTTCCCTTTGGATTCAAAAATTGCAAATTGCAGTTCAGCGTGTTTGTGTTCCCCTTCTGCGGGAAGAGGATTGAAAATTGCAAAATGCCGTCCCCGGGAATCCGTCAGGCTGTCATACTGCCGGATGATATGACCATCTGCGGCAAGCCGGACCCGGAACCTGGCGGGAGAAAGGATCAGAACGAACCGTTTCGGCGGGATCATCACCTCCCGGCGGAGATCTTCCGGAAGCTGAAACACCGTATAGGATTTTTCTTCGGAATCACCGGTGATCCAATGCAGGAACTCCTCCGGAGAATTCAGCAGGGATGCCGCAAAGATTTCCGGATCTTCCCCTTTCTGCATAACAGGAGTATTCCGATAAAAAGAGAGGGTTTTCACAGCCATGTTCTGCGCCTTCTGACGTTCGGTTTTGGAAAGACGTTCTATCAGATGACTTCCGGCATGTTTCATGATTTCGGCTTCCACTTCCCGGCAGGTCAGACACAGCACTTCTCCGGGGGCAAGCGTCAGGGAAAGCATATCATCCACCCCTTTGACCAGCATGACTTTCCGCCCGGTCAGCAAGTCTGACATCGGTTTTCCGGAACAGACATTCCGGACAGCTTTCCAACGGATCGTCACCGGCTGACTGCAATCCAGATTTACTGCGGCAAGGACCCCGTTCAAACCATCCTGATCGCACCGTTTGATCAAAACCGCATGGGGAGAATTGCAATTCAGAAATTCCATCCGGGATCCGTTGTGGAATGCAGGATGCACCTGCAATATGGTGTTCAACTGCCCGATAAATTCCACTTGATTTTCCGGATTTCCCCAGGAAAGCCCGCTGGCTTCATGAACATCGATTTTTTCCGTTGCAAACCATTCCACACCATTGGCAAAACCGAATGCTCCATTACTGGAAGCAAGGGCACAAAGACCTGTCCGCATCCGGGCATAAAGGGGAGAAACCGCCGCCATCCGGGAATTATCATGGGTTTCCGCATAATGAACCATCAAACCATCCCCTTCGCTCTGTTTCCAGGCATATTTCAAATACCCTTCCACCTGATCCTTGGAATAGTTCTGAAACAGTTCAGAATATGCCCAGTTCATGTTGGCAAAATCCAGAAGCCGGGAGGTCACAGCCGGATCCCCGCCCAGACCTTCCAGAAGAAAAATCGTATCCGGAAATTCATTGCGGACCTCTGCAATAATATATTCCCACGCAGGAACCGGGATCATGTACCCCGCATCACAGCGGAATCCGTCCACACCCCGCTGACACCAGGTCAGGAAGACATTTGCGATATATTTCCAGAGTTCCTTGTTGCTGTAATCCAGTTCTGTCAAATCTGCCCAGATCGTCCCCCAGGCACCGGGTGAAATAATTGTTCCATCGGATTCCTGTTTCAGCCATTCGGGATGCGTTTCATGGATCTTTGCTGCCCAGCCTGTGTGATTGACGGCGATATCAATAAAAATCTTTCCATCCTTGCCGTGAACTGCATCCACCAATTCCAGAAATTGTTCCAGAGGCGTGGCTTTCGTATCAAACTCCGCAAGAGAGGGATCCACTGCGGTAAAATCAAGAGAGGCGTAGGGACTGCCGAATCTTCCCATCCGGGCATAAACCGTCGGAGTGGGATTGATGGGCAGAAGATGAAGAATCCGGCATTGGAGATCATTGAAAATATGATCCAGTTTTCCGATCAGATCCCGGAATGTTCCGGATTTCGGAATGATCGTATACCCCTGATGGTCAAGTTCATGGATCTTCTCCGTTTCATCAGGGCGTCTGCTCCTGGTACAATTCGGCCCGAACTGACGGACAAATGCGCAGTAAATGGAGTTGCCGCAGCAGTAATCTGCGGGGCTGACATTCACATGGACGTTATCGCCGTCAGGCCAGAGAGCATCCTCGGTATCTTCAGGCATGAAAAAGCACTTTGCCTCGAAATGTCCGGCTTCGATCAGAGCCAGTTTCAGAGAATATACCCCGTTCCCATCGGAATTCATTGGAATATCATGCCAATCCTGACCGGCAGTTGCCAAGCCTGTCCGGACAAGAGAAATCGTTTCAGCCCGGCGCACCGCAGCTTTGCCGATATTCGTCCGGAGAAATGCTTTCCCTTTCCCGTGGACGGTCAATGTGAACTCAAGAATATCACCGCCATGAAGAAGATGATGAGTTCCGGGCAAGGGTATTTGATGAGGTTTTGACATTTTCCAGCTCCTTGTTAACGGATGATCAGTTCCACGGGGGTGCTTTTTACATCAATGCTTGTGAGATCCATCACTCCGCGCACTGCATATCTGCCCGGCTTTTTCAATGTGCCGATAAACGAAAGCGGCATTTCCATGATGATCGAACTTTTGGGGTCCAGCTCCAGAGGATAGCGGGGAATATCGCCTGTCTGCTCCTTCCGGGGGGAATCTTTCCATGCATCTTCCGGTATTTTGAGGGAGCCGCCGACTTCCGGACACTCCGCATACTGGATCCGGATATTGTTTTTTTCCAAAATCTTCCACTCAGGAAGATGGATCCTTGTCAATCCGTCATTCAAAAATTGAAACCTCATCGTGGGTGCGCCCTCGGCAATATAATACTCCCCGCGGGTGGATATCACTTTCAAAACCATATTATGCTGCTGGATCTTCGGAAAAAGCTTTGCGACGGGAATCTTTTTTTCCGGCTGATTTCCGTCCTCCCCGCATCCGGAAAAGAAGATCAGCGATATCATTAAAAAAACGGTATAGATCAATTTCTGTTTCATAAAACAATTCTGCTCCTGCTCTCTGATTTCAAGCGTAATTTACTTCCTGTTTTTCTATTCGTCAAGAGCGAAAATTACTTTCTTGATATTTTTTACATCTCTTTTCCCGAAAAAGTTCTTGAAAACATGCAATTTCCGATATATATTATCGTCTCCCCCGGATATCTGTACAAAAAAAGGATCTTTTATGAGCTGGTTTGCATTTTTTCTGATCATCACTTCCGCAACGTTTCATGCCACATGGAATCTCCTTGCGAAAAAAAACAAAATGACCCTTCCGTTCCTTTTTGTCCTCTGCCTGGTCTCCACTCTGACCGTATCCAATGTTTTCTTCTGGACACCGGTCAACTATCTGGAACTTCCCGGAAAATTCTGGCTTTCTTTATGCATCACACTCATCGGAGATGCCCTCTATTGGATCGGCTTGATGACCGCTTATAAATTGATGGATATGTCAAGTGCATATCCCATGATGCGCGCCCTGCCGATCCTTCTCACCGCCGCGGCAACTTGGATCCTCGGATTCGGTACGTCTCTCTCATGGCTCGCCATTGCAGGTTTCGTGCTGATCTTCCTCGGATGCATGAGTATGCCCCTTGCAAGTTTCAGTGAATGGAACTGGAAAAGCTATTTCACAAAAAATATGTTCTTTGTTCTCGTGGCGGCAGCAGGTACTACATGGTATACCATCATGGACAGTCAGACACAGAAAATTTTGCGCGATGCGGTGGAAAGTGACTCCATTTCCGCTCCGGTGTTATCTCTTTCCTATACTGCAATCCGCGAAGTTATGCTGGCTCTGCTCATCGGGATCCCGGTTTTCGTCCGCAAAGAAAGCAGATCCCAATTGAAAAATATTTGGACAACTTACCGCTGGTCACCTGTGATCGCCGGGATTTCCGGCGCCCTCACCTACGGGCTGGTGCTCATGGCAATGAACTATGTGGATAATGTTTCTTACGTTCAAGTGTTCCGCCAGGTCGGATTATTGATCGGAATAGCTGGTGCAGTCATCTTTCTGAAAGAGAAGGTTACCGTGCCGAAAGTCATCGGCGGAATTCTGATCGTCACCGGTTTGATCCTCTCCGTATTGAAAATGGAGTAAGAATAACTTTTTCCCTGTCTGTTTTTTCCTATCTGGAGTTGCATTTCCAGCAGATCGTGCTATATTGCTCAATGTATTACTTTTATGATATCTTTATGGAGTCGGTTTTATGGCAAAAATTCAATGTAAAATGTGCGGCGGTGAACTCAATCTGCCGGAAAATACTGCAAGCGGTACTTGCGAATATTGCGGAACGTTGATCACATTCCCGAAAGTCTCCGATGAACGGTTGGAAAATCTTTATAACCGGGCGGAACATTTCCGTAAAATTCATGATTACGGCAAGGCAGTGCAGGCTTATGAGCAATTTATCACCGCAAACCCGGAAGATTCTGAGGCGTATTGGGGGCTCGTCCTCTCCCGTTATGGAATCGAATATGTGGAGGATCCTGCAAGTCATGAACGGATCCCGACTTGTCATCGGATGAGTTATGATTCCATTCTTTCCGATGCCGATTATCTTTCTGCGCTGGAACATGCCGGATATGCTGAACGGCAGATTTATGAAAATGAAGCCAAACGGATTGCGGAAATCCAGAAGGGAATTCTTGCAATTTCTTCTCAGGAACAGCCTTTTGACGTTTTTATCTGCTATAAAGAATCCGATGATTATGGACGCCGGACGAAGGATTCTGTCACCGCGCAGGAAATTTATTACGAGTTGACCGATGCCGGATACAAAGTTTTTTTCGCCCGGGTAACGCTGGAATCCAAACTCGGACAGCAGTATGAACCTTATATTTTTGCGGCATTGAATTCCGCCAAAGTGATGTTGGTTGTGGGCTCGAAAAAGGAATATTTCGAAGCCGTCTGGGTTCGGAATGAGTGGTCCCGCTATTTGGAGTTGATGAAAAAAGACCGGAAACGTCTGTTGATTCCCTGTTATAAAGATATGGATGCCTACGATATCCCTGATGAATTGTCAATGTTTCAGTCACAGGACATGGGAAAAATTGGTTTTGTGCAGGATGTTTTGCGTGGGATTCAGAAAGTTTGCAAAAAAGAGGAATCCAAACCGGCTGCTGCGGCACCCGTTTCCAATCCGGGAAACAGCAATGCAAATGCTCTGCTCCGTCGTGCAGAAATCATGATTTCCACCGGTGATTTTGAAAATGCGAAATCCTATTTGCAGCGTTTTTTGGATCAGGATCCAGAAAACGGCTGGGGGTATTTCAATCTGATTCTGACAGAGTTGCAATTGACCGACAGAAAAATGCTGGTGAATTTTCCGAATATCCGGCTTAACTCAAATTTCAAACTTGCAGAACAGTTTGCTGATGATAAATTGAAAGAACTCCTGAATGAAATCATTCATGAACAGGAGGAAATCAAACGCAAAGCGGAAGAAGAACAGCGGAAAGCGGAAGAGGAACGCCGTCGATGGGAAGAAGAACAACGGAAAGCGGAAGAGGAACGCCGTCGGTTGGAAGAAGAAAGACGCGCCCGGAACCGAGCTGTTTCCGAAGCCGCTTATGGACGCATAGTATTGCTTCGACAGCATTATGATTTAGAATTAGACTTGAATGGTTCCTCCTCACTTGCACAGCGTCTGCAAGGTTGTATTGATCGTGAAAATCATTTGCAATCCAATCCGGAACTGTCAGAAGCGGAAATCAGCAATATTATCATGACGTCAGAGGCGACGATGGCAGAATGTGGTGATCTTGAGGTGAAAAAGCAATTGCTGGAGCAGAAACGCAAAAAGCAGACGAAAATTACATTGAGTGTGCTGGGAATAATCGTTCTGATTATAGGAATCATTATGGCTGTCAATTCGTGCCGCGTTGAGGCGGAACGCAAAGCCAGAGCCGAAATCGAAGCAGCCCGCATTGAGGCGGAAGCAGCCCGCATTGAGGCCGAACGCGAAGCCGAAGCAGCCCGCATTGAGGCGGAACGGAAACAGCTGAGGGCGCAGCTTGAAGCTTCAGGATTTGAAGCTTTACCGCTTCCTCAGGGAAAGAAACTTGAAATGGTAAAAATCACTGCGGGGAGTTTTACTATGGGCAGTCCAGCCGGAGAACTTGGACGAGATGAAGATGAAACACAACGTCAAGTAACCTTGACAAAAGATTACTGGCTGGGCAAATATGAAGTAACGCAGGCACAATGGCAAGCGGTAATGGGAAGCAATCCATCACATTTCAAAGGAGATAATCTTCCGGTAGAAAACGTTTCCTGGCATGATGCGAAAGAATTTTGCAAAAAGCTTAATGAAATTTATGCGGATAAGCTTCCTGCCGGATATCAGTTCGATCTGCCGACAGAAGCGCAATGGGAATATGCATGTCGTGCAGGGACGACAACTGCATTAAACAATGGAAAAGATTTGACATCAAGCTATGGCGGATGTGCCAATTTGAATGATGTTGCATGGTATTATCAGAACTCTGGCGGAAAAACGCATAACGTTGGACAAAAGCGGGCCAATGCTTGGGGACTTTATGATATGCACGGTAACGTATGGGAATGGTGCCGGGATTGGTATGGAGCTTATCCCGGTGGATCTGTTACGGATCCAGCAGGTCCGTCGTCGGGCTCGTGCCGCGTTGTACGCGGCGGCAGTTGGTACAGCTACGCGAGCAGCTGTCGGTCTGCGGATCGGAACTACTACGACCCGTCGCTCCGGAACTACTACGACGGGTTCCGTCTCGCCCTCGCCTCAGTTCAATGATTTGACATCAAAATCTTTGAGCTGATAGCGGAGCAAAACAGCGGAGCTGTCAGAAAGCGAAGTGACTGGAGCTCTCCCACGCCGGGCGGAGAGCGGAGCGACCCGGC
>JAFTIQ010000024.1 GCA_017456805.1 Lentisphaeria bacterium
CTGGCTGGCATAAACAACATCACAATTTTCTACGGAAACATCATTGATTACAATATTTTTCAACGGGAATTCTGGAGTTCCCTGCAGATGGAAAACATTAGCAGCATAGGAAAGATAATTTATGTAAACGAGTTAATGAACTTGATGATTTTGACAAGTATATTATAGAGTATTTCTATGACGGAATCTCTCTTTCAAGCGGAGAAAAAGCATGAGCAACGAACTGAAACAATTTGGCAACAACTTGTATGGTGCTATCCGTCAAGTGTTGGAAACGGCACGTCAGAGTGCTTATAAGGCGGTCAATTTCGCTATGGTACAGGCATATTGGCAAATCGGGCGTCTGATCGTGGAGGATGAACAGAACGGCGAAAACCGTGCAGAATACGGCAAAAAAGTTCTGGATGGTCTTGCGGAACGGCTGACTGCCGATTTCGGCAAAGGATTCGATGCAAGAGAACTGCGGCGGATGCGTCAATTTTATCTGCTGTTTTCAAAATGGGACGCAGTGCGTCCCGAATTGAGCTGGACACATTACCGCTTGCTGCTCAGAGTCGAAAATGAAGATGCCCGTAACTGGTATATGAATGAATCCGCCGCGGAAAACTGGTCCAGCCGTCAGCTCGAACGTCAGATTTCCGTACTGTACTACGATCGGATGCTGCTTTCAGCAGATCAGCAATCCACAAAGGAAGATGCCTCCCAAAATATGGCTCTTGCGAAACTTGAACCGGAAAGTTTCATTCGCAATCCATATATTTTGGAGTTTCTCAATCTCAAAGACTATCCGAATCTGCACGAAAAAGACATTGAAGAAGGTTTGATCAATAATTTACAGTCATTTCTGTTGGAGCTTGGCAAAGGATTCTGTTTTGTTGCCCGTCAGAAGCGGATCCGTTTTGAAGAACAGGACTTTTATATTGATCTTGTCTTCTATAATTGTATTCTCAAATGCTATGTCCTGATTGATTTGAAACTTGGAGAGCTTACCTATCAGGATATTGGACAGATGGATGGGTATATCCGTTTGTATGAGGAACAATATCGCAAGGAAGATGATAACCCCACGCTTGGGATCGTTTTATGTTCCAACCGGAATGAAGCAATCGTCAAATACTCAGTTCTCAATGAAAGCAAGCAACTTTTTGCTTCAAAATATCTGCTCTATCTCCCCAGTGAAGAAGAATTGAAAAAAGAGATAGAACGGGAACGGAAACTTCTGGATGCGAAGGAGTCAGACCATGCCTGATTTAGTCAAAGTGAATTATGCACAAACCGGAGCGAGTACCAAAACGAATCCTTATGGAATGCGTGAAATGCAGGAGCGGGCGTTTGCTTCCCGTGATGCGAAATATTTGCTTTTGAAAGCGCCTCCGGCTTCCGGGAAGTCCAGAGCCCTCATGTTTATCGCATTGGATAAAATTGTGAATCAGGGCTTAAAGAAAGTGATTGTTGCCGTTCCGGAACGCAGTATTGGTTCATCTTTCAGAGAGACTCCATTAAGTCAATTCGGCTTTTTCGCGGACTGGACCCCGGAGGATCGTTTCAATCTTTGTACGCCGGGTGCAGATGACAGCAAAAGCAAAGTTGCGGCGTTCAAAAACTTTCTGAAAAGTACAGATTCCAAGATTCTTATTTGCACGCATGCAACTCTTCGATTTGCCTACAATGAATTGGCTGATTCAGCGTTTGATGATTGTCTGCTGGCGATAGATGAATTTCATCATGTATCTGCCGATACCGGGAACAGCAGACTTGGCGATCTGCTGCATGGGATCCTGAATAACAGTTCCGCTCATATCGTTGCAATGACGGGATCCTATTTCCGTGGTGATACCGTTGCAATTCTGCTGCCGGAAGATGAGGAAAAGTTTGTCAAAGTAACTTATAATTATTACGAACAGCTCAATGGTTATACCTATTTGAAATCCCTTGGAATCGGCTATCATTTTTATCAGGGAAAATATACGGATGCAATAGGAGAAGTCCTTGATACCAATAAGAAAACGATTTTACATATCCCAAATGTGAATGCCGGTGAATCGACCAAAAACAAATATGATGAAGTCAATTTTATTATTGACAGCATTGGAACGATTGAACGGCAGGATTCTGAAACGGGTGTAATCTATGTAAAACGTTATTCGGACGGGAAGATTCTTAAAGTTGCAGATTTGGTAGAAGATAATTCTGCAGAACGGGATAAGATCGTCAACTATTTGCGGAATATCCAGTCGGCAGATGATATGGATTTGATTATTGCCCTTAATATGGCGAAAGAAGGTTTTGACTGGCCGTATTGCGAACATGCTTTAACAGTCGCTTATCGCGGCTCATTGACAGAGATCATTCAGATCATCGGACGCTGTACCAGGGACAGTGCGAACAAGACACATGCCCAATTCACAAATCTTGTCGCTCAACCGGATGCTACTGATGAACAAGTAAAGGTATCGGTCAACAACATGCTGAAAGCGATCACAGCTTCTCTATTGATGGAGCAAGTGCTTGCACCTTCTTTCAAATTCAAAACAAAAGTTTCAGAAGAAGATAAGCCGGAGCCCGGAACCGTTCACATCCGGGGATTGAAAGAGCCTTCTACACAACGGGTCAAGGATATTTTGAAATCCGATCTCGATGATCTCAAGGCAACCATTCTGCAAGATGCCAACATGCAGAAAGCAATGCCGGGAAAAATTGATGCAGAAGTGATCAATAAGGTTATAATTCCTAAAATCATAAGTACCAGATACCCGGAGTTGAGCGATAAGGAAATTGAGGAAGTCAGACAGCATGTGGTTGTGGATTCCGTGATCAAGAATTCGACGATTCAAGAGGTCGGAAATAAAAAATTTATTACGATGGGAAACAAATTTGTTGATATTCAGGAGCTGAATATTGATTTGATCGACCGTATCAACCCATTCCAGAAGGCTTTTGAAATCTTATCCAAGAATGTAACAGTTCCGGTCCTGAGATTGATTCAGGAAGCGATTGATGCAATGAAAATAAATATTTCTGTAGAGGATGCCATCAAACTGTTTCCAAAGGTCAAAGAGTTCAGAATTTCTCATGGCAGGGAACCCAGCGTCCGTTCGATGGATCAGCAGGAAATTCTTCTTGCTCAAGCCCTGATCAAAATCCGCGAAGAAAAACGAAAAAGGATGACGGCCGATGGACATTGAAGCAGAACTTTCCAGAATTTTTGCGGAAGATGATCTCGGCTTGCTGGATGTCAAACCCAAAAAGTCCTGTATCAAAACGGCTGATCAGCGGCTTGTGGATTCTTTTGAGCAGATCAATGATTTCGTTGTGGAGTATGGCTGGGAACCAAAACAGACCGGCTCTGTTATTGAAAAAAACTTGGCATATCGTCTGCATGGAATCCGTAACAGTCCGGAAAAAGTTGCTGCTTTGGTTGAATATGATCGGTTTGGTCTGCTTGGTGAAGTTCCGGAACGGGAATATGAAACATTGGAAGATATATTTTCGGATAATGACGATATGGGGTTGCTGGATGAGCCGGGCGATGCCGAAGGTATTTTTACGCTGAAGCATATAAAAGCTGTTTCTCTTCCGGATTATATTTCCCGCAGAAAGACCTGTAAAAATTTTGAGAGATATAAAGAAAAATTCAGGGCTTGTCAACAGGAACTTACTGCCGGACTGCGTCAGATCCTTCCATTTAAGAATGGAAATCGGATTGATGCCGGACAGTTTTTTATCCTCGGCGGGGTTCTGCTTTATATTGATAAAATCGGGACGTTGACGTACGACAAAAACGGTGATTTGAATGGTAGGACACGTTGTATATTTGAAAATGGTTTGGAATCAGATATGCGGCTTCGTTCTCTTTCATCCGGCTTATATAAAGACGGACGGCGTGTTACAGAACTGGAGGAACGCCTGCTTGATGGAATGAAAGATATTACAGAAGAGGATAATGAAACCGGTTATATTTACATTCTGAAATCCAAGAGTAATGATCCGCGGATTCAGTCGATAGAAAACCTTTATAAGATTGGTTATTGCACAGAAACCGTTGAAGAACGGATAGCCAATGCAGCACAGGAACCGACATATTTGATGGCACCAGTTGAAGTGGTTGATTCATTCCGATGTTTCAACCTGAATCCCGGAAAACTGGAATCATTGCTTCATAATTTTTTTGGTAATTCCTGTTTGAATATTGATGTTTTTGATAACAATGGTCAGCGGCATACTCCCAGAGAATGGTTTATTGTTCCTTATGAAGTCATTTATCAAGCGATACATTTCATATTGAACGGAGAAATTACAGATATGCGCTATGATCCTGTAAAGCAGGAAATCGTAGGCAAATAAGACCAATATTTCACCCCATGTCCGAAAAGCAATTCGGACATGGGGTATTTGTTTTTTTGGGGTAAAACAAATTCCTGATATCTTAATCCTGATACTTTATTATGTTACCGGATGTGCCGGTTAACGAACCTCCGGATAACTGAAACCACTTTTTAACAACTTGATTCGATTTTGATATCCTCAAATTTTTTCATAATTTCAGAAATATAATTATCAGATTCATCAGCTCTTCCAAAGAATTTTTTATAACCGTCACAACATTGGTGAAATGATTTCAAGAACCATCCCCATGGATTTTCCTCATTTAAGAATAATACAGGAAAAATTCGGAATTTATAGCCATGCCGCAGCAATTTGCTCAGGGACGAAACAGCATCTTTCGTATAACCATTCGGAAAATCAAAAAGAATAAGCAATTGCCATGGCATTTTTATGTTGGAATCATTTTGATTACAGCTTTCCACTGCAAAAGATCCTGATTTCGAAAGTAAACAATTGAGTTGCATCATACGGAAAACAAGTTGAGATAATCCATTCTCAATATCATGAGTTCTCGTCAGGAAAAGATTGGAAAGCGAAAACGGATCGTAGTCCAATGAATGTACCCAATTTTTCATATCTGCAATATTTTCAAGAGGACAAATGACTGTTGCAGAAATATCATTTTCGGGAGGAGAGGGGAAAATCTTCAAGACCTCTTTGAGAACATTTTCTTTGCTGTGTGAGTTATAGAAGTACATCGGCATCGGGTTAGTGTTGTTTTGTTCAGCCATTTTGAAGTTTTCCTTTTGTAAAGAGTTTTATATAAGAGAATAAAAATTATGTGAATATTTTTATTCGACCTTCTGCTCCCGCACGGGAGAGAAGGAATCGAATCACAGATTTTTCAGGCGCAGGCGAGTTCCGAATATTGCACAACAGGTTCATCAGCAGGAATCATTCTTTGCCAACCATTATCCCGTCTGCAAAAAATATGCCCGTCAATGTTGATGAAACCGGCGACAGGTTTTGGGAGTTTTCGTTTTTCGTATTCGGAATACGGCTTTGCAGCACCACGGTCAATCAGTTCTTGTCCGGTAAGCCAAACCTCTGTGGTTTTGCCGAGTTCCAACTCCTTTCCAGTCAGAACTTTTTCAGTGTCAGTAAACTGAAGCAGTTCTTTCTGCCAACGGTTCATAAATTCAGCATTCCGCTGAAGTTCTGCATGTTTCCCTCCGCAAATGGAAGAAATGTCATGATACATTGTTTGACTAAACGGCGAAACATATCGTTCGTGACATGCAAAAAGCAGCATCCAGCCACAGGAACAGGCTGTGCCGAGATTGATCCCGACACGATATTCATAGGAAAGAAGTTGCTGCATGATCATATTGAGTGCAGCCACTTCGCCGCCCAAAGAAGCGATAAATACATGCACCTCTTTGGTTTTGTCTCCCTCCCGCATATCCAACACAATGTCAGTCAGCAGAGAACTTCCGGTTTTGATCGCAAGAAAATCATCTCCCCCATGACCAATACCGGCACTGGATGGCGTAATAAAATCATCGGTGAAAATCAATTCATAGTGATCAGGTTTTTCGATCCACCGGATAGTTTTGCCACGGTATTTATCATTGGAAATTTGAGACGGTGAAATTTTATTCATAAACAAGCCCCTTTCAAGTTTGGCTTTTGTTTGTTCAGAAGATAGATTTTCAGTGGGATTTGGAGCTATTTTACTCCAAATCCGGATCAGAAGATAAGGGAGAAGATCAATCAGGATCGATGTTGTCATCATCGGGACCATTCCCGCTGATATCGCCTTCGTCCATGTAGTCCATCCAGGTCTCTTCACGTTCCTGACAGACATTGCGATCGTCGTAGCACATATTTACACCTCCTTTCCTTTGTTTTGAGGTTTTGTTGTGTGAATGGTGAAAAGATCAATCAGGATCGATATTGTCATCATCCGGACCGTTACCGGTGATTTCGCCTTCGTCCATGTAGTCCATCCAGGATTCTTCACAATCCGGCAGGACATTGTCATCACGATCGTCGTAGCACATATTTACACCTCCTTTCCAATTTTTTAAAGTGTTGTCATATTGCCATCAAGCCGCCGCCTGATAACGTTTCATGTATTTAGCAAAATCCATGCCAACTTTTGAAAATTCCTCAATAAAGGAATGTGTCAGTAAAGAATTGCTCATACTGTAACGTCCGCTAGAATTATCCACAAGCTGCCCATGTGGATTGACGATTACATACGCCTTGATAATATCCTCGGAATCTTCTACAACAGGAGATTGAGCCAAATGAGAGTTCACAAACTCATCAAATTGCTGATCTGTAACAGACAGATTGTCTTCAGAATCATTGATCCCTTGAATGCTGATCATACGCAAAATCTTCCAGCGTTCCGGCTTTGTTTCTGCAAGCAAATCCGAGAAATTGCGATCCCAATTCAATGCATTCACGACGGTATTGATTTTCAGAATAATCCCGACATTATGAATACACCGGGTAAGTTTAACCAAGCGTTTTTTGGAAAGTGTTCTTCCGGCAGAATCAGCACGACCGATTTTCAGGTCATCGTCATGAGTCAATCCATCGACACTGATACCGATCATGGATATTTTTCCGGTATTTCTGCGGATGAAATCCTCTGTTAAAAGAGAACCATTTGTGATAATAGAGCAATCAACTCCAACAGAATGAATATAGTCAATAAGTTGTTGAACATAAGGAGCTGCCAAAGGTTCACCGCCAGCGAGATTGAAGCGTTTGACCTTGACATCATTCATGATATTGTCAATGATTTTTTTCCAGTCATCTAGCGAGAGGTGAGTTTTTTCAAAATGAGAGTGGCAAAATTTACAGCGAAAATTGCAGGCATCGGTAAAATGAAGGTTGATAACGAGTCCATCTGCAAATTCGAATTTTTCCATCAGCACGTTCCTTTCGTTTGTTTTGGGTTTATTTCGGCTGTATTTTACATGAGAGCAAGAAGCGTGCCAACTTTTTATAATGTTTTTCAGATGGTACTTTTTGGGCAAGAAATTATAAATATATAAAATCGTTTTGTGTTTTATAATAATATTTATTGATAACAATAAAAAACGGAGATCACAGCTAAACTGCGACCTCCGTTAAGAATAATTTTTCTGAAAAAAAAACTTAATTATGGAACATTGGGATGTTCTTTTGCAAACCACTGCAGGATTTGAACCATTCCATAAACGAGAGCTTTCCAGCCATCTCTGGACAGTTCATTTGTTGTTTGCTGATTTTTACCATGAGTAGACCATTCAGATGTAACGGTGTAAACGTTGTCTATGTATGAGAATATGTATTTGGGGGGTAAATATTCTTTAGGATCTCCATAATAAAATCTAAAAATACTTTCCCAATTATTATTTTTTGAATAATTGATAACTTTATCGGCTTTACTAACACAAGTCATTTCCAAGAAGCCAGCGGAGATAAGCGGGGAAAGAACCCCTTTGCGGAATTTGCTCTTACTGGTCATCTTGAAATGCTCCCGCATAGCTTTTGCAGAAACGCCATCACTCTGCCCGATGCAAAACTCCAAGACCTCTGCCTGTTCTGCAGTCATAGCCGGAGAGGCTTCTTTTGCAAGCACTGCAGCACCGGTTGCTTTATTCATAATCATCTGGACAAAGGTAGTGGTCTGGGTGGCAATATTGCTGTTGACAGCGTTATCCTTCAGCTGCTCCACATAGGAGAAGAGTGGTTCAAACTCCTGATCAAGCATGAAGGTGAAGTCGCTGAAAATCTCCACAATGAAGAACAGGACTGCCTGCAATCTTTCCATCTTGTGGGTATAATGGTTGTAGATATCCCGGAAGATACGGGCATCGAGAGAGATGTTACCGGTGAATTCTGGAAAAATTTTAGTATAGCTGCCATCTCCGTAACCGCAGCTGTCGGCAATTTTTCCGATAAGTTCGCTGTATCTCGTCAAGATTTCAGGACCGGCATGAGGATTAGCGTCTTGCCATACAAACTGAAACCTTTCAACAAGATCCCTAATGTATCTTACTGTACTGGTAACGGCATCAACTGCATCGCCGGTACGATTATACGCACTCCGGATTTCCTCTGTGGAAAGTTCCGGCATAAGCTCTCTGATGCAGTATTCGACAACTGCGTACTTTTTCTGGCTGGACATTTTCTTTCCGAAAGACTTACGGAAGAAGCCCCCATAGAGCTTAAACAAATCTTTCTGATGATGGCCTGTAATAATCTTAACAATCAGAATCCCGGAAGAGTTATTCTCATAGGAAAAATGATAATCTTCATTTTCTCTCAGTTGCGGCTTTTTCTTGAATTTTTCCAGTTCAGATTTCAGGAAGTCTCTTTCCTGCATCAGCTCTATATACATCCTTATGAGACGCTCTTTTTCGGGATCGGAGTACACCGTCTGATAAAATGTCGTTCCCGGACGACGATCTATATTCAGACATTTTTTTGTTTTTGAACGCATTCGTTCAAAATTGTCATTGAGGACATGCTGGGGAGCTCCGGACGGAATGTTTTTAATGTTACTCATATTTATTTCCTTATTTTAGATATGCGATCGTTGTTGTTTAGGGAAAAAGTATTTTTTTTGTCTGTTGGACTTTTGTTTTTTACTGTCATTTTTCTACTCCTCACTATCAGAGTTATTTTCGGTCATGTAACGGATCACATCAATGTTAAGGTAACGGACGGATGATCCAACCATTTTTCGAGGGAGCGGGAGCTTGCCTTCTGCTTCAAGAGCACGCAACTGACTCTTGCTGATAGCCAGCATCTCCGCTACCTCTTCCGTTTTTAAGAGCTTTGGTTGGACTTCCGGAGGAGATTTTCCTGTTTTGCTCAATGCCCTGACAGCGTCTGTGATAAGATTATACTCGCCGGCTGTGATAATCCCCATGTCCAGATCTGCAGCCAAGTAACGCTTAAGCCTACTCACTACGTTCTGTCTGACATATTCTGCTTTCTGTATCATCTTATCTTCCTGTTATTGACGATTGAGCAAAAAAAACTCCACTGCGATTTTTAGGTCGCAATGGAGTTAATATAGCAGAGAATTTTTTAATATTTGAAAAAGCGCGAAAGTCTTACCGAACGTCTTTTTTTGCGTTTTTTTCGAGATTTAGAGATGAGGTTTTCTGATAGTTATCTTTCGCTGAATATGAGTTTAGTCCGGAGACGATCAAGTACAATGCATATGCCAAGTCACTGTTGTCAATATTTTTTCTTAAAAAGTTTTCAAGATATGCCTTTTCATCAGTTCGTTCAGAAATAGTCAGACCGATAGAGGCTTGTTTTATCAGGAGTTCTATCAAGTGTGAAGTATCTTCTCCACACATTGAGGACAGTTGCTGGGCAAGGCCGCAGAGAGGTGCTTCGGAAAAATTCCTCGTTAATTCACAAATGTAATTATCAGGACACTTATGAGACGGGGGCTCAAGATAATTTCTTTCTAGATTAGATTTCAACTGTTGTTCAATTCGATCTGATAAGATTGAAAGAAATGGATTATCTTTAAATGAACTTTTCCTGGAATAGTGCTGCAAAAGCTCAAAATCTTCGATAATTTTTGCCGTGACAGGAAACTCAAATGGCAGGTCAAAGCAAAGATTAAAGACGGATTTGAACATGAGCAGAACAAATACTTTGTATTTTCCCGTTTTGTCTTCAGGTGGCGAATATTTCAACAGTCTGAACAGAAGATATCCTGAAAAAATAATACCTTGATAAGAACGCTTTTTGGGCAGTGGTTTTGCAAAAACATCTGACAGAACTTTCTCTATATCAGCACGAAATTGACCATCTTTCTTATTAATTCTCAGAAAAAGCCCCTCCCACTCTGGAAATCTTTTTGTGTATTCTTTTGAATCAAGTTTTTCTATGCTGTGCAAGGTCAGCATCCCCTTGAGTAAAAAATAAAGAGAATCCGGGAGTGTGGGCGTTTTAACAATTTCATTATACCTCATTCCCTTGTCATACAAGGAATTGTAACGGCGGGAGTCAAAATCTTTATATTGATCCGGCAGCCAATCTTTCATTATTCCTGAAAGTTCTTTTCGGATCCATGAATTACGGTTTTCGGATGCCTTTGATTTTATATGTTCCAGTTCATATTCAGAAAAACCTGTCCTTAATTGCCACCCCATGAACAAGCTTTGGTTGGTATTGAATATTTCAGAATAAAATTCAGGTATAAAAGATTGTTTTTCGGCAATCTTTTTCAGTTCTTCGTTAAAGTTTTCGAATTTATTCATTTTCAATATGCCCTTGTGTAAGCATCTTCCGTATTTTAGCAAGTATTTCCTGTGATGGCTCCGGTTTTGAGTCAAGTAGAGATATGACCTTTTGAACACGATCCTTCAGCGTATTGATACTGCTTTCTCCGGAGATCGCCCGAATTGCTGATCTCTGGGCATCTTCTCCTATATGAACGTAATATTTATCTGCGATATCACTGTCAGTACCAAGAATAGAAAGTAACACTGCTTTCGGGACACCAGCTTCAGCACAAAAACTCGCAAAGCTGTGCCGCAATGAATGAAACCCGTATACCGTAACATTCCGGTTTCGTCCTTCAACAGGTACTGACGGCTCAAGTCCGATCCAGCGGATAACTCGCAGCACATCAAGATTCACCAGATTATTGCCTACATTTTTTCCTTTAGCATCGGTTTTATTGTAACGGGCTGCTGTAAGAGGACAGACATATTGATCAGTTTTCCATTTTTTCGCTTCATCTAATACAAAATACAATTCGTCAGCAATTGGAATCGTAACTTCTTTTCCTGTTTTGAACTGCTTTACCCAGATACGTCTGTTTTCCATATCAATATTCTGCCATAAAAGCAATACGCAATCTTTCAACCGTTGTCCGGTGAACATGCCAAGATAATAGATCACCCGGATTTCATGTTTATTCTTGACTTTGTGAGTGTTATCGGAGAGGACTTCACGCAGTTGCAGTTCCTGTTCTTTGGAAAATGCCAGTCTGCGAACTCCCATGCTTTGTTCTTCCCGTTCATTACGGAAAATTGTTTTGAGCCGGAATGGATTTTCGCCACCACAGTAATCTTTCAAACATTCAAAGATTTTCCGTAAACGCCGCATTTTTCTGTTATGAGTTGAAACTGCGATTTTAGCGGTTCTCAAATAGTCGGCATATCCGGAAACAAGTTCGGATGTGATTTCAGAAATAAAGGAGATCGCCGGACGTCGATTTTTTTCATTCCCGCTATTTCCCTCTGCATATTCGATAAATTCCTGAAGAGTCGATTTATACAACAAAGGTTCATTCACAGTCAAAGGTCTGGCTCGATCCGGATGAACTTCATATTTTCCCCATATTTCAGAGAGGGGAAGATTTATTGCGGCTTTAGAGAATCCGCGAATGGCGTTGATTTGTGCGATGGCTACTTCTTTATTAGGAGCATCCCAAATGGAATCCAGATCAGCAGCTTTTTTACAAGCCTCATCATAATCAGATGTTTTTAAGGCAAATTCCTTCCGCAATCCATTTGCGACCATCAACCGGTAATAGTAAGGACCGCCTTTTACTTTCTGTCTTAATTTACCATTTAGATTTTCTTCTTTCATCAACCGTTTCCGTTTTCTTGCAATCATAATAACCTGCCGACATAGCACGTTGTGGAACAATATAGCATTGAAAAGACAGAAATCCAGAGAATATGGGGAAGAAATGGGGAAAAATCAATAAAATTGAGTGTAAAATGGTGGCGGCTGGGGGCATCAGGCATGGTAAAAAAATGAGTTAAAAAAGCAGTAATCCATCATTTTTTACACTCAAATATGACTGCCTGGGCTCTAAGTCATACAACCATATAATCTTGACTAAACGGCAAAAAATGGTAATATCATCCCCATTTATGGTAAGAAATGGCAACGTTTTTTGCCTTTTTTCGGTGGACTCTCCTTGCTGGAGATAAACCGATTTTCGTTACCATTTCATTGCCATATGTTACCATATGTTACCATATGTTACCATATGCGGCGTTTCAATTCTCAACGAACACATTGAGAATATACTACAACATTATATATTTTCAAGTCGATTTTGTGAGAATCTCGATCCGCCGAAGGTACGCTGATGCCAAAATGAAACAGTATTTCTTGATGTTTGCAAGAGCGCATCTAAAGTCAAATAAAAATGGCGTTGGACTTCGGCTGCAGATTCAGTCGAAATGGAAAAACTACCAAGAATACTGACTGGATCAGAAGAATGGAACTCCCAGAAATGTTTCACAAGTGGAAAAATTTCACGAAGATCGTTCCGGAAATAGCCGCTAACCCAGATGATCAGGATAATCCGACTGCTTGATATATCACGGAACCAGAAATTGTAGGGCATGAAATTATTTCGCCGAAGAGATGTCATCAGTGAATTGATGAAAATGTAAAACCACGATGGATTCTGTTCGGAGACAGGCAGTTGAAAAATGCCAATCTGGGTTCGTCCGAAACGAGACAAATAAAAATCGGTAGTCGCGGAAATACGACTCATTCTTTGGTCTGTTTCCATAATGAAGATCCTTTCCAGTGTTGTTTTCAGATTCAAAAAAGCATTGTCACAGATATATTATAGGATGCTAGTTCTTTTTCAAATAATCAATTTAACGGAGGTTAAAATATGAAACTAACAACGACTTTAGCAATCAGCGATCACAATAAAAGTTATCAGGTCACAGCCGAAATGGAACTGAACCATCAAACTGATGCGGAGATGTTTTCCTCCAGTACAAGTGAACTGTTGAAAGGTATGCAATCCGGGATTTTGAATTGTATCTCAGGTAAACCTGTGCAAGAAGTTGCATCCGCATCGGACTGGCTTCCGGCTCAACTCCCAAGTCACTCGATACAGAAACGGAAACAGCGACCAAGCGATCCGGTTTCTCCTAAACAAAAGAAGTTTCTGAATGATCTTCTTCTCGCCAACGGGATTGATATTGACAGTTGGTGTCGGGAGAAGAACACATCGGAGGATCAGATCACTGCTTCGGATTGTCAGCAATGGATTCCTGAACTTCAGCAAAGAATCAAAGATAAGATGAATGACAATGACAAGTTCTTTTCATAAAAAAATAAAGAATATGGAAACAAACGAAATAAAAGCCTTAATCAATAGCAAACTGACGTTGCCGGAAATGCAACGTCAGTTTGTGCCTTCAACAAATAAGACCAAAATAGCTATCGTCTGGCAAGGGGATAGGATCAACCAAAGTACCGTAATTTCATCATGGCTGGACTACTCATCACACTGCATAAAAAAATGGCATCTTTGATTGAGAAATGACATCATATTTTTCATAATAATATTGAATTTTCTACTTCTTTCCTTTCCGGAAATCATCCGGAGAAACACCATAAACTTTTCGGAAGGTACGGAAAAAGGCTGAATAGGAACCATAATGACAGATCATGGCAATTTCTTTGCAGCTCAGATTTGATTTCAGCAATAAGGATAATGCTTCATTCAAGCGTTGTTCAGAAAGATAATCCCGTAATTGAATTCCGGTTTCCTGATGGAAGGTTTTGGAAAGATGCTCTCTGGATACTCCGATTTTTCGTGCAAGATATTCGCCTGTTAACGGTTCACTAAATGACCTTTGACTGACTTCTTTTACTTCTTTGACCAATCTTGCTCCGGGGGAAATTCTGAGATTTTCATTGGATCCGCCGCAAAGCATTTCTACGATATCCAGTACAAATTTTGCACCTTCCCATGGAGATAATCTCAATGCAGAACCGGCATAACGCTGATAATCCATCAGTGTTTGTTCCAGCTTGCTGTTTTTTCCAAGAAAGAAAAAGTATCCATAATTGCGATTGATTTCGGCAACCAGTCGTTCCGCAGAGATCCCACAGATGTTGATCCATATAAAATTCCATTTGGAGTTATCTGCTGTATGATAAGCAATTTTCGGATCGCAATGCCGATAACAAAACGCCGTTCCGGGCAGACAATCATATTGCTTTTTGCCAACAGAAAAAATGCCATGTCCAGATAATGTGACTGTGATTTGAGCACCGATTTCCGGGGGGATATTTGTCGGACAGCATTGAGGCATTTGATAACCGGAATCTTCCTGCTCTTCAACAATGATATCCGGGAATGGTAAGGATTCAATTTCAGGATAACAGTTGAAACGGACATTCCATTTTCGGACTTTTGAGATATCAATCATGATAAAAACTCCCTCTCTTTTGTAATATGGCATCAAATATCACAAAATGCAAACTCAATATCTCTTTTTTTTTGTTTTTTTTGAATTATAGTAATCCTAAGAGATGTTTTTTATGTGATAAAAATGCTCGATTTGTCATGTAAAAGTCGTTTAGGATTTATCAGCGACAGAAAAGTGACATTGAGCATACAGGAGGTTGGAAAGTGAAGAACTTGTATTATGGAAAATTCAGTGAAAGCCGTCCGGGCAGCACCAAGCCTGCCGGTTATTTGAGTCGCTGGGTTAAAAAACAGAACGATGGATTGTCATCAAATTTCAAAGAACAGGGGTATCCGTTCAATACTCCCATGTGGGATGGTGGCGTTGGAAAAATCGTTCCTGCCTCCATTGTCTATAATGATGAAGCTGCAGCAACACCGTCTCAGGATGCCTGGTGGCCTTATGAACAAACTGCATATCTTCTTGATGGTTTGGTCAGACTCGGAATCGTTTCCGGAGATAAAGAAAAACTCGGACTGTTTGAAAAAAATATCAATTATGTCCTGAATCATCCGGATCAGAATGGGGTGCTCGGTCATGCTTATGGAGCCTCTGATTCAGAATGGCCCATGGCGGTCTTTTTCCGGGCGGTAATGGCTTACTGTGATTTTACCGGAAACGAACAGGCTAAAGCCGGGTTCATCCGTCATTTTCAACAACTTCCGCAAGAGAAACTGGCTATAGGATTCCGCCATATCAACAACTTGGAAGGTGTTCTGAAAGCCTATGGCTGGAGCGGAGATGAATCTTTGCTTTCTAAAGCGATTGCCGCATATCGTCAGCATGACGAACATTATTCCCTGCATACAGAGGATGAATTTGAACTTTACTGGTCAAAACTGACCTCCGGCAAAAATTTCATCATCCACGGAGTTTCTTTCAGCGAATCTCTGAAACTTCCGGTTTTACTTTATTTATATAGCGGGAAAAAAGAATTTCTGGATGGTGCAGTTGCGGCGTTGGATAGAGTGAATGCAGCACATGAACAGATTCCCGGATTGCCTTCCAGCAACGAAGATTTGGCTGGACGTGATCCGCTGCAAGGTTATGAAACCTGCGTGATCAATGACTTCGCATGGAGTTTGGGATATTTCCTGATGGCAACCGGCGATGGAAAATATGCAGATCGTATGGAAAAAATCTTTTTCAACGCATTCCCCGGTTCTTTGCTGAAGGACTTTTCTGCTTTGCAGTATCTTTCTTCTCCCAATCAGGTGATCGCTACATCCGGTTCAAGCAACTCATGGTTTTATCGCGGCTGTGCGAGCTTCCGTCAGTTCCGTTCAGATCACAGTGCGCAATGCTGTACAGGTAATGTTCACCGTATCCTCCCGAATTATCTGATGCGTATGTGGATGATAAATGAAGATAAATCTCCGTCAGCCGTTCTCTACGGTCCTTCTGAATATTCCGGAACTTTCAATGGAATTGACTATAAGATTCAGGAAGTAACAGACTATCCGTGTGACCAAACTATTGAGTTCCGTTTTGCCGTAAATTCTGCTCTTGAAATGCCGTTTACTTTCCGTGTTCCGCAATGGTGCAAATCTCCTGTCGTAAAATTGAATGATAAAGAACTGGAAATGCCGGAAGTAAATAACGGTTTTGCAACCATCAGCAGAACTTGGAATAATAGTGATACTCTTACTTTGGAACTTCCCATGGAACCTGTTCAGAAACAGGATCGTTACTGGAACTGGTTTGAATATGGTCCGCTGGTTTTCTCTCTGCCTGTGAAATATAAGGCTGTCCGGGAAAATGATTCTCCGTTTTCACCTTGCGATCTGATACCGGAAAGCGGTTGGAATTATGCGGTTGCAGAAGGAACTGCAGCTGAAGTCATCCGTAATCCGGAAGGCGATCTTTTCAGTGATATTGCACCGCTCAAGATGAAAATCAAAGGTCAGAAAGTCAGCAATTTTGATGATCTGGAATTGGGACGCTACACGCCGGAAGTTCCGTTGTTCCATCACGTTTCGGAAGATCAAACCGATTTGGAGCTGGTTCCTTACGCTAATGCCCTGTTGAGAATCACAGCATTTCCGGACACTGTCGAACGAAAAAACATTAACTGTTATCAGGTTCTTGCATCACCGGTATATCCGTATGACTTTACAAAAGGCATGGAAGAACAGAGATTCCTGCCGGAACAGGTTGATCCTGCCGGATTGCTGTTAACTTCTAAAATCATTGTTCCGGACCGTTCCGGTTACTGCGATTTATTGAAATATTACCCGCAGTCTGAAAACTCTCTTGCATATGTTTATTTCCGCTTTTACTCGGATTGCGAACGTGATGCTTTCTTTGCGCTTGGTGCATCCTCCGGCGGTGAGTTTTTCTTTGAAAATCAGAAAATTTGCGTTGTTGAACCGAACTCCGATGCGGAATATATCGCTCCGGAAATTGTACCCGTTCACCTGAAAGCAGGTTATAACATTTTGGTCGCGAAATGTGTTCTCGGACAAATCCCGATGCAATACCGGAAAGTCTGGGGCGCAATGGCAAGAGCTTTCTATGTCTAAGTATAAACGAAAAGGAACGATAAAAATGAAAAAATTGATGCTTTTGGCACTATTGACAATGTTTGGAAGATCATTTGCCGGTGATGTTGCAGATATTTCAACATTCAAAGATGTCTCTGGATTGAGTAATTCTGCTCCAGTTTTTGTGGAAAATTTTGAAGACGGTGCAAAACGCTGGTATCTTCCTGATGGTTTTTCTGTGAAATTGCACGAAGGTTATACCGGAAGCGGCGCATTGGTTTATGACCGAAAAACAGCATCGCATTATAAATTTGCAAGTGTGCGGCTGGGAAAACTTGATCCCCGTCAGAGATACAAAGTGACCATTACTTATCGTACAGAACTGCAGGAAGATCCTGCTCGAAAAGTCGTTGAAGTCTTTGATGTCCGATTTTTCAAAGGAAAAAAGATGATCAACCGGGTTTTCCGTCCGGTGAGTGTAATGAATCAACCTGAATGGAGCGAAATAAGCACAACCTTTTCAGTTCCGGCGGATGCTGATTTCTGTTTGCTTTCTCTGATGATCAGTCCGAAACGCGTTGGCAAGCAATGGTACGACAACATCCGTGTTGAACCTGCAGGAAATGCCGGTGAACAATTCCATCTGATCAAACCGGCGATGCTGAAATTGGATGCCGCCAAAATTGTTGAATTCAAGTTCAAATTTTTCCGTCCGCTGACGGACAGAGATCTTGCTCTTGTCATTGATGCAAACGGTAAAAAATATCAGGTTCCTGTTAAAGGAAACATTGCAAGATGTGCTTTGAAAGGAATGAATGATCCTGTTGTTAAAATGACAGCTTATCTGGTGGATTTGAAAAATAAAGAAATCCTTAACCGCAACAGCTTTGTTGTTTATAACCATACAGCAAAAACGATCAAGGGCTCCGTTTCGTATGAGTCCAACGGACACATTCGTGTTGATGGCAAGCCGTTCCTGCCGATCGGTATTTTCCTCGGAACCACCACTCCGAAAGATGCAGCGAACGATTTCCAGCGTATCAAAGATGCCGGATTCAATACCGTTCTGGCTCTCGGAACTCACCCGATTTCATTTTTCGCCGGTAAAAAATCAACGCACCGGGAATCTATGGTTGCCGGTATGGACTTTATGCACAAATATGGATTAAAATACATTTTCGGTATCAAATACCAGATTCCTTCCCAGCGTCCTTATAAAACAATGGACAATGTCAAAGGTGTGGAAAATGTTACCCGTTATATCATTTCTTCCGTTAAAGATCATCCGGCACTGCTCGGCTGGTATGTGAGTGATGAGAACCCAGCTGACCAGTTGCCTCAAGTTCAACAGCTCCGACGCACAATCGGCGAACTTGATCCATGGCATCCGGTTTTGACTTTGACTGATAAACCTAAAGATATGTTTACCTTTGCGGCAACAGGTGATGTGCTCATGGTTGATCCTTATCCCATCGGATGGAGAGTTACTGAAATTGACAAACCGCAGAATATGCAGTCCGTCCGCACCTATCTTGATGCAGCAGCTCAAGGTGGAACTCCGGTTTGGCTTGTGCCGCAGATCTTCTCCTGGTCCTCATTCCAGACAACACGGAAGCACCGTTATCCCACAGCCACGGAAATCCGTTCTATGGCACTTCAGGGAACAGTGCGCGGTGTTCAGGGATATGTTTTCTATGCTCATCATGCGATCTTCATCTATTCCGAAAAAGCTGATCCCGGAAAATCTGCAATGCAGTGGGAAAATGTGGTTCCGACAGCGAAACTGCTCAACGAATTGACACCATTTATTCTTTCTAAAGAACAGGCTCCTCAAGTTAAAATCCGGCAAATCTCCGGAAAACCTGTGGAAGCGAAAGCAATGCGCTGCAACGGAAAAACTGTTGTTGTGATCACAGCCGTCGGTCCGGGAAAAGCTGAAGCAGAAATCACCGTCACCGGAGAAAACAAACTTTCTTCCCGGTTCGGCAATACGGTCAATTCCGGAAATGGAAAATATCTCTTTACCGGAACGGACGTTGATTCCGATGTGCTTTTCTGAAAGCAGGCAGCTTCTTTGACAAACAAACATTAAGAAAGAAAAAAATCATGAATCATCCAGAAAAGAAAATCGCAAAATCTATTGATATGCCAGGACGGTGTCAGCGGTTTACTGACATGGTTTACAGTGGAAAACATCCGGATCCGAAAGGCTTCTGGAAAGAAATTAATGCTGTGCAGGAAAAGTTTAATCCTCCACCGGTGGAATATTCTCTTTACTGCGGTGAAATGCATGGACATTCCAATATATCCGATGCCTGCTGGCTGGTGGATGTGGATGCAGATAAATATTTTCTTTCCATTCGTGATAAGGCAAAACTTGATTTCGGCGTTCTTTCAGATCATGATCATGGCGGCGTCGGAAGAGCCGAGTTATGGGATGACGGAAAATGGGAACTGATTCAATCAAAGGTTGAAAAATATTACGAGCCCGGAAAATTTACCACCTTGCTTGCTTATGAAAGAGATTCCTATCCTTATTTCAATAATTTAGTAATCTATTACCGGAATGGGAAAGGTGATTTGTTCCGCGGAGTCCGTGACGGTGAAATTACAGGGGAAGAACTTAAATCATTGCTGAAACGTGATGATATACTGGTGGTTCCCCATGATACGTATTGTTTGTCTGCGGGAGCCGATTTTCTGACAATTCCAATGGAGCTGATGCCGCCGCTGCTGGAAATTTACAGTTGTTCCGATTGTGCGGAATATTTTGATCATCCGCTTCACAAAGATTCCTGGGTTCGCGGCGGAGCCTGGCAGGATGCTTTAAAACGGGGAGCAAAAATGGGAGTGATCGGCGGTTCTGACGATCATTATGAAACGCCCGGCTTGGATCATACGGATAAACCTTATCCCCAATGCTATCGCGGTGCGACCGGTGTCTGGGCAGCAGAAAACACCCGTGAAGCAATTTTTGATGCTCTGAAACAGCGCCGCTGCTTTGCTTACATGGGAAATGAACGGATGTCTCTGGATTTCCGGATCAATGGTCACTACATGGGCGAGATATTTTCAATTGAACCAGGTGAAACAAAAAATATCTGGATCAATTTTGAAGCACCGGAAGAGATCGAACGTGTTACATTGGTCAAGAATTGTCAGGATCATGTGATCCTGTATGGCAACGGCAGACAAATGTTATTTGATTATCGTCAGGAGACGCCCTGCGATTGTTATTACGTCCGTGCAATTACGAAAAAAGGCCGTTATTGCTGGAGTTCGCCGATCTGGGTAAACGGAACTGTTGAAGGTTGAAAAATGAGTACAGAAAATTTGGTAAAAGATTTTCAGAATCCTCCGACGAAATATCGTGGAGTACCGTTCTGGTCATGGAATGCAAAACTGGAACCGGAACAGCTCCGGAGTCAGATCCGTGCCATGAAGAAAATGGGTATGGGCGGCTTCTTCATGCACTCACGCGTCGGATTGAAAACTCCTTATCTTGGAAAAGAATGGTTCGACTGCATTGCGGCTTGTATTGATGAAGCGAAAAATGAAGGATTGGATGCCTGGCTTTATGATGAAGACCGTTGGCCATCCGGAGCAGCAGGCGGGATCGTTACCGCAGACGATCGGTTTAAAATGAAAGAACTGCTGATCGAATGGGGACCCGATAAATCCACGTTCCATAATCAGGGTACGACACTTGCCTGTTTCGCAGCAGTTTTTGAAGATGAAAAAGTCGTTTCCTACCGCAGAATCAATTTTGACGATGCACTTTCTGCCGGAGAAACCCTTGTCCGCTGTTATTTCGACAAATCAAAGAGTTCCTCTGAATTCAACGGGCAGACTTATCTTGATACAATGAGTGAAGAGGCGGTCAGAAAATTCATTGATGTAACCCACGAGGTTTACGACCGGGAATTCAAATCTGAATTCGGTAAAACCGTACCGGGGATTTTCACCGATGAACCCTGCTATTCTCTTCCTTACCGCAGCGTGAACAATCTGCCGTGGACGGTCGGATTTGAACAGAAATTTCTGGAAAAATACAACTATGATCTTTGCGATGGAATGATCGAACTGTTCTTTGAATGCGGAAAAGAATTTTCCATCTACCGGAACAATTTTTATGCGCTGGCTGGAGAGCTGTTTGTTAATGCGTTCGGGAAACAAGTCGGCGAATGGTGCGAAAAGCATAATCTGGCATTGACCGGACATGTTCTCGGCGAAGATGATCTGGACTGGAACGCATTCTGCGTGGGCAGTTCCATGTGGTTCTATGAATATATGCAGATCCCCGGCATTGATTTGCTGACGGAACACTGGACCACTTACGCGACAGTGAAACAGCTCTCTTCCGTTGCCCGGCAGTTCGGAAAAAAACGCCGTTTGAGTGAATTGTACGGCTGCACCGGATGGGATTTTCCGCTGTTTGCACACAAATCTCTCGGTGACTGGCAGTATGCTCTCGGGGTCAACTTCCGCTGTCATCATTTGTACTGGTACTCCATGGATGCAGAAGCAAAACGTGATTATCCTGCAACGATTTCTGAACATTCTCCGTGGTATACGGTTTATTCCGGAATTGAAGATCACTTTGCCAGAGTCGGCAGCGTGATTTCTGCCGGAGATGAGATCCGGGATATTCTGGTCATTCATCCGCTGGAATCCGCCTGGGGTGTCAGATACAGAGTCAGCGAAAATGTTGTTCCGCCGGTTGTAAAACTCAATCAGGAATTTTTTGATCTTGCAAATACACTTCTCGGTGAAAATCTCGACTTCGACTATGGTGATGAAGGTCAGATCGCCCGTCATGGTTCTGTGAATGGAAGTACATTTACAATTGCATGTGCAGACTACAAGGCGGTTGTTGTTCCCGCACTGAAAACGATCCGTTCCACTACATTGAATCTGCTGAAAAAGTTTGCTGCAGCCGGTGGATCTGTTTACTATCTCGGTTCTGCTCCTGAATATGTTGATGCTGTAAAATCCGATGAGGCAGAAAAAGCTTTTGCAAACTTTGAAAAAGTTGATTATCGGAAAGTTGTGGATTCTCTGAGCAAGCAGTACCGCCGGATTTCATTGACAGATGAAAAAGGAAAAGAAGTTGAACCTCTTCTTTCTCATTTCTCTGAATCCGGAAAGAATCTGAATCTTTTCATTTGCAATACCGGAATTGAAATGTCAAATCAGCCCATGGCTCGTCCAATGGTTCGTGATCGTAAGCTGAAATTCCCGAATGTCACGGTTGCAATCTCTGCAGATGAGGGAAAAACTCCTTATGAGTTCAATTCTCTCAACGGCGATATTTTTGAAATTCCGTTTAAGTATGAAGACGGAAAATATATGTTCAAGACATCTTTTGATGAATTGGAATCCCGTTTGTTTGTGCTGTCAGTAGAGACAATTCCCAATGCAAAGCAGGTTTCAAAAAAATTGCTTGCAGGGAAACGGCAGGTTCTGACCGGTGTAGCAAGTCAGGTCCTCCGCGATGAGCCAAACGTGTTTATTCTCGATCATGCAGATATTATTGTCGACGGCGAAGAAGTTAAAAAGAATGAGTTCATTCTTCTTGCGGACGTGTTATTGCGTGAAAAATTGGGAAAAGGTCCCCGGTGCGGTCACATGTACCAGCCGTATCTGCTCGAAAACACTGTTCCGGAAAAGACATTGGATATTCAGCTGAAGTATAACTTTGAATGTCAGGATGTTCCGGAATCAGAATGTATGCTCGTGATCGAACATCCGGAATTGTATTCCATCTCATTGAACGGTAAGATATTGGAGAAAAACGATATCGGATACTGGATCGATCCGGTTCTGCGGAAACTCGAAATTCCGGCAGGAATTCTTCAGACAGGAAAGAATGAGCTGATCCTGAGCGGAACATACCACGAAAATCTGCCGGGACTGGAAAGCTTGTTCATTCTCGGAGAATTTGGCGTTTTCGATGATAAGATTGGAAAACTTCCGTCAACAGTTTCCTGGGGCGATTGGTGTAAACAGGGCTTCCCGGCTTACGGCGGTAACTTTACTTACAGACTTCCGCTGCAGACTGAGAAAGACGGAAAAGTATTTCTTTCAATTCCGGAATGGCGCGGAACTGCAATCGGTATCAAGGTCAATGGTTCAGAAGAACAGTTATTGCTCTGTCCTCCGTTCCGGGCTGAAATCACCGATGCACTGAAATATGACGGCAGCGATTATGCAGAGATTTGCATTTACGGACACCGCAGAAATGTGTTTGGACCGTTTTATTCTCTGGAAAAATGGCCTTCATGGACTGGTCCGGCACAGTTCAAAACTTACGAAACAGAAAAGCGGCAAACGGTTCCTTGCGGAATCCTTGCTGAACCGTACATAGAAACAATGAAAGAGGAGTAACAATGAAAAAAAGATTTATTTTACCATTGCTCTGTCTTTGTGCAGTTGTTTATGCAGAAAAATTTCAGGGTTGGAAAGAGGCAACTACTCCAACAGAAGAAACTGCCACTCAAACCTGGCGAAAATTCTGGCAGCCGCGTTTCAAACAGAAACTGGCTCTAGCGCAGAAACTTGGGAAACAGGTCGATGTTGTTCTCTGTGGCGATTCAATTACTCATAACTGGGATGGAAATGCTCATTTCAAAGAAACATTCAAGGGACATACAGCTCTGAACCTTGGCTTTGGCGGTGACAGAACTGAGCACACTCTCTGGATTATCAATCATCAGGAATTATGGAAAAATCTTGATCCGAAACTGGTTGTTCTGATGATTGGCACAAACAATACGCCTCGGTATAGCGTGGAAGCAACTGTCGAAGGGATCCGGCTTTGTGTGGAGAGTTTGAAAAAGCAGGCTCCCAATGCAAAAATCGTGTTGTTTGCAATCTTTCCGCGTGGCGTTCCCAATAATCCATTGCGGGTTAAGATCAATAAAATCAACGCAGAAATTGCAAAGTTTGCAGATGGAGAACGGGTCTTTTTTGAAAACATCAATTCACGTTTGATGGATTCAGAAGGAAAGATTGACAAAACAATGAGACCTGACCTTCTTCATCCTGTTACAGCCGGATATGTTGTCTGGGCAGATGCTTTGAAAAAATATTTAACAGAAATCAAATAAAAGAAAACAAGGAGAGAAAAAATGAAAAAACAACTCTTTACCCTGATCGAATTGCTTGTTGTGATTGCAATTATCGCCATCCTCGCAGGAATGCTTTTACCCGCATTGAACAATGCACGGGAAAAGGGCCGCTCCTCATCATGCCTTTCCAATATCAAACAGTGCATGACCGGACAGCTGAGTTATGCAGATGAATACGATGGATATTTTCATGTTTTTGATGCAGTCGGCATGTGGACACAAGTTCTTACTCAGAATAATTACATCTCTGAAAAAGTGACAATTTGCCCGACAATGCCTCCTGTAAGCCGCTGGCAGGGATACGGTATGCGCCGCGCAGATGACTTTTCTATCAATGAAAAAATCCGTACGATCTACAAAGAAGGCGGCTCTGTGAAGGCTCACTATCTGAAAGCAAAACGGGTGAACAGTGCATCCGGTCTCCCGGTTATGATGGACAGTGTAATTAAAAATGCCAGAGGCATTGTATTCCCCTATGCAACAATTTATACAAATACCAGTGGTGCAAATCAAACACATGCCCACGCTCGTCACAGCGATAATATCAATGCCGGATGGGCAGATGGACATGTTACCTCCAGCAAGCCTCAAACTCTTATGCATGAAATCAATGTTTCTCTTTACAATGAAGAACAAGGATCTCTGACAACCACCCGCTACTATAAAGATAAAGGTCTTAATGAGTGTACAGCTCAGTAAATCAAAAGGATAACAATGCTTTCATCCGAAGTTAAACTTTTCAATGGGCGTCCGACTCTTTTTATAGAGGGAAAAGCTGTTCCGGCAATGGGGTATGTTACCTACTTGCCGGAGCGCAATGCTTACAAACAGTTCGGCGATGCAGGTTACAGAATCTTCTCTGTCGTCACGAACTTTGGCGGTCAACCGATCAACACGCTCACAAACGTGGGTCCGATGGAACCGGGAATTTTCAGAGAAAAAGGAAAAGAGGACTACTCAAATTTTGATGCAGTCATCTGTCAGCTGATTTCCGACGTTCCTGATGCTCTGATATTCCCGCGAGTGAATTGTTCCATGCCCCGCTGGTGGGAGGAAGAAAATCCGGATGAATGCAACTTTGAAGGTTTGAAAGGAAATCCTCCACGCAGTTCCTTTGCCAGCGATGCTTATCGACGGGAAGCGAAACGGATGCTTGGAAAATTCATCGAACATATCAAAAATGCACCTTATTCTGACCATATTTTCGGGATTCAGATTGCAGGCGGCATGACTGAAGAGTTTTTAAGTTTTGATCGCAAAGGCAATGATGGAAAGCGAGCGAGAGAGAAGTTCGCGGCGGAATATCCCAACGGTAGCGAAATAGACTATCGTCGTTTTCTAAGCAGAATGACTGCTGAAGCCGTGGAGGATCTGGCAAAATTTACCAAAGAAAGCACCGGTTTTTCCATGGTTGTCGGAGCCTTTTACGGTTATGTGTTTGAAACAGTTTCGTGGAAAAGCGGACACCACTCTCTGCGAAAACTGATTGATTCGCCGTACATTGATTTCTTTGCATCTCCCATAAGCTATGTCAATCGTAAAAATCAGGGGCGATCATGGTTTATTATGACTCCGCAGGCTGGTCATTGCGCCCATGGAAAGATCTATCTGGGAGAATGTGATGTCCGCACGTTCCTGACCTTGCCGTTATCTGATTGCCGTCTGGGAATCGACCCCGAAAAAATTTACGGCGGCGGCATCTGGGCTGGGCCGGAAGATGAAGAAAAGAGTCGCTGGCACTTGAGAATGAACTTCTTGCGTCAAATCGCCTATGGCTACGGTTCATGGTGGTTTGACATGTGGGGAAAATGGTTCGATTCTCCGGGCATAATGGCGGATATGAAAGAATTTATACGCCTTGCTGAAATTTTTCTGCATGACCGCAACCGGGCATCCATTGCTCAATGTGCGGTTTGGATTGATGAAACAGCTCTGGCAGAGACCAAAGATGAAATGGACTCATTGTGTACCAATCACGGAAGAACAGCTCTCGAACAAAGCGGCTTGGTGGTTGATTATTATGAGTTGGGCGATTTTGAAAAATATGCACTGAATTACCGTTGCGTATTCTTTATTGCACCAGCCGATGGCGGGGATTTGCCGAAAGCAAGAGCGTTCTACGAAAAGCATGGTTTGCCGTTCATGACACTCACCGGAAGAGAGCCTATTGACCCAGCCATCGTGCGTAACTTCGCTGAAAAAGCCGGTGCGTTCTGTTACTGCCGTGATCATAATGCAGCAATTTATGCTTCGGAAAATCTGATTGGAATTTGTGCTCCGGAAGATGGAGTTTATACCATTCATCTGCCAAAAGAACGCCGCTGGACACCGCTTTTTGCCGATAGCAAAGAAAGTTTCTGCGGTCAAACCACAACATTGACACTCCGCATGGGAGAAGTTGTTGGTTTCAGGTTGGAAGAGATCGAATAATCAGAGAAGAGGAGATCTTATATGAAAAAAATTGTAATCTTGCTTGCAGCTGTTTGCAGTCAGTTGATGGCTGAAACTGTTTTTGAGGAAAATTTCAATCAGAAGCCGGAAGGTTGGAAAACTTCGCCCAGTATGCAATGGCTTCCAACAGCAGGCAAAAACGGCAGCGGAGCTTTCTCTGCGACCCGTGATGATGCAAAAACTCCGATCTCTGCAATCAAACTGATTCCGCTTGAACACAATACAAAATACCGTTTTACGATCCATTACAGAACGGAAATGAAACCAACGCCAAAATATACTGTTCAAGAAATTTTCGCTTTGAGATTTTTCAAAAACGGTAAACCGGCAGCAGGAATTTTCTCACCCCGCAAAGAACCGGGAAGCAAAAAAGATTGGGCAACATTTTCCGTAGATTTTTCCGTTCCTAACGATTGCGATAAAACAGTTCAAATCAGCTTGCTTCTGCGAACCGGAAGAGTCGGACAGATTTGGTATGATGATATTAAAATTGAAAAACTTGCAACAGTTCAAAAACCGGATACGTTGGGAGAACCGTACCTTACACATCCGGATGTTGGACGCATTACTGTAAATTTTGTAACAGTCAAACCGATGGCAGCAGCTGTTGATTATCGTCCCGCAGGAACCAAAAATTGGAAACGGGTTTATGACTTGCTTGGTGGTCAGGCTCGGAACGATAAAAATGAACACCATATTACTTTGACAGGTCTCGTTCCCAATCAGAAATATGAATATCGCACTGTTCTTCTTCCCATCCCTGAACTGCAAATGGAATTTTACAGTGATGTGAAACATTTTGTAAGTGTCTCTGATAAACCAACAGATTTTTCTGTTTTCTATACTTCTGATACTCAGACAGCTATGAAAACAAGAATTGATCTTCTTCGCGATTTCAGAAAGAATTGCAAACTGGATCAAGTTCCTTTGATTATCCACGGCGGTGATATCACAAGCTATTACGATAAATCTTCCCGCGAGATATTTTTGGATACATTTGTTAACGTATTCACCGAAAAAAATTCATTCAGCCCGATGTTTGCAGCTGTTCGCGGAAATCATGAATATCGCGGTTTGGAAAGTGGGAATTTCTTCCGGTATTTGAGCGGAGGAACAGATAAAAGCTATTTTGCATTCACATACGGTCATGTCTATTTTATCGTTCTCGACGTGGGCGAAACTACACCGCGAATTGCTCATTTGCTGCACTACGCCCGGAACTATGAAATTCAAATGCTTGATGAACAGAGAATTTTCCTGAAGCAGGCAGTCGCAAGCAAAGAGTTCCAGAATGCTGAATTCAGAATCGTGATTGCTCATGCCCCGTACATCAAAGAAGAAAAAAACATGATGAGATCTATTGACCGAATTGCAAAAGGAATTCTGTTTGATACGGAAAATCCGGCAAAAATTCATCTTTGGCTTGCCGGACATACTCATGCTTATTCCCGTCCGACGGCTCTCAACAGCAGTAAACAGAAAGTTTTTGCCAACGCAAAACCGGTTAATTATGGAGCAAATCTTCCGTTCGTTACATTGATCAACGATGGCCCCGGATGCGGCGGCCCTGATTTTTCAGCAATCCGACTGGATTTTACAAAAGGAAAAATCACTGTTAAAGCGATGGAACGGGCAGGAAAAGTATTTGACTCATTTTCCATTTCAGCCGATGGTTCCATTCAGGAAATATCATCAACACTCATTGAAAAATAATGGATTACAGCATGAAAAAACACATTAATTTTTCAGAAAGATTGTTGGTGCGTTAATATGAAAAATATAACATATCAGATGTTTTCGAGTTTACTTTCGGATAAATCTTCCGGAAAGAGAGCTCTTGGCGCAGTCATGGAAAAAGAAAATCCTACGAAAAGTTATTCCCGCATCATCAGGAAACGTTTGTCCGGCATGTGAGACGATTTTTAGCTTCTCTGGTTTTTGCAAAAAAATCCGAGGTCAATGGCTCATTCGCCAAAATTCTTTCGGCTTTGTTAAGGAGTAAATGCAGTTTCTGAATTTCCGGATTGACTGCAGAGTATTTCTGTACGACATCAAAAATATCCAAAGCGTACTGTTTTATGCGTTCGGGGATCAAATGTGGCTGACTTAGATCTATCGGCTTTTTACTGATAATATTTTTACGGTTCATTATATATCTCGCTTAAAACTGCCTATTTTTAGTTATTTTAATAAATTACGGTACAGTATTTTACAGTAAATATATATCAGCAAAACAATAAATTCAAGTAAAATACAGTAAAATATAAAATAAAAATGAAAATAAATACCGTATGTCAAATAAGAAATACGGTATATTGGGATCAGTTTTTGAGGATTTTTTCGATCTCCAGCAACTCGGCTGAAGGCTCTTGAATAGAAGCAATGTATTCCAATGCTTTTTTTATTCTTGAAGTGGGAGAGAACTCAACAGATCCGGAAACGGTATCAATGGCAGCTCGCTGTGCTTCTTCACCCACATGTGTGTAGAAGTCATCAATAATTTCGCTATGAGCTCCCAATATCGACTCTACCACCGCACGCGGAATTCCTGCTTCTGCAGAAAAACTAGCGAACGAATGGCGTAAACTGTGGAAACCAAGAACCGTTGTTTTCTTTTTTCGACCTTCAACCATAACGGATGTTTCTACACCGATCCAACGGATTACGCGCATTACGTCAATGTTTACGAGCCCATCACCGATACACTTACCCTTTTTATCGGTTTTTTTGTATCGCTCTGCTACATTGGGACTTACATAAGCATTTTCTCTGCGTTCCCAAGCTTCAAGCAGTACCTTATAAAGTAATGGTGCCATGGGAAAAGAGACTTCTTTTCCTGTTTTAAATTGCTTGACAGAAATTCTCTGATGTTCCATATCAACATTTTGCCATTGAAGCAGAACACAATCTTTAAGCCGTTGAGCTGTAAACATCCCTATGTAAAAAATGACCTTGATTTCTTCCTTATTAATAATACGATATTTTGGATCATCCAAAACAGCTCTTATTTGTTCTTCCTGTTCTCGTGTAAAGGCAATACGTCGTACCGTTGTATCCCGTTCTTCGCGTTCTTTACGAAGTAATACTTTCAGTGCAAAAGGATTATTGTCATCGCGGTATTCCTGCAAAGTTGCAAAGATTTTCCGAAGGCGAACAATTTTTCGGTTATGAGTCGATACAGAAATTTGGGTTGTTCGCAAGTGATCCGCGAATTTGATAGCATGAGTTTCATTGATCTGGGCAAATTGAGAGACCTTATTTCCGAGAAAACGAAGAAATTCAGCCAGGGTTGCTTCATAAGAAAGTTGTTCTCTGATCGTCTCTGGTAATGCACGTTGAGGGTGATTTGAATATGTTTCCCAAATATAATCCAAAGATAAAGATTTTGTTCTTGCTGCTAATTTGCGGGCAACTTTAACATGTGTTGCAATGACTTCCAGATTGGTCGCCTGTACGGTTGGCAGCAATTCTTTTGCTTTTCGGATAGCTTCTTCCTGATTTCCAGTTTTCAAACTGATGCACTTTCGTTCACCATTGACTTGATAACGGAAATAATAATTCCCGCCTTTACTTGTCTGGTAAACAGTACCTTTTTCTAATTTGATGCTGTGGAGATTAGTTTCCATTTTTCGCTTTCCCATGTTTACACCCAATAGTCTAACTGATTTGACTTAATATAACCGCGAAATTGGGAATTAAAAGCTGAAATGGTAAAAAGTGGTAATGATTCTTGCTGTTTCGAGCTTAAAAGTGGTGGCGGCTGGGGGACTCGAACCCTCGACCTGTGGATTATGATTCCATCGCTCTACCAACTGAGCTAAGCCGCCTTTCATTATTCCATTAATATATCCCATATTCAGGAATTTTCAAGCGCAAAATAAAAAAAAAGAGACTTTTTCTTCATTTTTTATCGTCTTCTTCCAAAAATATTCAGTCGGATTGAAAAAAAATCATACTTGAATTTTCTGAATTCAGCTGTAATATATCTCATGAATAAAATGTGAGGAGCTCATGGAACAATATTCAGAGCAGTTTATACGGAAAATCAGAAAATATTACAGCATTACTGTGCCCGTCATCCTTTGTATTTCTCTCGGGATCACAATCCTGACTATGGTAAATTCTATGCCGGAACGACGGTTGATGATGCAATTGCGAAGAGCTAAAAATCTCTCGCAAATCGAAGCAATTCTGCAAAAATCAAACTGCAGACTCTCTGATGACAGAATGGCTGAGGTTTATTTCAACTGCGCTCTCGGGACGTTTGCACGGAAGGATTATCAGGAAAGTTTCAGACTTTTAAGAAAAGTTTTGAATTCAGAGGCTCATGTCGATTTCAAGGCAACCGCACAATTTGAACTCGCAAATGCTTATTTCCTCGCCGGACAATTTCAGGAAGGATTGGCGGAACTGGATGCGTTGATAAAAGCTCCGGAAACTCCTCAGGATATCAGAGAAAAAGCAGTTCTTCTTCAGCAGCGGGTCGGGGCAGGTGCATTATGAAAAAAACAAAAAAACAGCAGGAATTTCATTTTCATTTCACCGATCTCATCCCCCGGGATGTTTGGGATCTTTCCCTGCTGGCTGCTTATTTTTTACTGTTTCCTGTTCTGTTGATCCTGATTGCAAACCAATTTAATTATTGGGATGGAGTGCTGACTGAACGGGTATTCCTTTATTTTCTGTTTCTGATGATCGGAGCCGTCGGGACGAAGGTTTGCCGGAAGATCCTGATGATTACGATGCTGGTTCTCTTTTGGATCTGGGACTGCGCGGATCTCTTTTGTTTTCTGCAGCTGAAAACCCAGATCGAACCTGTGTTTTTGCGTCTGCTGGAGACGACAAATCCGAATGAATGCGGGGGATTCCTGAAACATACTCTGTTTCGCTGGTCTAATTTGATTCTTCTGTTTTATCCTCTTTGCGGGATCGGGATTTGGCTGTTTGCAAAGAAATACCGTTCTTTTCTTCTGCCGGCAGCCGGGCTGCTGCTGATTGGCGGAAGTTTTCTGTTGTTCGATATTGCACCGGCGCACAACGGAATAACCAGAAATCTTTATGAACGGATCGATCAGACTTTGGATCAATATGCGGAGGATGAATTGAAAGCAACTTTGCTGGAATTGGCAAATTCAGATTTGAATGTCTCTGCTACCGAAAAGGATATGACGATGATCCTTGTGATCGGGGAATCCCATTCCAAGGGGCACAGTTCTCTTTACGGATACACCCGGGAGACGAATCCTCTGCTGAAAAAACGGGCGGAAAACGGAGAATTGACCGTTTTTACCGATGTGGTTGCGCCGCACTCTTTTACGATGTATTCCGTTCCCAAAATGCTGACTTTTGCCGCGCATGATGTGCAGGAATCCTTTTTGGAGGTTCCAAATATTTTTGATCTTGCCAAAAGTGCCGGGTTCAAAACATTCTGGCTCTGCAATCATCCTGCAATGTCAGACCAGAATATGCCTTATGCCGTCATAACAGAACGGGCGGATGTGATCCATCACAGCAGTACCGGAAATGTTCAGAAGAGTGATGAGGCCCTTTTTCCTGCCTATCAGAGTGCGTTGGATGATCCTGCCCCGCGGAAGCTGATTGTTCTTCAGCTCATCGGAAGTCATCATGATTATGAGCAGACCTATCCGGAAACAGCGGCAATTTTTCCCTTGGATTCCGGGGCGGCTCACTTTAATGAGGAACAGAAAAAACACCGGAAAATGGTCAATGCTTATGACAATTCCATCCGGTACAATGATTTCATTCTGGATGAGCTGATCCGGAAATTTGCGGGAACAGGCAGGAAAGGTTTTCTGCTTTATCTTCCGGATCACGGGGAAAATCTTTACGAGCAGCCCGGGATGGTCATGCACATGGAATTTATGCCGACGCTTCAGAGTGTGGAGATCCCCATGTACCTGTATCTCAGCAAGGATCATCCGGATAAAACGATTGCTCCGGCTGTCCGGAACCGTCCGTTTGCATCAGAGGATCTGCCTTATCTTCTGCTGCATCTTGGACGGCTTCATTATCCGGGGGCTGATATGAAGAAAAGTTTGTTCGCTCCCGGATTCCAGCCGAAAAAGCGGATTGTTTCCGGCTGTTCCGTAGATTATGACAAGCTGAAACGGGATGGTCATGGAAATTTGACCAATGAAACCCTGAAGTAAAAAGTTCAAACCGAACGGAAAATAAGATCCGGTTTTCTATCATCGGGAGCTTTCGCTGCCAGTTCCGGAGTGGTTATTCCGCTGAGGACCAGACAGGAGAGCAATCCGTTGGCATTTGCTCCGCGGATATCAGAAGCAAGAGAATCTCCGATCATGGCGATCCGTTTCGGATTTTGAAACTCCTTTTCCGGGAATGTGCTGCGGAGAAACGGGAACGCACACTGATAGATCGGGGCATAAGGTTTCCCAAGATATACCGGCTCGACTTCTTTCCCGGCATCCCGGAGGACGGTACAGAGGAACCGGGCTTGTGCACCCGCTCCGATCCCCATGCCGGAATGGAAAAATGAGGGCCAATAGCTGTCGGGATCTGCAACGATATACGGATATTCCGGGTGTGCCAGCAAGAGGTTGAAGACTGCTTCCATGGAGCTTTGCCATTCATATTTTCCTTCGCCTGCCAGAACACCTTTGCATTGATGGATCGCTGCAGGATCAGTTGTGACGTTGATCCCAGCCAGTGCCGGATAATTGCCCAGATTTCCGCATTGGAAAAACAGTTCGCCGCTGTAATGATTCTGCTCCGCCCAATATTTCAAAGCGTTGCCGGAGGAGAGGATTTTCTGTTCCGGAACTGGAAGTCCCGCCCGCTGAAGGATTTCCGACTTCTGACGACAGGAATTACAGCTGTCGTTGGTCAGAAGAACGTAAGGGAAGCGGTCGACTTCAAGCAATTCCAGGAGCTCTTTTGCTCCCGGCAGCGGTTTCCCTCCGGAAGAAAGGGTTCCATCAACATCAAAAAGAATCGCATCCAGCGTATTTTTATTGGTCAGATAATATTCTGTAAACGGCAGCAGATCCATCATAAATTCCTTTCTGAAACAGTCAGGGAAATATACTCCGGAAAAATGATTTTTCAAATCGTGAAAGAAACAGTTGTAAATTCGTGTTTTTCATGTTATATTACCGTTTCAGGAAAAGGTGTGTTTATGAAAATAACAGAAATAAAAGATCAGTTGATGCGTTTTGGGAGATTTTTGAAGGAGCGGTCAGAGAAGATCCTGGGATTCTTTTCTCTTTCCAAAGGGGAAGTGCTTTATCTTGCTCTGATGTATTTTCTGCTGCTTGTTTTCAACTATTTTATCATTGCGCTCCATGGTTTTTCTCTTTCGTATTCCAAAGTTTTTCCGGGGATCGGATGTCTGGATGAGATCGTTTTTCTGCAGTTGCTGCTGATGACCGGACATTTTCTCTGCTTGCGGAGCCGATGGTATTTGTGGGGAGTCGTTACGATCCATTTTCTTGTTTTAACGGGACTGCTTGGGATTTATCTGACCACGGGGACGTTTTTCTGTGAATCGATCCTGTATCTGGTCTATGACACAACGTGGGAGGAGACAAAAGGATTTTTTGCCGCGTATGTCAGCTGGAAAAGTTTGCTGATTCTGACGGGGATCCTTCTGGTTTATTTCATCCCCATGCACTTTGCGGGGAAACTCTGTTTCATGCGGAAAAAATATTGCCGGGGCGATCTCTTCAGTATTATATTTCTGCTTTTGCTTTTTCTGCCCTTTCTGATCCGGACCATACTGGAGCTTCCCCGGGAAAACAGGACCTGTTCTGCGGTTTCGGAACGGATTCAGGCAATTCATCCCTTCAGCCGGATCAGAGAGCAAATCAGGATGTTTCACGCCCACGCGGGGGCGTTTACGCTGGAAATGCGGCATCGGAAAGCACCGGAATCTGTGATTCTTCAGCCGGCGCTGGAGAAACAGCCTCCGGTGGGGGTGCTGGTGATCGGGGAATCGGCGATCCGGTCCCATCATTCCATTTACGGCTATTCCAGAAACACTACTCCGAATCTGATGCGGTACCGGAAGGAGATCGCTGCATTTGATGATGTGATTGCGGTTCTTCCCATGACGATCACCGCATTGAAATACTGGCTGACCGATATGACGCTGGAGAACCGGCATGTGAAATGGACGATTTTTGATGTTCTTCAGAAAGCCGGATACCGGGTGGATGTGATTACCAATCAGAACAAATCCGGCTGGGCGGATTCCCCGCTCCAGATGATTTTTTCCAGCGCAGAATCCATTCATTATATGCATGAAGAGAACTTCAGCGATCTGGCGGAAGATGCCGATGCAAAGATCTATGATGAGAACCTGCTGCCGCATTTTCAGAAATGGATCCGGGAGAACCGGGAAAATCCTTCCGCAAAACCCCGCCTGCTCGTGGTTCACCTCTTCGGAAGCCATGAACCGTACCGGTCAAGATATCCGGAAGGGTTCGCCCCGGAACTGCAGAATGATCCGGCATATCCGGCAAGAGTCAATGAATATGATTCCTCCATCCGTTATTCTGATAGGATCCTCGGAAACATTCTGGATGCCCTGAGCCAATTGAAACAGCCCTCCTTTATGATTTACCTTTCCGATCATGGATCTGTCTGCGAAACCAGCAATTTGCGGACTCCGAATTCGGTTGAAAATTCCGCTTATGAGATCCCGTTTCTGATCTGGACAAATCAGAAATACCGGGCGGTTCTTCCGGAGATTTCAGTCCGGATGAAAAAGTCGGAACATATTCCGCTTCAAGCGGATATGGCTCATGCGGGGCTTCTGGAAATGATGGGAGTCATTCTTCCGGAAGAGCCTGAAACGGGAAATTTTCTTTCCGGGAAATTCCAGGCTCCTCCGAGAACGGTGAATGAGGGGCGGCAGCCTTACCGGAAGCACCCCGATCAGGAATAAAACGGCTTAATCGTCATCCTCATCCAACATTCTGAGAATATCTTCATAGGCTTTGAGTTTTTCATCTTCAGAAGCCTCTTTCTTCAGATCATCCGGCACATTCCGTTCGCAAATATCATCCGGGATCTCTCTGAGGAAGGGGGAGGGAACGCAGCGGATGAATTCTTTGAACCGGAACCGTTCGCCTGCGTAGGTCATGAACAGCTCTTCCCGTGCCCGGGTGATCGCCACATAGAACAGACGCCGTTCTTCCTCCAAACCGTTTTCATTCAGAGAACGTTCGTGGGGGAATAACTTGTTTTCCATCCCGACGATAAAGACGACCGGATATTCCAAACCTTTGGATGCGTGGACCGTTGACATGACAGGGGCATCTTCGTTTTCCTCCTCTGTCCGGTCATTTTCATCCATCAGGGAGAAGGTTTCCACGAAATCCTGCAATGTGGGTTTTTCGCCTTCATGTTCCTGTTTGAAACGCAAGGCAAAACTTCCCAGAAAGCTTAGAAATTCATAAACATTTTCCTGACGGTAATTTGCCTCATCAAGATCTCTGTAAATCCGCTGGAGTCCGTTCAGATAACCGATTTCCGTCAAAAAATTCTGAGCGGTTTCTGCAAGAAATTCTGTTTCAGAAAATTCCTTACGGTACTTATCAAACAGAGCGGCGAACTCCTGAACGGCGGCCTTCGGTTTTGCCGTAAGGGTGGCAAGGAACGTGTCACTCTTGATGATATCAAAAAAGGAGAGTTCCGGGGCAGAGGCTTTCAGTTCTCTCATTCTGAGGATCGCCTTATCCCCGATCCCCCTGGGCGGAGTCCCGATGATCCGCAGGAAGCCCTGTTCATCCCGTTCATTGATGATCAGTTTCAGATAAGTTGCGGCATCCTTGACCTCTTTCCGTTGAAAGAATTCCTGTCCGCCCACGATTTTGGGGCGGATATGAGCGCGCCGGAACTCCTGTTCAAAAAGACGGGAAAGGTGATTGGAACGGTAGAGGATCGCAAAATCGGAATAGGAGCGTTCTCCGCGGATGACCATATTCTGGATGGTATTCACCACGAAACGCGCTTCTTCTTCTCCGTTCGGGGTTTTAACGACCCGCAGGATCTCTCCGGTTCCTTTTGCCGACCACAGGTTTTTATCATACCGGCTGCTGTTGCCCCCGATGACTGCATTGGCTGCGTTCAGGATCCGGTTTGTGGAACGGTAATTCTGTTCCAGTTTGATTTCTTTGGTTCCCGGAAAGATTTTCGGGAAATCCAGAATATTGGAAATATCTGCACCGCGCCAGGCATAAATACTCTGATCGTCGTCACCGACAACACAAAGATTCATCCGGTCTCCGGCAAGTAATTTTACGATTTGAAACTGAGCTGTATTGGTGTCCTGATATTCATCCACCAGAAGATAGCGGTAGGTTTCCTGGCATTTTTTCAGGGTCTCCGGAGATTGTTCAAAGATCCGGAGGGTGAGCATCAGCATGTCATCAAAGTCGATGACGTTCTGCAATTCCATAAGCTGCTGATACCGTTCGTAAACGAGAGTAATATTTTCCTCTCCCGGATGATGCAGAGCGACTTCTGTTTTTGCTTCATCGGGCCACCAGAGTTTGTTTTTCCAGTTGGAGATGGCAGCAGCGGCGACCTCTGTCGGGAGTTCATCTTTGCTGAACCCCAGTTCTGCTGCGGCTTGACGGATGATGCTTTTCTGGTCGCTCTCATCCGCGATAGTGAAGGACGTATTGTAATTTCCTGCGAGAGCGATATGTTTCCGCAGGATCCGTCCGCAGAAAGAGTGGAAGGTTCCGAGCGTAACTTTCCGTGCTTTTTCCGGATCGATCAGCCGCTGAAGGCGATCTTTCATTTCCCGGGCGGCTTTGTTCGTGAAGGTCACTCCCAGAATTGCTTCCGGCGGGATCCCGCAATCGATCATGAATGCGATTCTGGCAGTGATCACACTTGTTTTTCCGGTGCCCGCACCTGCGAGCACCAGAAGAGGGCCTTCCGTATGTGTCGCGGCCTCCCGCTGCTGCGGGTTCAGCCGGTCAAGATACGCTGCCTGCATGATTATTGAGCATCCTTGACAGCAAGTTCGTAGTCAGCACCGTTCCAGACAGCTGCTGCTGCGGTGACAGGATTTTCAAATTCTGCGAAGACTCCGCCGCCGATCACATGGTCGCAGATCTCTGCCGGAGTGGCAGCTGCAAGTTCCGGTTCCAGATTTCCGTGGCAGGGTGCATTTTTGGTGTAGGTGGAAACATAAACCATCTTGCCGGGTTCCAGCGGGAACGTGCGGACAAGAACAGCATCTTTGCGGACAATCCCGAGAATACCGGTGTTGGTTTCAGCATCGACACCGGCTGCAACACGGGGAGTATCCAGACTGTCTTTTTCATAATCCATTGCCAGAAGAGAGAGCGCAAACGCATCCCGCAGATTCATGCCTGCCATGATCTTTTCAATGATGGGATCGGTATGGGAGCCATTGGTTGCAACTGCAATTTTTCCGGAAAGACGGACACAGTTGTATGCGATATAGGGGTTCTTGGAAAGATCAGATTCAAAGCCCTTCCGGGGAATGATGGAAATGGTCTGGTTTGCAAGATGTGCCGTTCTGTTGGGGAAAGAACGGGAGGAGACGCGATACGCCGCCACAGGTTTTCCATCTTTTGTCATGCCAGCTGCTACAATTCTACCGAGATACATGTTTTTCTCCTTATGTTTGTTGTATTTATGTCAAAGTTTTTTGACTGTTCTGTTTTTCAGGGGCTTACACATAGAACCATTTCAAATAAATCATACAGCCAGCCCATGCAAGGATCACCGCCAGAAGAGTCCAGTAAATGATCTTTCTGGTGCGCGCCTTCTTATCCACAAATCCTTTGGAAAAGGCGGATACGATATCACCATACAGGAACCGGGAGCCTTTGGGCTTTTCCGGCGTATGAGTAAAAATCAGTCCCATCCGGTTGGTAAGTTTCATCCGGGGGTTGACTGCCCAGCCGCTTGCCGCAAAAAAGTCGGAGACGTGTCTCCGGCACAGCTTGAGTATCGAAACCATGATCATCGGACCGCTGATCACAAAAATAATTCCGATCAGAACAAGCAGGACGTTCCAGACGGGAATGGATTTCAAAGTGTTGACGATCAAGGCGAAGGCACTTCCCAATGCTGCCAGACCGACTCCTCCGCCCATCAGCATCATGGAGCCGCTTACGGCAGGTGTCTGCTTGCTCGCTGTCTGAGCAACTTCCCCGGGAAGTTTGCCGTTGGTCAGATCTTTGCTCAGGCTTGTTTCCATCGCTTTGCTCCGGGAGGAGAAAAATTTGTCTGCCTGCTTCTCCAGAAATTCGCCGAACCGGATAAAGGGCATCTGGATCGCTTCTCCCAGCGATACCGGCTGCTGGACAAAATCAATCACTTTCGCATCCCATTCCACACCGTCTTTTCCAATGAATACCCCGGTTCTTCCAACGAAGATATCCCGCATGGTTCCGGAGGTGATCGCAACGGCAAGCGTCATGGTTTTCAATTCATTAGGCATCCCGGTGGAAAGCGCAACGTACATGACACAGATATTGCTCCGCTGAATGATCTTTTTGTGAGAGGCAATATCTGTTACTTTGCAGCTCAATGTGTAATGACAGCTGTCCATGATCAAATGTCCGGACTGGATCAGACTCAGTTTTTCCGGGTTGAAAAGCGAGGAAAGGTTGATAAAGTTATTGACAAAATCGACCATCCGGTGCTGATAAAGGATCAGCTTCCGCAGGGAGGCATAGGCTTCGATCTCTTTTTTGACTTCCCGGTCCCGTTCGATCAATTCGATCGCGGCTGCCGGAACCTTCTTTTCCAGATATTCCCGTATTTTTTCAGAGGGAATGGTGTTGACTGCTCCCTCCGGAGTCCGGGCGAGCCAGTCTTTCCGGGGCGCAAGTTTCTCTTTGATCCAGCCCCATTCCTGTTCCGTAAGTTCTCCCTTCCGGATGAGGAATCCGAGTTTCTGCGCCATTTCAAAGAAGGCACGCAATCCTTTTCCCTTCTCCGGGTTGATCCAGCCGTTCAGAGTAAGAACGCAGGATGGATCCGGGATCGCGCAGGGGGCGTTCCCGATGAAATCACCCATCGCTTTGCTGTCCAGCGGGTCAAAATGCTGCATCGCGGAAAAGCGATCTGCGGAACAACCGGCAACTGCATGACAAAGCAGGAAATACTGGTCGATCACCTCTTCCACGACAATATATTTTTCATAAAATTCCTGTGTTTTTCCGCCGCATGGGAAGAGGGCTTTTCCTTTTTCTTCCTGATGCCAGACATGACAATTTTCCAATTCTGCCTGGAATTTTTCATTGAGTTCCTGATCGATTCCGGGCAGCCCGGTCACATCTTCCACGCTTCCGCAAACGGCAATAGCATCCCGGATATATTCCGCCAGAAGTTCATTATCATTATTTTCCGCAGTGATCACTCCATCGCCGTTGCCGCAGCTGTTCAGAACAAGATTTCTCCGATCCAGCACCTGCTCCAGCGTGATCTCATCACTGTCGCTCAAACCGAGATTCTGTAAAATGATCCGGGCGGTAGAGACCATGATCGCGGCATCTTCCGATTCCATATTCACAGCGGAAAGCTTCAATACCGGGGAGCCCTCTTCGATCCCGGAAGGATCTTTCATCATTCCGAGCAGCCAGAGAATGGCATGTTTCAGTTCATCCGGCCGGATCCGATTGTTCTGATCGGTATCGACCAGTGTCAGAAAATCAATATCATACACGATGGAATCCAGCGGCATCCCAGTGACTGCCCAATGTGCGGGATCCAGATTTGCTGCGGCATTCAGATCTTTTGCCGTTTTGATCACGATCTGCCGGCTGCCGGCGATCTTCTGAAATTCCGGATGACGTTCTTTCATTCTTCCCCCTTCAATGTGTACTGCAGGAAACAGAGCATCAAGTAAATCACGAGTCCCTGAATAACGATGAGAATACTGGTAAAAAGATCGCCCCGCAGCAGGGATAATGCGCCGAGACCTGCAATAATGGAAAGCAGATGCACCATGTTTACCGCTTGCGCCCTGCTCAGTCCCATGTGCCAGAACCGGTGGGAAATATGATTGTGATCCCCCACATAGATCGGTTTATGATTTTTCAGCCGGATCAATACCACTGTCAGTGTATCCAGAAGCGGGATTGCGAGAATAAACAGCGGAATCAGGATATTCAGCCGGGTCGATGAAACTTCCGGCGTGAAATAGGTCACTTTTGTGCTGATATAAGCAATCAGAAACGCCAGCAGATGACTGCCGCTGTCCCCCATGAACAGTTTTGCCGGATTCTTATTGAAAAACCAGAACCCGAGCGCAGCACCGCAGGAAACCGCAGAAAGAACTGAAACCAGATATTGTCCGTTGACGATCCCGGCAATGCCGAAAAACAGAAACGATATCACAGCCGTGCCCGCCGCCAATCCATCCATATTGTCAAAGAAATTGATGGCATTGAAAATCAGGACGAACCAGAAGATTGTCACAAGGACACTCAGCCAGTCCCAGGGCAGAAACATGGAGATCTTCGCTCCGCCCCAGAGAACCGCCGCCGCACTGATCAGGATCTGTCCAATCAGTTTCTTCCAGGCTTTCATGGAGTATTTGTCATCGTACAGCCCGAGAAATACGGTTGCCGTAATGCAGAGTCCAAGGGTAATGATCTGTCCTTTGATCAGTTGAAGTCCGCTGTTCCATTCTGTGATTCCGGCAAATTTTTCCCCGAACAGCCAACCGATCCCTCCCAGAACGGCGAAGGTCAGCCCGAACGCAGTGTACATGGCAAGCCCTCCCAGCAGAGGTGTTGCTTTTTTATGCTGTTTATGCTGTTCGCAAGCCGGGATATCCAGAAAACCGGTTTTGTGAGCCAGCTTCATGAACAGAGGAGTCAGCAGAACAGAAAAAATACATGCCGCTGCAAAAATCAAAAAACAAATCACAGGAAGTGAGGTCAGCATAAATCGCCTTTCATCGTTAATCTTTCAGGTATGGTATTATACTTCCACTTCGGCAGTTTTGCAATCAATTTTATGGAAATATTCCGGTTTTTCCGCACCTGTTTTTCAGCAGATCTGCAAAACACCCCAGATGACCAGCACGGTAAAAAGGATAATTCCGCCCGACACAATGATATTTATGGAGCGGTTCTTCTGTTCCTTTTCATAAATCATCTGATTTCCGCGCTGAAGGAGAGCGAGAGTCTCCGTTTCCACTGTATTTACCCGTTCCATCTGAGGATCCGGTGTGTTGATGAGCTCATTTTCTGCGGTGATCCGAGCTTCAAACATCTGCTGCAAATCTGCTGCTCTGGAAAGCTCCCGGATAATCTTCAGATACTGCTGCAAACAGTGGATCCGTTCTCCCGCACGTTTTTTTGCCTGCCGGATCATTTCCAGATTCCGCTGCTGTTCTTCCTGTACTTTCTGCAGATTTTCCTTTTCCTGGGAGAGAATCTGTTCTTCCTGCTGCTGTTTCAGGAGATGTTCAAGTTTCTTCCGGAGCAGTTCATCTGCAAACTTTTGAGCAAGAATGAAATTCCTTGCCTTCGGGAAATGTTTGTACCGGAACAGATCCTTTTCTTCAGAGATGTTCAGATGAACAAACAGGGAATAATAATATGCCCAGCCGTTTTCCGGATCGTTCCACAGGATCTCTTTGGCAAGCCGGCTCGCTGATTCATATTCTCCGATCTCCGTCATGATCCGCAGACGGTGAAGTTCCGGTGTCTCTGAAGCAATCACCTGTTTTTCCCATTCTTCCTGCTGAAATTCCTCTGTTTCTGCTTGAATATCCGGGGAGACCGGAATACTCCAGGGAGAGCTCTGCAGTTCAACTGAATTGGTTTCTTCCATCTTTTACCGCCTTTATATGATTATAACTTCTCTGAAATATTCTGTGACGCAAGAACAACAAGATCCGCCAGATGCTTTGATTGATCCCGCATATAGATTTCCGCGCCGGAAATACTGATTCCGGCAATGCTTCTGCCGTTTCTGTCAAGAATCGGCGCTGCCAGACAATAGACCCCGGCTTCGTGTTCACAATCATCGACGGCATACCCCCGTTCCCGGATCTTCTGCAGTTCCTCCCGCATCTCCGACTCCGAGGTAATGGTGTTTTTCGTAAATTTTTTATATTCCATTCCCGGAAGCAGACTGTCGATCGCAGTGTCTCCCAGAAAGGCGAAAATTGCCTTCCCAACCCCCGTGCAGTAGAGCGGATTCATTTTTCCAATCAAAGATCCCATCCGGATCGGACGGCTCCCATCAACTTTGTCGATGTAAATGATCTGATCCCCCTGCAATTTCGCCAGATGAACCGTCTCCTGTGTTTGACGGGCAAGTTCTTCCAGAATGGGATGGGCGATTTTTGTCAGGGGATTCTGCTGGAATGCCACATTCCCGAGCCGGACAAATCCCGCACCAAGTGTATAAAGTCCATTTTGAACACGCAGATAATCATGGTCTACCATAAATTTCAACATGCGGAATGTGGTGCTTTGAGGAATTCCGGATTCTATGGAAAGACTCTTTCCGCTGATCCCGTGATTTGTCCGGGCAATCAGCTCCAGAAGCTCAAACAATTTTGAGAAACTCTTCTCGCCGTTTTTCATTGATTTTTCCTGTGCTTTTTCTGTTGTTTGAATAATATAATTTGTTTTTTTTACTTTTCAATCTCATATTATAAGAATAAAAGAAAAATTTCCGGAAAAATGAAAAGCGAAAGGGGATCGTGCCAGAGTATCTTCTTCGAATACCCCGGCAGAATCCCCGGTTTTTCAGTTTCTTCTGATGAACTGATTTTTCAGATTTTCCGGATCCTTACGCCTCGGAGATCTGGTAGAGAGCAGCAATGTGGCAGACATGCTGATTTTCAGGGGTGACGGCTTTCAATCCGTACCGCATCAGATCTGCTCCGCTCTGAAGAACTTCTTCCGGATTTTCCGTAAAGAGTTTTCTTACACGGTACATCTTCGCCGGATCGAGATCCTGCAGACGGAATCTTCGGATCCCCCGGCGGGAGGCTCCGTGGCTGAATACAAATACCAGAGATTCGGTGGTTTGATCCCCCTGAAGCTGGAAGGTCATGTACTTTTCATAATCCATGATCTTGTCATTGGGCTCTGTCAGCAGGAAAACGTGGGAATTAACGAAAAATTCCCGTTTTTCTTTATAGAAACTGACGTATTCGGCGATCTGTTTCCGGATTTCGGGTGTCAGCTCAGCAAGGTCTCCGCTGAATCCCGGGATCCCCAGAATTCCGGAGAGCATGACATAGTCAAGATCAAAAACGCCTGCTTCGTACCAGGTTGCGGCGGTTGCTGCGAGCACCTGAGCTCCGTTTGCGATCCGGGTTCTCTGATCGGGTGCGGAACGGATTACGATCCAGTTCAGGTTGCGTCCCGGCAGCCATCTCATGAACAGCCCCTGACGGATCTTCAGGGTTTCGGTGGGGTGAGCATTATCGCTGATAAATGCGTGATCATAAAGCAGAGCTGTGGAAAGATCATTCCGCAATCCGCCGGAACCGCAATTTTCAATAACCAGATCCGGGAACATCTTCCGGAGGGCTTTCATCTGTTCCGCCAGAATGGAACAATAGTTGTAAAGCTCTGTCCCGGAAGCATCATAGCCCACACTCACATTGAAGTCGATTTTGATATATTCCGCTCCGAATTTTCTGACATTTTCCGCGATCACATCCACGAAGTACTTTGCGGCAGCCGGCTGGGTGAGGTCGATTCTTGTGGTATGTTCCGGGAACCATTCCGGATGAGCTTCCCGAATGGGGATCCCCGGCACGAACCGTTCCGGTTCCATCCAGAATCCGAATTTCAAACCGGCGGCGCGGACTTCATCCGCAAAGGCAGACATATTTCCATAGAAGGGAGCTTCTTCTTTTTCCCGCCAGTCTCCCACGCCGGACCATCCGCTTTTTCCGCCGAACCATCCGGCATCGACAATGAACACTTCGCATCCGACTTCCTTTGCCGCCCGGAGCTGTTCCCGGAGCTGTTCATGGGTGAAATCCGTAAACCGGTAAAGCCAGCTGTTGTAGACCACCGGCGGCAGATGCAGATCCGCTTCCGGCATCCGTTCCCGGATCATGTATTTCTGGAGCGGTGCACCGATTCTGAGCAGATCTCCGCAGGGGACATTCTGAATAAGGATCTCCGGAAGTTCCATCACTTCTCCCGGTTGAAGAGTCAGGAACAGATCGGTATCTGCAAGCCCTGCTTCCAGAACTGCCGCAGGAGATTCATCGCTGATAATATCGGAATGAACATCAATGGTCCAATTTCCACGGGGCAGCACATGAAATGCCGCCGCACTTCTGGTTTCCTCATCGCGAATCACACAGAAGGGGGTGCTTCCCACGGTGGAACGGGCTGCTCTTCCATGAAGATGAAGATCCGCTCCGCGCAGTAATTGACTCTGAATCATGTTTTCCGCGCCCCAGCGTGATATCTGGGAGAAGATCCGGTATTCTCCGGGAGAAAAGACCCATCTCGGCAGAGCCCGGCGGATGGTCAGCGGCTCCGTGCCGGTGTTGCATAATTTATAATGACAGTCGATCAGGTCATATTCCGTTTCAAACTTCCAGAGCGCTTCCATTCTGACGGTTTTTCCTGCATCGAAAGCGGCAAAGGAAAAGCTGCCGGAAGGGGAATCCAGAATTTCATATTTGAGCTTGGCTCCTTCCAGCCGCTGATTGCCGGCACAGATCACAGCCAGCCCGGAGCAGGAATAATCATCTTCCATTTCATTGTGACCGCAGGTGAGACCGCACAATGCGGCAAGGGTCAGAGTTTCTGTTTGTTCATCAAATAAAAATTCTGTTGCGTACGGGAGTGAGATTTTCTGCGGCATATTGAAATTCCTTTTTGTTTTACGTTGTTTCCTTGAGAATGTTGAAATATATCTCTCCCGGCAGAAAAAATCAAGAGCATTTTCAGCTTTATCTGCTTGAAATCCACTTTTTCAGTGATATATTCCGAAAAGACAATAACAGGGAGATCATAATGGCTGAATTTCAAATGAAATGTCCGAACTGCGGCAGTCTGCTGGCAGTTGATGAAACATGGGTCGGAAGCACTGTGAAATGCCCGAACTGTCAGGCGGATGTTGTAGTGGCACAGAATAATCAGAATCCCGTTGCAGCGGTTCCGGATTTTCAAAATCCTGCGGCTGCGGTACAGAATAAAGATACTACCTCTCTTGTGCTTGGAATTCTCGGACTTGTTTTCTGTTTTGCCTGCTTCGGCTGGATCCTTTCATTGATCGGTTTGATCATCGGTTGTAAGAAACAGTATAAAACAGGAATCATCCTCGGCGGGGTCGGTTTGGGAATCAACATTGTCGGTACGCTCCTTTTAATGGGTGCGATGCTGCTTCCCGCGCTGAACTCTGCAAGAGGAAAAGCCCGCCAGACACAATGTATCAATAATCTGAAGCAGATCGGACTGGGAATTCACATGTACAGTATGGATCATCATGAAGAACTGCCGCCTGCGCAGGGGGAAAATGGTTTGGGACTGCTGAACGATTATTTATATTATGGCGGAAAGATCTTCAAATGTCCTTCCAATGACGGTTCGAGAACTTCTTATTATTATCTCGGTACCGGAAAACTTAAGTCATACTCCACTCCGGCAAACGCGCCGATCGTGGTTGAACTTCCTGAACATCACAACGGACTGGTCAATGTGCTGTTCCTTGATGGTCATGTGGAAAGTATCCACGTTCCGTCTTATATAACCTCTGTCCGGGAGATCGTGGAACATGTGATGAAAGATCGGCGTGTTTCACAGGAAGACCGTGCCCGTCTGCTGCGCAGTGCGGAAAAATATGAATGATCCGGGAACAATACCCGCAGAAAATAAAAAAATTGCCTCAAAATAACAAGGAGTTTAATGTGGCTGAATTTCAAATGAAATGTCCGAACTGCGGCAGTGAGCTGTCAGTTGATGAATTATGGGTTGGAAGTACCGTGGAATGTCCGTGCTGCAGTGTGCCCATCTTAGTTGCCAAAAATAAAGATACCGCCTCTCTTGTGCTCGGGATTCTCGGTCTTGTTTTCAGCTTTGCCTGCTTCGGTTGGATCCTTTCGTTGATTGGTTTGATCATCGGCTGTAAAAAGAAATATAAAACAGGGATCGTGCTTGGGATCGTCGGATTGGTGATCAATTTCCTTGGTACGCTTTTGGTGATCGCCGGAATGTTGCTGCCTGCGATGAACTCTGCAAGAGAAAAAGCCCGGAGAGTGAGTTGTACCGGCAATTTGAAACAGGTCGGAATGGCTTTTTCGTTTTACCAATCAAATACCAACGAAATGCCTGCTGCCAAAGGGGATGACGGGCTGGATGTCCTGAGAACATCCGGAGAACTTACTGACAGTCATGTCTATATTTGTCCTTCCGATACACACCGCAAATGTTCCTATGTTTATATCGCAAGCGGCTTGGATGTTACGGATACAGCTGATGTGCCTGTCGTGGTCGAACGTCCTGAAAATCACGATGGTTATGTCAACGTGCTTTATGGTGATGGTCATGTGGCAGGAAGAATCATTCCTTCTGATATTGACACCGTCAAAGGAGTTGTGGAATATTTGCTTCGGGATAGTTCAGTTTCATCAGATATCCGTAATCTCCTGCTGAGAAATGCGGAAAAATATGACTGATCGTTTCCGGGAAAGAATCCGGTAAAAAGAGAGCTGCCGCAATCAGAAATGTGTTGCGGCAGCATTTTTTTTGCAAAAGAGCGGAGGCATTATTTTCTGTCCTGAAACATCCACTTCAAAGCAGTCTGGATTTCTGTATCCCAAAACTCCCAATTGTGTACGCCTGGACGTTCCTTATAGGTCAAATCGAATCCCATTTCCCGGAGTTTATCCCGATATTCCACGTTGACGCCATAGAGGAAATCCTCTGTTCCGCATCCCATATAAAGCCGGGGCCGTTCCCTGCCGGATTCTGCCAAAGCTTTTGCTTTTCCAAGAAGATCATCTTCCGTCCCGACAAGATCTTCCCGGTTTCCGAAAATATAATGATATTCTCCCGGACAGCTTTCTTCCAGCCATCTGTTCTCGAAGGAGCCGGAGAAACTTGCCGCTGCCGCAAACCGTTCCGGATGATTGAAGGCAAGCTTGAATGCACCGTAACCTCCCATGGAAAGCCCTGCGACATAAGTATCTTCGCGTCGGTCGGAGACGTTGAAGAACTTGCTGACAAGGGCGGGGAGTTCCTGTGAGAGAAAATCCCAGTAACGCATTTGCGGATTGCAATTCCGGTAAAAACTGCGGGCTCCGCAAGGCATGATCACTGCGATTCCGAGTTCGGAAACATACCGTTCGATATTGGTGCGCCGTCCCCAGATCGTATGGTCATCGCTCATGCCGTGAAGCAGATAAAGCACGGGCGGTTTGCCGGAACTTTCCTTGCCTGTCATTCCGATCTGAGTTGAAGTGTTCTGAGGCAGAATCGCTGCGAATTCCGTTGAAATCATCAGCGTTTCTGAATAAAAGTCGCATTTTAAAAAAGCCATTTTTTTCTCCTTATAGTTTGTCTGCCTGCTCAATGATATACCGGAGCAAACGGTTGAATTCTTCGTATTTTTCCAAATGGAGCCGTTCCCGTTCTGTGTGGATATCCTCTTCCATCGGACCGAATGAAATGATTTCCAGAGCGGGATTCTTTTTGGCAAATGCACCTGTTTCCAATCCTGCATGAACAGCATACACTCCATGAGGTTCTCCGAACACTTCCTGATGGATTTTTCCGACGAACCGGATGGGGGCGGAATCCGCCTTTGCGGGCCAGCCGGGATATTCTCCGGAAACTTCAGCAGTTCCCCCGAGAGGGGCAAAATGCTGCGCGATCTTCCCGGTCAGTTCTTTGCGGGAATCATCATCTAAACTCCGTTGGCTTGTATGGACTTCCACAAAATCGTCTTTCGTATGGATCGAGGCAAAGTTGCTGCTTGTTTTGACGATTTTCAGTTGGGGATCGAAATCGAATACTTCATTCGGTACTGCGGCGGAAAGAGTAAGGAATGTTTCCGTGAACCCGGGCTCCAGAATTGCAGTTTCCGGTTCTGCCGGAGCAATGGCGATCTGATAGCTCCCCGGCGCCTGAAATGTTCCGGAGCTTTCCCGGCGGAACTGTTCTGCCAATGCTTCCAGCGTTTCCCGGGATTGAGCGGTTAGAATGAGGGCTTCTGCTTCTGCGGGGATCGCATTATCCGCAGATCCGCCGTTCAAAGAACAGAGCGCCGTGATCCCCGCCCGCTTCAGGAACTGACAAAGCAGGATCAGTGCATTTCCGCATTTTTCATGGATTTTTGAGCCGGAATGTCCCCCGGCAAGTCCCGTAAGCTGAACGGCATAAGCGGTTTCTTCCGGAGCAGGGATCCGGCTGACCGGGAAGCGGAAGGAAAGTCTTGCTCCGCCTGCACATCCGATACAGAAATTGTGATAATTCCCTGCATCGAGATTGAAGAGCCAATCACCTTTCAGCATTTCCGGATCCAATGCATTCGCCCCGATCAACCCGGTCTCTTCGGAGATCGTAAACAAACCGGAAACAGCCCCTGTTTTGAGTTCCGGATCCAGCAGGATCGCCAGCGCAGAGGCGACACCCGCCCCGTTGTCGGCTCCAAGCGTCGTCCTGTCGGCATGAAGATATCCCTCTTCTTCCATCAGTTCCAGCGGCTGTTCTGCAAAATCAAACGCCTTATCCGGTGCAGCCTTCGGAACCATGTCAAGATGTCCCTGAAGAATGATATGGGGTGCATGTTCCATCCCGGCGGAAGCCGGACGGTCGATCCGGAGATTTCCGGCGGAATCCATCACAGTGGAAAGTCCCTGTTGTTCCGCCAGATTTTTCAAGGTTTCCGCCAGCTGTTTTTCGTGGCCGCTCGGATGGGGGATCGAACAGATCAAACCGAAATAATAAAGGGCATCTTTCTGCGGACGGTTCTCATAAAAGTTCATTTTTTCACCTGAATAAATTCTTTGATGGCTTCATCAGCCAGTTTTCTCATGACTGCCGCATCGTCATTGGCAATCATTTCCGGCACAAACTTGATCTCTTCCGCGGACCGTTCGAACAGGAACGCAAACCAGAGACATGCCTGAAGATACCGCCCACGGGCGTTCAAATGGATCAGATCCATCCAGATTTTCATGCTGCCATCAGATTGTTTATGCCAAAATGCATTTCCGACCGGTTCATCTGCCATGGGGGGAAGATCAGGCCAGCGAAGTTCCGAAAGCTGGGCCGGATCATAATCCAAAAAGCGGAAGGGACGGAGTTTGCGGAGTTTCTGAACGGCATAGCCGGTCGGGATGATCCGGAGATTCAAGGTTTCCGCCAGCTTCGTATAACAGTTTGTCAGCCGTTCATACATCCCGGTTTGATCGAAGCCCCATTCCCCGTTCGGGCGGATCCGGCTGTCGTATGGATGATAGGACCAAGTTTGCTGAATGAGGATTTCTGCTCCCGGCGCATATTTTCTGACGTAGTCGTGAATATCCTGCGCGAAGGGAAGATAGGTGCTCCAGTTCCAGCTTGCATGGCTCGCCTGCTGAATGGTCACATAATCCCACGGAGTATCGGAAAGCGTTTTTTTCAGTTTCACTCCCCCGTTATAGATCCGGCAGATCTCTGATTGTTCTTCCGCAGAAATATAGCTCCAGTGCCGTTCCAGCTCGCAGCCGCCGAAGTTGGCTCTTTGAAATTTCAGTTCGCATCCGGCTGATTCAGCAACTTTCGGAAAAAATTCAGCCAAACTGTCGGTAAAACTGTTGCCAATCGTCAGAACATTAACCCGGTCTTTCATGATACTTCTCCTTTTTTAACAGTTATATTTTCATCAAAACTCCCGCTCCGGTAGCCGCGCGGATCGATTTCAAGATCGGAAAATCCCAGTGTCCTCAATTCCCTCCGGATGGTTGTTTCCTGCTTGTAAAGCTCCGGAAGCCAATCAGAGGAAATTTCAATTCTCGCCTTGTTCTCTTCCAGCCGCAGTCGGATTTCAACCGCTTCCGGAATAAAAGAATGGATCACTCTCTCCCCTTCTGAAACAAGAGCTAACTCTTTTGCAGTAAGTTCTTTCCCATATTTGAACCTGGTGGCAAGACAGGGGGCGGCCGCCTTTTCTGCCGTGGGAAGGTGCAGTTCCCGGGAAAGATCACGGATCATCTTTTTGCTGAATCCACATTCTGCAAGCGGAGAACAGATTCCCAACTCCCGGATCGCTTTCAATCCCGGACGATAGACGTTCAGATCATCCGCATTGGTTCCATCAAAGACAGTTTTCATGCCTTTCCCGGCTGCAAAATCCAGGATCCCGGAAAAGAAATGTCTCTTACAATGATAGCAGCGTTCCCGGGTGTTTTTTCTCACTTCCGGAATGGAAAGCGGATCATATTCCAGACGGTGCAGCGGGATGGAATACCGGCTTGCCAACGCTTCCGCCTCCTGCCATTCCTGTTCTTTCTGAAACTGGGAACACATCATAACTGCCGCGACGGGAAAGGGTTGCTTTTCCCGGATCAGAGAAAGCACAGCCAGAAGAAGCGAACTGTCAACACCTCCGGAAAAACCCAGCACGATCCCCGCTTGACAATGAGGCAGAATATGATCCATCAACTTGTTCAGCTGTTCAGACATCCTGCTCCTTTGCCTGTTGAACCGCCTCTGCAAACAGTTCCCCGAAACTGCAGGAAGTCTCTTCCGATACCTGCCTGACACTTTCAAATTCCGGATAATAACGGACGATTTCCCCGTAGGAACAGCGTTTGACCTGAACCGTTCCCCGGGAGGTTTTGACAAATCGGATTTCCCGATCCATGCAGACACGATCCACCGGATATTTCCGCAGCCCGATAGCGGTCGTTGTCCGGAAAATCTCTTTTTCGATTCCGGGAAGATCCGCTTCTGCGGCAATGATCTTCATGAGCGTTCCCGGACGGTTCTTTTTCATGTAACAGGGAAGAAATGCAACATCTTTTGCTCCGGAAGCAAAGAGTTTTTCCATCGCAAGCCCCAGCATCTCCCCGGAGGAATCATCAATATTGCACTCGATCGTGTAAATCTTTTCCGGATCAGAAACCGGAGAAAGAAGCATTGCCCGCAAAATGTTCGGCCGTCCGAAATCCCGTTTCCCCAAACCGATCCCGATCTTTTCGATAAGATACTGTTCCGGTAATTTTGAGGAAGTCCGGAGCGCAGCGGCAATGGCAATCCCTGTGGGCGTGATCATCTCCCCCTTCGCATCTGTCGTCCGGAGTGGAATTTGACAATTCCGGGCAATGTTGACCACCGCCGGAACAGGAACCGGGAGTTCTCCATGCTGACAATGTACCGTGCCAGTCCCTTCGGAAAGCCCGGTAACAATACATTCCCTGATCCCGAGATCGTCAACAAGCACTGCCGCCGAAACGATATCCACGATGGAATCCACGGCTCCGACTTCATGAAAATGAACCTCTTCCACAGAACATCCATGTGCCTGAGCTTCTGCCTCCGCAATGATCCGGAAGATCTTCTCCGCCAACTCCCGGGCACGGCGGGAAAGAGTCGCCCGATCCAGAATGGAAAGAATCTCCGGAAGATGTCTGTGGGAATGACTATGCCCGTGAACATGATCATGTGAATGGTGTTTCTGAGATAAAATAACGTTGAAATCGCACCCCGCGATCCCGTAGCTTTTCTTGCCGGAGATCTCATAGCGGAATTCATCCAGCTGCAGACTTCGCAGGGCCATCTCCAATTTTTCTTTCTTTCCGCCTAAATCCAGCAGCGCGGCAACCGTCATATCTCCGGAAATCCCGGAAGAGCCTTCCAAATATAAAACTGAGTTCATCCGTTTTTTCCTTTCATCCGGAGGATCCGGCATGCTAAAACCCCGGCCCCGAATCCATTGTCAATGTTTACGACTGACATTCCTTCAGCGCAGGAGTTCAGCATGGCAAGCAGCGGCGCGATTCCCTCAAAACTTGCTCCGTAGCCGACGCTGGTCGGAATCGCAATCACAGGCGCATCCGTCAATCCGGCAATGACACTTCCCAATGCCCCTTCCATCCCGGCGGCGGCAATCACAACGTCCGCTTTCCGGATCTCTTCGATTTTTCCAAGAAGCCGATGCAGTCCGGCAACTCCCACATCATAATATCGTTTCGCTGTTCCGCCGAAAAATTCGATCGTCTTTGCCGCTTCTTCTGCTGCCGGAATATCCGCCGTTCCGCCCGTGCATACAGCCACGGTCCCGGGGAGTTTTGCAGAGTTTCCCCAGCCGGAACAGAGAATCCGGGAGGTAGGATCATAATGGAACGGGATCGAATGTTTCTTCAGAAATTCAGCTTGTTCGGGAGTACATTTTGTTCCGAGAACGGCAATGTTTTCCTCTTGAAACGCCTTCAGGATCTCAAGCAGCTGTTCAGAAGTTTTGCCCGGACAGAAGATGGTTTCGCTTTGCCCGGTCCGTTCTGCACGGGATAGATCCAATTTCGCGAATCCGAGGTCTTTGATCTTATCCATAAATATATCCTGTTCTGAGGTGTTTTCAGGTGCAATATAGCACGCCAACCGGAGATTTCAACCCGGAGATCTGAAATCAGAAAATAAATTTTAAGGTGATTTTTGTCCGAAAACGTTTCTATTTGTTTGAAATGACAGGATCCTGTTGTCTTTGCCCTTCCGGAAAGAGTGGAGCAGGAAGAAGCAAAAATAAGCTTGTCGTAGAATTCTTTTTCTGATTACGCTGAAAATTTGACATTTTTGCAGAAAAAGCTGAAAAATGACTTGACATTTTTCTGATATGCTGTATATTAAGGGATATCATTTAACGTGGTGGATGTAGCTCAGTTGGTTAGAGCGCCTGGTTGTGGCCCAGGAGGTCGCGGGTTCAAGTCCCGTTTTCCACCCCATTTTTTTTGCCCGAATTCCGGGCAAAAAAAATAACGAAGCCGCAAGGCTTCACTTCACGCGGCGAAGCCGCTCTTCACTCAAAAGCCGCAGGCTTTTCTTCACATCTTCACTAAACTCCGGAAGCCTTGCTTGTGAAGACGCTCCATTTCATTCCGCTTGTGAAGGCGTTCCGCTATCGCTTCACTTGTGAAGTTGCC
>JAFTIQ010000025.1 GCA_017456805.1 Lentisphaeria bacterium
ACGACGCGGACGTGATAGAAAATATCCAGCACTGCTCGGGCGAATCAACTGCCAAATGTATTCCGTCTTATCCACATACAGAAAATTTCCCTGTATGAGTTCTTCAAAATTGTAAACGTAGCTGGTAATATCTTTCATTATCACATACTCCTGTTGTTGTAATATACACTGTATAGACAGCTATTTCAATAGTTTTATCTTAGAAAAAACGAAGAAATATAACTGATATTCCCGGAAGATGAAGGACTTATTCAATATAAAGCTGATCAAAATCCTCTTTGCCAATACTGTTTGGTTTTAGGATGAGATCCACCTTTTCAGCGTGTTAAACTAAAGAGCGGCAGTGTTGGTAAAACGGAGATAGAACGTAGAAATAGAAGAAAAAAGTGGTGCCGAAGAAGGGTAAATCTTTTTATTTCACTTCGGACTCAAAAAACAACATTTTTCTCCATTTTCTATTCAAATTTGGCACATAATGACAGTTTTTTTAAGCTTATCCCGTTATAAGAAAAATGGGGCGGATTTTGGCTTTTTTTACTACTTATAGGGCAAATTTGGGGCAAATTTTTATGGACTGTTTTGTCATCTCCTGACCGGGAATCAAACCATCATCCCTGTAAATCGGAAGACAATGGAATATATCATCTCTCGTCCCTGTTTTCAAGCGCAATCAGCAAAAAAATAAAGGAATGAAAAGAGTATTGTAATCTTGTTGATACAGATTAATTGCTGCATGAATATTATTGTAAAATCGCACAATGTCAAGTTATAATCCATAATGTTTACGGACATTAAACACTTTCCATTGCAGCATCGGGTGTTGATGTACGATTGTCTGCCATTCCGGAGATCCGTCAAGCAATTCCGGTTTTATTTCCCCTTGCTTATTGACTGATATCAGAAATTCCTGTTCATCTGATGAAAATGGAAGAACAGCATTTAACTTTTCCTGACATCCGTTTCTCAATCGATCAAGGTATGACTGAGGAGTTTCTTTCACAGATCCGTGCGGTAATGTTTCAATAAGTTCCTGTTTGAATTGCTGGGTATTGAATTTTAATTCATCCAGATTTGTAATTTCTGAGAAGTCCACTTTATTGAATGCCGCATAAACGACAAAACATTTCCGTAATGTCTGTAAGTCAAGTTCGCAGTAATTCAACAGATGATAAGCATCAAACAAATCTCTGGGTTTGCATCTGGCAATCAATGCACAAAGCTTTCCTGCCGCTAATTCATGAATATCAAGTACCGGAATGTTAGCAGCTTTGAATGTTCCTAAAGGATAAGAGCACTGTTGTTTAAGCGGCATCAGAGCTATCCGGTGCATATAATTGAGATCAAGTTCAATATTTTGAGAAATTCCTGTGAAGCTTTGATAGCCCAGACGCCATTTTCCCCCTGCATGTTCCGTGGGGACACGTTTCAGATTATATCCGTGTTCTGTTAAAAGCTTACTTAAAATATTTTCATGTTCCTGCCGGTCAATGAGCATTATTTCCCGATCAAGTCCAATATAATTCAGATCAATATCCACAGAAAGGCGCGGCAGATTGAAATAAAATAAATTCAATGCAGTTCCGCCTTTCAATGCATATTTATCTTTCAATACCGGATGGGAAAAGAACAGTTCTAAAATTCCCAGCAGACGAAGGACTTTCTCAATATAGAGTTGGTCAAATCCGCTTTGCTGATGGATTGTATTGATTGTTGATTCTTCAAAATTCATATTCATTTTCTCCAGTAGATTGTATAAGCTCTTCAGGAACATAAAGATTCCAGCGTTTTACGAATTTACCTTCCCTGTTGGAGCGATAGAAATGTTCCGGGGTTTTAGGTTTTAATGTTTCCAACTCAGAAAGCAGTCCTTCCGGAACATGCATCGTTTCCTGAAACTGTTCAAGCATAAAACCTAATCTGGCTGCTGTTGCAGGATGATCCAGTAACTTGGCATATTTCAGCAGTTTGTCCCAATTAAGTTTGTCCTCGTAAGCAAATGCATTTGTTATTTCTTCCCAGCCACCGGAAAGATCCATACGGTCGAGTAAGTCAACAAGCAAACGTTCTTTTGCCACCACTTTAACAGGAGTTCCCCACATTTGATGCTCTTCAACGAACGCATTATGATCGGTCAAACTTTTAGGAGGCAAACATGGCTGAAACAGTGTATCGTTTACCATACAGGGCTTTATTCTATGTTGAGAAAGGAATGTGTGACTGGTCAAAGCATTCCGGGACATTCCGTAAAATGATAAAGCTGAACGATATCCCAATACAGCATCAGGAGTCAATTTCGCTGCTGTTAATAATGCCGGAGGGGTAAAGTTTTGCTGAACACCTTCTGGAACAACTGTATAAAGAGATTTCCGTATCTTCTGTATCCTGTTGTTTCGCAACAATTTCGCAAGTTGATTCCTGCTGTGATATCCTGAAAGAGAACAGTAACGTTCCCACTCATCCGTATGAAACACCCGATGAGTTTTCAAAAATCTGCTTTGTCTGGAATCTGCTGTTTTCATTATTGTAGCCTTTCTGATATATAATTTATCATAAAATCGCACAATGTCAAGTTTGTTTTTGGGGGATTCTTGAAGAAAATAACTCTCTTTGTCCTTTCGGGGAACTTCCTTTGGTATTGGTCTTGGCTAAATAACTGGCTCTTCTGAAACAGTCATCTTTTTTATCTGGTCTCCAGGGATCATCATACCGAAGCATAACTCCATTAACCTGTTTTTCCCCGGATCTGCTGGTGGTACAGTCATCTATTAAACCATAACCATTTTCTTTTTCGGGAAGTCCAAGTGTCAGATCCCATAACCGTTCTGCTGTTTTGATGTGATTATGAATACTCTGTGTTTTCTGTCCATCAAGAATCAAGGCTACATGATAGTGCTGATGTTTTTCTTTGGATTGTTCTCTGACTGCTACGTACTGAGGTTTCAACCCTTTTCTGGATAAGTTCTTCATAAACTTTGATTGAAACTCACTGAAGATTCCATTATCAGCATGATCATATCCTTCAGGGAATCTGATATCGTATCTCATGAAGAAAATCTTTTTTTTTGTTTCTTCTGCATATTCAACCTGTCTTTCTATTTCATTAAGAATTCTTGTGTCACAGCTTAAATCTCTTCCTGTCATATTACTCTTTTGAAGATCCATGTGTTTTTCCTTTCGTCTTGTCGCAAAGCAAAAGGTAGCATGGATCTTCTTTTTTGTCATGTTTTCAAAATTTTACGGGATGACTGTGAAAAATTTTTGCATTTGAATGAAACGGCATTATATTATCTTTTGAAAAAATTCTGTTAACGAGTAAGGAGAGAAAAAAATGAAGATAACGCAGGATTTCCATATTCATACTCACTGTTCCTGTGACAGTGCAAATTCCACTATTGACGAAATCGTAAAAGGATGTCAGGCTGCCGGAATCAAAGAGTTCGGGATCTCTGATCACCTCCATACAAAATTCAATATGCCCGATTTGGAAATCGCACGGAAAGAGTTTCTGGAATATGGTCCTGTCCCCGGATTTCATTTCGGGATCGAAGTCACTTGCGCAACTCAGTGGGAATGCGAAAAAATCGCAAAACGCGACTTTGCCTCCTGTTTCACCTGCGAAGTCAACGGAAAGCCGTTTCAGACAATGACACCCATTGACGGGATCATGTATGGCGGACCCGCAAACGGGCCCCTGATGCTCGACTTGACAAAAGAAGATATGGACCGTCTGGGCATTGAATATGTGATCGGCGGCGTTCACAAGCCGAATTACACCGAACAGACCGTTCCCACCATGATCGACGATTATTTCAATCAAAGCTGTTTTCTCCTGAATCATGAACTGGTGAATATCCTTGCCCATCCGTGGGAAGGATTGGGATTCTGGAGCGGATACAGCATCGTCACTCACGATATTGCAGATTACCGCTTTGATGCCTTTTCAAAAATCCCTCAGGAGTATTGGGATGAATTGGCACACCTGCTGGTTTCCAATCACAAACTTGCGGAACTGAACCGCTGCAATATCTGCGACAAACGCGGTGATGGGATCATTGCCAGAACAACATTGGAAAAGATGGCTGAATGGAGAGAAAAAGGGGTAAAATTCACCTTTGGCAGCGACCTTCATAAAGGCGGTTATCCGCTCAATGGAGAATCAAGCATCAGCGAATGTGAAAAGATACTGGAAGAATACGGTTTTACAGATGATGACTTTACCCAACCGTTTTGAGGCCTAATTTCATTATCCAATCGGCGCAATCGCCTGATGTGCCTCCTCCTTCAATAACTACAGTCAAAAACAGTTATTTCTCCGGCTTTCAACCCGGAACAGAGTTCCGGTGCGGTCTTGGGATCGGAATTTTTTGCACTTTTAACGATGATAACTTCCGGAAGAAAAGATTGCATATTTAATCCGGTATAGGCTTTGGCTGCCGCTTTTCTACGACGGTGTTTTGCCCAGTCAAGACTGTTTGCTGTCAGTTGTATGGTTGTTGAATCAAATGCAAATAATGTTCGCTTGATCCGGTACGGAAGCCCTGGATAACTGCGATTGCTTTTGAAGAACTTGGGATGCGATTCTTTCAGATCGTTGTAAACATACCAGAAAAGTTCTTCCGCCATATCTGCATTCCGGTTGCGGTTGGCATACGTGTAGGTGGAGTGCAACGGCGGATTTGATTCAGCATCCCGGAATGATGTCGCAGGCTGTCACAGACGTCGTTCAAACTTAATGAATGAGCCAAATGTTCATATAAAAGTGTCACAACATGACTGGTCGGACTGAAGACTCTGGTCTGGATTTTGTACTTTTTTGCGAGAGAATCAATAATTTTTGCTGGAATTAACTTGACAATTTGGGCAAGTACTGTCATATTCCTCTTTTGAAGATCCATGTGTTTTTCCTTTCGTCTTGTCGCAAAGCAAAAGGTAGCATGGATCTTCTTTTTTGTCAAGTTTTCAAAATTTTACGGGATGGCTGTGAAAAAAAATATGCTTTTCTTTCTTGAAAAAAACATGAAAAAGCGAACGAATAAAACGATCTTTGTTTGTAATCCTTTTTCTGCTGTGGTATATTACCGGATAAGAAAAATAAATGATAAAATGGAGTTTTCAAATGATTTCATTGCATCCGCTTTTCAGCGATGGTGCTGTAGTTCAGCAAAAGGCATATATTCCAGTTTTTGGAAAAACAAGTGGGAATGCAAAAGTAAAAGCAGAATTAGCTGGAGTGGAAAGCTGTACGAAATCAACATCCGATGGAAAATTTATTCTGCGACTGCCGCCAGTAACAGCCGGCGGACCTTATACATTGAACGTAACAAACCTTGCAACAGGCGAAAAAATTACAGTAAAAGATATTCTTGCAGGTGAAGTCTGGGTTGCTTCCGGACAATCTAATATGGCGTACCTTCTTGGAAATGATGGGGCAGATAATCCGGGACAGTTGGAAACACGTCATATCCAGTCAAAAGAATATTGTGATACGGTAAAAAATCCATCCCGGATCCGTTTTACCGTTGTTCCAAAAATTGCGACGGGATTGGTAGAAGAATGTGTTCCCGGAAAATGGCTGTATATGAACAGAGAAAATGCACCGGAAGCATCAGCGGTTGCCGCCTGGTTCGCAAAATTTGTGCAGGAAAAAACAGATTTACCAATCGGGTTGATCATTTCTGCTTACGGCGGAACATTTATTGAATCGTGGACAAGCCGGAGCGGGCTGCTCTCCAATCCGGCGACTGCTGATCTGGTCAATTTCAGAGATCAGCTTCTTTGCGACCCGGAAGTCTGGGAACGGAAATTTGAATCCCCTGGTCTGGACGAATCCTTCAAAGATCCCGGAAACCGCGGGATGGAATGGGGATGGGAAAAGCCGGATTTCAATGATTCCAGTTGGGCTGGAATGAAAATTCCCGGAAGCTGGCTCAAGCAGAAAATCTCCGGAAACGGAGCTCTCTGGGTCAGAAAAGAAATTGAAATTCCCGAAAGCTGGTTCAATAAAAATTTGATTCTCAATATGGGCGGAATTGATAAACAGGATGTGACTTATTTCAACGGAGAAAAAATCGGCGGAATGGGAGAGGAAATGGATTGGTCATTCTGGGATACTCCCCGCATCTATCAAATTCCGGCAAGACTGGTAAAGCCCGGAAAAAATCTGATTGCAGTCCGGGCATATTCTTTTATTGGAGACGGAGCTTTCGGAGGACGTCCGAATAAATATTTCATTTCGCCGGAAAATTCGGAAGAAAGATTGGATATTTCAGGAATCTGGAAAGCGTGTTCTGAGTTGGATTTTGGCGTTTTGCACCCGGCTGGAGTATTCCCTGGTCCCGGGAATCCGGATACACCGGCAATTTTGTTTGACAGTATGATTCGTCCATTGCTCCCATATGCCATTCGAGGAGTCTTATGGTATCAGGGGGAAAATCACACGGAAACTCTGTCCGATGCTCTTTCTTATGAAAAGAAACTTTCCACAATGATCAATGATTGGCGTTATCATTGGGAACAGGGAAATATTCCGTTTATTCTGACTCAGATCGCCAATTTTTCACCGGACCGGGATCCTTTGTTTCTTTCTGATTCTGCCTGGGCAGTTGTCCGGGATGCCCAGAGAAAAATTTGTAAAACGGAACCTGATGTTTTTATGTGTTCTGCGATTGATCTCGGAGATCTGGATGATATTCATCCTCAAGATAAAAAATCTGTCGGACAGCGCATGGCTGCCTGTGCTTTATGCAACATTTACAAAATGAATGAGGTCCCCTGCGGTCCGGTTTATGACTCTTTTCAAACGGAAAATAATGCAATCCGGGTTAAATTCAGTTGTGCGGATGGCTTGAAACTTAAAGAGGATCGACCTCAAAGTTTTTATATTGCAGGTGCAAACCGGATTTTTTATCCGGCAGATTCCGTCAGAATCGAAGGTTCAACTCTTCTGATCAGCAGTGAAAATGTTTCTGATCCGAGGGCAATCCGTTATGCCTGGACTTCCGGACCGGAATCAACTCTTTACAACGCAGCCGGACTTCCGGCATCACCGTTCCGTACAGATGACTGGGAACTGATCTGAGAAAAATCTGAGGTTTGAAGGAAAGAAAAAAGGGACTGTTAAACGCAGTCCCTTTTGAGTTTTGATTTCAAATTGTTCTTTTCTTAAAACAAATCTTCTTTCCGGAAGTTCCAAGCTTTCAACCGGATTCCGGAAGGAAGTTCTGCATCTTTTGTGAGAATTGCAAAAATTGTCCGGGCTTCTCCGGGCAGAACAGTCACATAATTTTCTTTCCAGAAAATATGATAGAGTTCTGTTTTTTCAGCGGAAGCACGCACATTTATGAGAGCTGTTTTTCCTGTATTCCGGATGGTCAGATTCAGTTTCCGTTCTCCGTTTTTCAGGTTTTCAACGTTCCATTCACATGCGGCGGAACCATCTTCCAGATGAAGTGCAGACGTGTAATCCGGTACTCCGTAATACCGTTCATTCTGATAAACGATCTGTCCGTTTTTCCGGATAATGAGTTTTGCAATGATCAAACCGCCGGGAACATCTGCGGGGATCTCCTGAGTAAATTCATCAAGAATTGTTTTTCCTGCTGCGAGGTCCGTTTCAAAACACTTCTGCATGATCTGGTTTCCATAGATATCATACAACACTGTTTCACAAACGGCACTTTCAAGACCGGAATCTGTAACTGCGATCAGTTTTGCCCGGAACATTCCATCCTTGATCCGGAAGGAATCATCTTCCAGGAACAGGAATTCCGGAACGTTTGATTTTGCAATGTAGTAATACGCCATCTTCGGCATGGTGTAATAGTCCATGATGCTGTACGCATTGGTGGGCCACGATTCATTGAACTGCCAGATGAAACTTCCGGAGGATCTGGGGAAGTTGCTGCGGTAATGCGCCATGGAGTATGCGAGCATTTCTCCCTGAAAGAACATGGAAGCCTGGGAAAGTTCATAACGGCTGTTCATATCCGGATTGAGGATGTCACGCCAGATTTTGGTTGCATGAACTCCGCTGTCAAGGGTGAAATGATACTTCCAATGCTGTCCGATGATCGGAGGATCTGAGACAGGGATAAAACGGTTCAGGGACTCTTCTTCCGCCCAGCCGTCACAGCCGTATTCGCTGGCGAGCAGACGGAAATGGGAGTTCCAGAATTTGTGTTCTTCAAAGTGCCAATGACCATGGGGCCGTTCTCCGGGACGGGTCAGGTCGGGGCTTGCGTAATGGTACGGATATTCCGGAGCCAGTTTCCGGACCAGCTGTTCATACTGCTGATAGACAGGATTTTCCGGACATTCTCCGTAGGAGAACATTTCGTTTCCGCCGCAGAACAGCGCTGTGGAAGGATGATTTCTCATCTTACGGATGGCATATTCCCCGATCTTATTGCACTCGTAAAGATATTTTCCTTCTGCGGGATATTCGCTGCAGGAGTGCGGAAATTCCTGCCATACAAGCATTCCGTAACGGTCGCAAGCATCATAGAAAGCTTCTTTTTCGATGATCCCACCGCCCCAGACGCGCAGCAGATTGAATCCAGCTTCTTTCGCCATCCGGACTTCACGGTCATACATCTTTTCATCGATTCTGGAAAGAATCAAATCTGCCGGGACCCAGTTGAGACCTCGGGCAAAAATGGGTTTCCCGTTGATCACAAAGGTCAGAGGATAAGCGGATTCATAGGAACCGGGATTCCGTGCCATTTTCAAATCACGGAATGAAACCTGTTTTTCCATGACATCCCCATCGACGCTGATCCGCAAGGTATAAAGCGGCTGTTCGCCGTACAGATTGGGATACCAGAACCGGGCATCCGGGACTTCGAATTCAAAATTCGTGAAAACCCGTTTTGCTTCCCGGACTGTCACACTCTGTTCGCGGACGGTTGTTGCAAATGCCGGATCGTCAGGGATCAATTCCACTTTCACGGTCTCATCATGAGTCGTCAACGCAGCTAATTCGATTTCCAAATCAACCTTGGTCCCGGTCGTTTTGAAATAACAATCAGCGATTCTTGCATCGCGGACGCCGTGGAGTTCCACATGATCAAACACTCCTGTAGGAACAAGGCTTCTTGCCCAGTCCCAGCCGAAGTTCACCTGGCTGAACAGATACTTCGCATGTTCCGACGGCTTGTAGAAATAATGTGAGGAATCTGCATTCGGCGCCGGATAGAAGTAGATGTAAATTGAGTTTACAGCACCGTTCCGGTACATTGCATCGCTGATGTCAATGACCCAGGGAACGAACATATTTGTATGCACCCCCATGTAGGTTTCATTCACGATCACGCGGGCACAGTAGCCGAGACTGTAAAAGGTAAGATCGATATGAGCGCAATCCTCCATTTCCGGGGGGATGACAAAATCCTTCCGGAAAGCCCAGGCTGAAGTTTCGGACCAGCGGGAGCGTTCCGCATTCCGCCCGAAAAAGGGATCATTGATTTCCCCGTTTTCCAGCAGAATGGAACGGTCGCAGCCGGGAATGGTTGCTTTATAGGCTCCCAGCGGTTTGTTTTCCGCATTATAGAATCCGGAACTGCCGATGGTATCCATCAGCATATTATTTCCATGTTCACTGTAATTCTGATCTGCAAGATAATAATTCGCTGACCAGTCATTTCCGTCTAATAACACTCGCATTTCCAGTGTCCTTTTCTTTTTTAACGTTCAAATATGATCAAAGGAAGCTTTGACGTATCGTGACCTCCGGCAACGCCCCGGGTGAGTTCCAGCCAGTACGGCGGATCTTCTTCCGTGCGTCTGTTTGCATCAAACACAACAAAGCTGAAATAGACGGGCTTGGTGATATCGCACCCGATCTTCTTCCAGGGCAATGCCAATTCGTAGAAGGTCTTATTGTTTTTTCGGGTGACTTTTACAGGGAAATTCGCTCTCTGGTCCGGAGAGGGATCATAGCGGAACAATTCACTTCCTTTGGCTGTCAGAGCAGCGCAGTAGTTGTGTTTTCTGTTATATACAGATTCCGGAGTATTCAGCAGACGGACCCCGGCGGGAGGTGCAATCTGGTTCGTGATGGAAAGCTGGAGACAGTCATCTTTCCAAATCGTGGAATCCGTTCTTCTCTGCTGATGAATGGGGTCATCCACCAGAACACCAAGATAGAGATTTTCGTCATCATACGCAAGATAATAGTCTGCGGAAACATTATGACCATTGGGATTGTCCGGTGAACGGAAATAGTTCCGTTCCGGCTGCAGCGCCGCTTCCGGTTTGATATTATCAGGATATTTCAGCGTTCCAAGTTTGGCGGGAAGCCATGCACCGGATCCGTTGAATACAGGCTTCTTGCTCAGCCGCGGAACTCTGAGGACTGCATCTTCCACCGGAACATTGATCTTCTTTCCTTTCGGATCAATGACGGTCAGGACTGTTCCCGGTTTCCAGCTGCAGTCAGCACTTGCGAGGGAATCGGGATTCACTGTAACACTCTTTCCGCCGCACTGGAACACTGCTTTTTCATTTGTCATATTGCTGAAAAAGACTCTGACTTTATCCGGCGCGATCATTTTCGCGGCGGTTTTGAATGCAGGCCGGGTAGAGTTGATTTCTTCACTGACTTTTTCTGCAAGAGAATCAATGGCTTCTTCTGTAATCAGATAGAAGGGGTCCCGGCTCAACGCCAATTCCACTTTTCCGGCAGGAATCTGTTTTTCGCTTCCGGTCATGCTGATCAGAAGGGCAGGTTTCTGCAATGTCAAAGAAAGTTTTCCCTTTCCTTCGATCTGCCATGCTGTGACAAGCGATTTTCCGTCGGGACGGGTGAAGAGGTAACTGTAAACGACTTTGTCCGAAGAGATGATCTCTTTCTGGAATTCGACAAAAGCAAGTTCTTTGGCTGCGGTTGCGTATGCGGCACCACCCGGCAGCGGACAATGATTGAGTTTCCCCTTTGCACGAACAGGTTTCCAGACGGTTGTCATGCAGCGATCCGTTCCCTTTTCGTAGTTGCCGTAGTAGATTCCGAGATGGAAGACTTCCACTGCGGAAACAGGGGCGGATTTACTGATGATCAGAGTACGGGCTGTCAGAGCTGCCTGAAGCGGTGCAAGACCGGTATCATAACGGCTGCCGTAGAAAATGCTGAACCCGGTTTCTGTGTTGTGGACTCTGGGATCTTTGCCCAGCGATTTGACAAGGGCAGAGCCTTCCATGTAGAAACTTCTCAGGTTCTTTTCCGGCATACTCGGGTGCCCGGAACGGAGGTCCCAGTTTCCGGAATAGGCATCCAGAAGATAGGTGTCAAAATCATTGATGAGGTCATTCATCAGAATCCGTTCATAAGGATTCATGAAGGGCTGCTGGTTACAGCCGCCGATCCCGATTTTTGCCTTGGGATCAACTGCCCGGACCGCGCGGGAAACGATCCGCCCCGCAAAATAAAGCTGGCTCATGGCTTCGGTCCATGTTCCGCAATATCTGTTTGCGATCTGCACATGAGAGGGCAGTTCCATGATGACATCGTAGCTGGCAACGCGGCCTTTCAGAGCTTTTGCCACTTCGGTGACCAGTGTTTCCAATTTCTGAAGAGCAGCTTTTTCCTGAAGCGGATAGCCTTTTCTGACAAGCTCCGGATCAGCTTTTGCCTTCGGATAAGAGGGGCAGAATCCCAGAGAAATGGGGGCTCCGGAATCCAGGAATTTCTTGAATCTTGCATTCGGTCCGGTAAAACGGTAGCTGATGTAATAACTGATGGGATCATTGGTCAGAACAAGCGGGAGACTGTAAGAGCCGATCCCGATTCTCTGGTAACCTTCAAAGAAATCAGGGTCGATCCCGAAGTGGTTGACCTGGAAAAACGGGTCTCTTTTTTCCATGGGGGCGACCACAGCAAAACCTCCCTGGACGCGGGCTGCTTTTTTCTTTCCGGAATAAATTGTTGCATCAACAATATAATATCCCCGTTTCTGGGCGGGAATCGTAATAAGCTGATCCGGAACATATTTCACCGGAGCTTCTTTGTAAATCACGTTCCCCGCAACATCTTTCACAACGATCTCTCTTGTAAGATTTTCCCCCTCTGCATTGAGCTGGAATTTTGCGGCTTCTCCGGGATAGAGAATCCCGTAGGCTGCATCGACAGGATACATCGTTGGCAGAGGAATTCCGGGGATGAAGGTTTCACGAAACCATTCCGCATTCTGTTGAGCAGGGGTCAGCTTCTTTTTCACACCGACCTTTTTGAGCTTGAAATCAGCATACCAGCAAGTTCCGGTAGTGTCGATTACTGCAAGAAAACGGACTTTGTTCGTTGTGAAATCCGAGGTTGCAAACCGGTATGTGACCCGTTTCCAATCGAAGGTGCCGACGAGACATTTCCCGGATTCGTTTCCGGTGACCCGTGCCCAGTTCTTTCCGCCGTGAAGCATCACGCGGGCACCTCTGGAAGAGGGGTTCATATTGGCAATATTTTCCCCTTTGATCAGGAAAGAAAGCTCATAAACTCCTTCCGGATCCAGCGTAACGGTCTGTCTGAGCTGATCCTGTTCCGTCAATCTCACTGCAGGGAGATTTCCTGCTTTGACTGCCGGGTCAATGTCTGTTGTCTTTTTATTTCGGAGCCAACCTTGCAAGCCCTGAGAAAAATTTCCGTTTTTGATCAGCCCGGAATCCGAAGCAGGAGATGCAGCGGGGGCAGAAGCTTTTTCCGGTGTTTTTGCCGGTGCAGCGGCAGGTTCGGAAGATTTTCTAATTTTTTTCAATTTGAAATCCGCATACCAGCAGGTTCCTTTGGCATCAAGGACCGCATTCAGGCGGATCGTGGAAGTTTTGAATTTTCCTGTGTCAATGATTCCCGAAATACGTTTCCAATCAAAGGTTCCGGTCAAACAGGAACCGTTTTTTTCTGCGATACGCTCCCAGACTTTTCCGCCCTGAAGCATAATGCGGGCTCCCCGCTGCCAACCCTTGCTTTTATCAATGTTTTCCCCTTTGATCAGGAAAGAGAGTTCATAAACGGTATCAGGTTCCAATTTCAAAACCTGACGGATCTCATCATCCGGACCGTTCAACTTGACGGCAGGTAAATCGCCGGGTGCCTTCACGGCTGGATCGACGGCAACTTTTTTGGATGTATTCATCCAGCCTTTGACCCCTTCGCTGAAGTTGCCGTTCGCCAACGGAGACGCAAGGAGCCCCAAACCGCACAGCAGACTGGCGGCTGCAAGTAAAAATTTCATAACTGTTTATCCTTTCTGTTTCAGTTACTGAGCAATAAAACTATTCCCCAATACGTATGTCCAGTTTCCGCGTGCCTTCGCAGGGTCTCCGATCATTTTCGGATCCTTGCTTTCTGCACGTCCATCGGCATAAAGAATGCTCATCCGTCCGCCGTGACGGCCGATCGCCTGACCGGAGAACTGGATATCATCCAATCTGTACCACTGACCGATTTTTCCTGAGCCGACATCATTGGCTCTGGCGGAATCTCCGACGAGAATAAATTCAGACGGAGACATTTTTACAGAAGATGAGATTCGGACAAGCGTTTGGGAAGAGTTGACCCCCATTGCCATAAATCCGGAAACAAAACGGTAAAATGCTCCGTTCTGGATCGCGCCGACGGTACGGTAACCGTAGGTGTGATATTTCCAACCGTAATTGGTTGTCAGCGGGGTATCATTGGGACACTTGAAAATGTGATTTTTATCATTTTCCCCTTTCATTCCCTGTGCGAATTCCAGCAGGATCCCAGACCACTTCTGCGCCTGCATAGAGTTTTCAGCGGAGGGCATCCAGTCTTCATTGGACTGCTGATAAAATGCAACCGCCAGCCCCACGTTTTTCAGGTTTGACATACAGGCTGCACCGCGGCCTTTTTCTCTGGCATTATTCAATGCCGGCAGCAGCATTCCAGCGAGAATTGCGATGATTGCAATTACCACGAGCAGCTCAATCAATGTGAAACTCATGAGCTTCATACCTGCGTGCAGGTATGAAATGTTTTTACTGGATTTTTTCATCTTACTACCCTTTCTTTGGTTGTTTTTTTGTAAAAATTAAAATGTTAAATTGGTTTTCATAAACTGGTAAATCTCTTCTTTGACATCCGCCGGAACCGTATGTCCCTTACCATGATTCAGGAAGAAAAGGGCTCCTTCCGGGAAAACGGCTTGTGCCTGCCGGATATAAGGAAGACTTCTTTCTCCATCAACGGCTTCCCCGGCACAAAGACAGAGCGGACGCGGCGCAATCAAGCCAAGAAGATCGTGATGACTCAATCCGAAATCCGGTTCTTTGATCTCACTGCCCAGATACTGAGGATCGCAATAGTTGCAATGATCTATGCCAATGCCAAATTCCGAACAGGCAGATGCCTTGATCCGTTCATCAAATGCTGTCAGATAAAAGCTGAGTTTTCCTCCAAGAGAATGTCCTGCGGCTCCAATCCGTTCCGGATCAATTCCAGGCAGGTTTTGAAGAAGGGAAACTGCATCCATGGAATCTTCCATCATTCTGGCCATGCCTTTTCTGCCGGGATATTCTTTCTGGAACATATAAAGAGATTCCGGAAATCCTTCTGGAGTGTAATAATAGATCCAATTCATCGGACAGATCACATAAAATTCACCTTTTGCAGCAAGATATTCACCAAGATTCAATTCAGGATTCCCGGCAAGTCCAGCAGCTTCATCGATATTGACCATTCCGGTTTGATGGGAAACCACGATCCCTGGATATTTTTTCGATCGATTTGCCGGCAAATAAAGATATGCCGCAACCATTTTACCATCTCTTGATGGATATTGGATCTTCTGACGTTCGCAGCATGGAAGCGATACCCATTCCAAAACCGTATATTCCGGAGATGGAACAGGCGGTTCAAATCCGATAAAATCAATCCATTCCTGCTGATGGAATTTTTCTTTCTTTGATAACATGCATTCCATTATTTTTTCCTTCTGTATTGATCCGGATCCAAGCCTACTTCCTCGAAATAGAATTTGAAGTTGTTTTTTCTCAGTTCTCTGCGGAGATCCTCCGGAGAGAGATCAAGAGCATCGCACTTTCTTTCCACTGCAAGAGATGCACCCACTCCGGCAATTTCTCCGGTCATGGCGGCAGCAGGGATTACCCGGTAGGCTTCCCATGCATCTCCTCTTGTACAGATGCATCGTCCAGCGGCAAAAATGCCGCGCACGTCCGCAGGAATCAAAGAGCCGTAAGGAGTTTCATATACCATTCCGCAACCGCGCCAGTCGGCATACAATCCCACTGAAGAATCGTAATGTTTCCACTCTGATTCTGAATCAAGAGATTCCACTCCATTAATACATGCGATCTTCCGCAATTGCACCATTGCCGGAAGATGAAGCGGATAATGATTATAACGGCTGCTTTTCCCCGAATCATAAGCATATTTGTAATATTCCCGGGCAGTGTTCCAACTCTCACGGATAAATGTGGAATGGACTTTTGCATCCCGTGCATCACCTTCTACTTTTTTGCCGCCGAAGGAAGCAATATTGATAGAGTCAGTGAAAGGAAATGGCTTTTTTTCTTCCGGAGAAGTTTGAATCATCCAGAGAGAATGAGTATTTTCATCGGTTTCCGTTTTACCACCAGAGCGGCGGATCAGTGTGGCATCTCCGGTTGCATCCACAAAATATCCGGCAGCGATCCTGCCCCTTCCAGAACAGTTTTCTACTTCCAATGCAATGATTTTTCCATCAGAAGCTTTCTGCACGGCACAGACTCTGGTATCAAGCCAGAGATCCACTCCGGCATTCCGGAGCAGTTTATCCAATGACAAAATAAATCCGGCAGGGGAAAATTCACATTGATAACGTTCCTGCTGAAGAGCTCTGCTTTTCGCCGGACCATTCCACTTCTCAGGAATATCAAAGGGTGAAAACTCCGTACTGATACGGAGCAACTCTTCTGTAATTCCAAACGAGACTTGCGTCCCATTGCCATCGCAAAGAGGAAGATAGATATAAATCAACCCGGATGTGGCAAGGCCTCCGATCAGGGTCTGTTTTTCCAGAAGCACCACCTTATGACCTCGCCTTGCCGCAGCCAATGCTGCAGAAATCCCGGCGATACCGGCGCCAGAAATTGCGATATCATATTTTTTCTGATAATCAAAAATCATTTCAAAAAAACCTTTCTTTCTGTTTCCTGCGAATAACTTAATAATAATTTCATCTGTTTGCAATAGCAGATTTTGCCAAGTGATTGCAGAAATTTGCAAAACACGTTTTTTTTCATTTTCTAAACTTGAAAATTCTCTTTTATGACATATTGTTTCTGAAATTCAGGAGATTTTCTGCTATGAAAAAATGGGAAGATTTGTTTAATATCAAAGTCATTAAATACCCGGAATTTTATGATGTGGTGACATGGACTCCTTTTCAACCGGTTTTGCGTGACTGTCAGACTATTTACCCCCAGAAAAACGGCGATTACAAATTGCATTATCATGAAGATTTTGAATTGATATTGCCTTTTCAAAAAAACTACAACTGTCACCTGGATCAACGGGATATCAGCGTTAAACCCGGACAATTCCTTTTGATTCAACCCGGTCAAAGTCATCTGGATCATTATACAACAGACGCTCCGTTCAGATGTATTCATTTTAAGATTTTTGACTGTGCAAAACGTGTCTATATGAACCGGATTTTTTACTCGGATTCCATTATATCCATTGATTTGCAGATCGGAGATATTCCTGAAAATCTGATGAAAGAAAGCTGTGATCTCCTGTATCTGGCCACAGAAAAAAGACTCTCCGATACCGTTTGCAATGCTCTGTTTCAATCAGTGTTCTGGCAAATGACGGAAGCATTTCCTCCGAAATCCCTTTTCCGGAATCTGGGGGCTGTCACGGAGAAAAATAATATTAGAATAGAACTCTGTCGACTCTTTGAAGAAGGCGTGAAAAACGGCTCATTTCATTTGGATTATGCCTGTAAACAACTGGGGGTCAGTGCAAGAACTCTGAACCGTCTCTGTATGGATTTCTTCAATGGACCGCCGGTAAAGGCTTTTCAGCATTTCAGAGCCCAACAAATTCAGCAATATATGCTGGAACACCCAAGAGAAGGAATCAAAGCAACTGCTGACCGGTTTCATTTTTCCAGTACGTTTACTTTTTCCAGATTCTTCAGCCAACATTTCGGATACCCTCCGTCACGCATTATCTCTAATAAAAATTTTCAGAAAACACATTCTTCTGATTCCGGAAAAACGAAATAATAAAGTATTTCTTATGTCATAAAAGGAGACGTAAAAATGAATATCAAAGCCGGTTTTTCAAAGGCTGATTTGATGGAGATCCTGCCGGAAGCAAAATCTTGTGAAATACCCCTCTCTGCACAAGGATTCTATCTTTCAAGATCAGATGACCACAGTTTTTTCCTTGTGACAGATTTTATGGATTTTGATTTTCAGGCAATCTCTCATTTGAAAAATGCCGTTGCTCCCGGATTACCGGAAAATACAAAAATCCACATCATGACGGTTCATAATCATGGCGGAGGTACTTGGGATCAACTGAATATTGAACGCTTTTCTGAGTTAGCCCTCATGTGTGCAAAACAGGCCGTTGCAAATTGCCGCGAAGCAGAAATCAGAGCTGTTCAGGGTCCCCTGGATCAGAAAATATCCATCAAACGCAGAATTTTTGTACCGGAAATCAATGGCAGTTTCACTTGCTTTTACGGTGTTGATTCCACCGCACCCGGCAACGCCTCCTCTTTCGTAAATACTGCCTTGAAAAATCTGGAACAGGGTTTATTGACATTTACAGGTTCCGGCACATCAGATGGGGATGAAAGAAGTTTCCCAGATGGCGATCAGCAATTTTCAATTCTGGAATTCCGGACACCCGATGGTATCCCTCTGGGAAATATCGTCCGTTTTGCTGCTCATGCAGTTTGCTGCAATCTTCCGGATTGTTATTCTTCGGATTTTCCGGGATATCTCCGGGAGATCCTTGAAAAACAACTGGGCGGAATATCCGTTTTTATGAATGGTCCCTGTGCAGATATTGCTCCTGCTATCCGGAAGAAATCCCCGGAAGAGGGAAAACGGATTGCAAACATTCTTTCCGGTAACATTCTCAATCGCTTAAAAAATGAACCGTTCCTGCCGTTGACAACCTTTACGGATTCTCTTTGGGAAATTCCGCTGACTGTCAGAAAAGAATTGATCTCTCCGGAAGAGGACTCCTGTTCTGAATTGGCGGAAAATACCGGCCTCTGTGCTGTAAAAAAATCTCTGGAATTGGAATATCTCCGTGGTAACCTTCCGTTTTTACAGAAGATTTACCGGAATGGAGTTCCTGTTCCGAATGGAAAAATCACCGTTTCAACTGCACTCCTTTGTCTGAATGAATGGAATCTGCTCTTTTTCAGCGGAGAAACATTTTCCGGAACGGCAAAGAAAATTACAGAATGTTTCCCTCAGAAAAAATGGATCACATTCACAGAACATGGCAGAACAGCCATGTATATTCCGCCGGAACAGGAATATTTCCGCGGCGGTTATGAACCTGCCTGCGCTGTCGTAGCTCCGGATGGCGAGGAAGAATTGCGGATGCAGATGATTGCTTTGCTCCAAACAGAATTCAAGAATAACAAAAACGCAGAGAAAGGGCGTAATAAAAATGAAAATCTGGACTGAACCCGAACTTGTTGCCCAATTAAAACAACTTGGTATTACTCCTGGCGGGATCCTGTTGGTACACTCATCTTTGCGTTCCCTCGGAAAAGTGGAAGGCGGAGCGGAAACGGTTGTAAACGCCCTGCTTGAAGCCCTCGGACCGGAAGGAACTTTGCTGATGCCCGGATTCCAAAGCGGAAGTGAATATCTTTTTGCATCCTCAGGGATTTGTTTCGATGCAAAAAACACACCGTCCGAATGCGGTTATCTGACAGAATATTTCAGAAATCTTCCCAACGTTATCCGCTCATTATCGCCCACTCATTCCATTTCAGGTCTTGGACCTATGGCGGAAGTCCTGCTTGCTGATCATGAAAAATGTAATGTTACTGCCGGATGGGGATCGCCTTTTGAAAAAATGATTGACGCCGGCAGTCAGATTTTGATGCTGGGAACCTCCCGGGAAAGCAATACCACTATGCACTTCCTGGAGAACACCGGTGGTGCGCCAACAGTCTGCGCCGCTGCGTTTGATACCTCTGTGATTACCCTTGACAGAGAGAAAATTACAACACGGATTTTTCCGCACATGCCGGGTTTGCACCGGAATTATACCAAAGCGATCACTCTATTGGAAAAAGCTGGACATTTAAGAGCCGGAAAAGTTGGTGATGCGGACTGTGAACTTTATCCAGCCTCAAAGCTCCGTGATATTGTTTATAAAGAATTGTCATTGAATCCCTGCGCATTTATCAAAATTTTTTCCCCGGAACCAATTAGATGTTAACTGAGTTTTATGATGATTCTAATATGTGAAAAAGGGATTTTTACGCAGGTATTCTTGGTTCATCGATGGTTTATGACAGAAGTACGCAGAAAAATATAAAAATCTGAAAGACGGAATTGAAAAAGACTGGAATTGCACCTATTGTTAAGTGTCCAACAAAAACAGTAGGGGGAAAGCAATGCCAGTCAACCTTTACTATACAAAAAAAGTTCGTGGATTACAACAAACAAGTGTAAAATATTCCAAAGAAAGTGTTGAAATCCGTCTAAAACGCACGTAACATCAGTGTTCTCATTGCGGTTCAACATCAGTAGGTGTTGAACCGATCCGTATTCGCCGTATTCGTGGTGAACCCTTAGGTAGCTGTAGAAAAGTGGTGCTGGAATTTACCATTCATCGGTTGTATTGTCACCATTGTCATTGCCGGGAAATGGAGCATATCTTTCGACTTTTCCATGTATTTTCGTTTTTCATGACGTGACCATTCCTTTTGGCACGTTGCGACATAACTTAGCACATAAAATAAAGATTTGCAAGAGGTGTGGGGCAAGTATGGGGCAAACGTATAAAAATTGAGTGTAAAAGTGGTGCCGAAGAAGGGACTTGAACCCTTACGATGTCGCCATCGGCAGATTTTGAGTCTGCTGCGTCTGCCATTCCGCCACTCCGGCACATTAATGGAATAGTTCTGTAATTTACTCTCTTTTCCGGAAAATGCAAACGGAAGATGAAAAAAAATACGTTTTTTTCTGAAAATGTTTGCCTTTCTTCAGAAATGGTGTATATTCATCAGGTGGAAAAGGAAGGTCAAATCATGAAATATTGCTGGAAAAAATCTGTTTTTTTGCTGGGATTGGTGTTTCTCTGCGGATGTACCGGGTTGCCCGAAGGGGAGGTCCCGGAGTCCCTCGTGGGAAGTCAGAACGGAAATGAAACCGGTTCCATGACGATCAATGATGCAGAAGCCGCAATGAGCGGGGCGATCGTCAGAACGCTTGTACGGATCGGACATTCTGCAGATCGGACTCCCATGGCGTTTACGGCAAATTCCACGCCTCAGAGCAGCAGTTTCGTCAAATTGCTCCATGGAACTGATATGGTACAGATTGGAAAAGCCGCTTCCGCAAGTTATCTGATCGAAAGCCGGCAGGAAAAAGGAACATGGACCTTGCGTATTCTGAAAAAGGATGGAACCATCCTATTGAAAAAAACAATGAAATACCGTTGACCGGTAAACCAGCCGGAATCATTTGTTAAGGTAACATACGCTGAATGAGATAAATAGCATGAGACAGCACGGAGAGCTTGTTTAATGAAATTGTTTATTGATACATCTTCTTTGATCCATTATCCTTGCGGGATCGGGGTATATACTCTGCAGTTATTAAAGAAGCTGACCGCCTGTTCTGATTTGGAAATCTGCAGCGGGATCAAATGTTTATCTCCATTGGCTCACCGCAATTTGCGGAGTTTGTTAAAGAGGAATCTTGAAAAGGAAATAAAATTCCGTTCTGTTTACCTGCCAGGACGGCTTGATCTTAAAGAAAATTTTCTGCGGCACATTTTTTCCATTCGTTCATCAGATTACGATATCGCTCATTTCACGGGGAATGTTGTCCCGGCTTGTGTTCCATACAGTGATATTTCCAATGTCATTCTTACGATTCACGATATGTTTCTTTGGCATCCTGATATATGTGATAACGAAAAAAGTTTAATTTCATATTATCAGAAAAATATGCCGGAACAGGCACGCAGATGCAAGAAAATTGTGACGGTCAGTGAGTTTTCTAAAAGGGAGATCATGAAATATCTTGGGATCCCAGGTGAAAAAATCCAAGTGATCCCCATTGCAACACAATGGAATCATCCATTGTTGGAACAGAGCGATATTCTTGCGCGGTATGGACTTGAGGAGAAGAAATACTTTCTCTCTGTCAGTGCGTTGAATGCGCATAAGAATTTTTCCGGGCTATGTCATGCGTTTTCCAGATATCATGCCGGAAGAGGGTATCATGGTGAAAAACTGGTCATTGTCGGTGCCCGGAGATTTGGCGATGAAGAAATCATGGATCAAATAAGAAAAACACAGGATGTAATCTATATTCCCAATGTGCCTGAAAGAGAACTTCGTTATCTATACAAAAAAGCAAGGGGATTTTTTCTGGTCTCCTTTCTGGAGGGCTTTGGGATCCCATTGCTTGAAGCGATGGAGTGCCGTATACCTGCCTGTTATGGGAAAGGCAATTCCATGGATGAAATCGGAAGAGATGCAGCGTTTGGAGTTGATCCGCATGATATAAACAGCATTGCTGACACATTCCATTATTTTTCAGAAAATCCGCCGGATTTATCAGCTCGTGTGGAAGCCGCATATAACATTTCCCGGGAATACTCATGGGAAAAAACTGCGGAAAAACACTATGCATTATACCAAAGTTTAATGGGGTAATTGCGAATAGAGAGAACTCAGGACTGTTGCAAAACCTGAAGATAAACAGCCCTGAAGGGGCTTTGTTCTGACGGCTCCTTCAGAGCCTTTGCCCCATTCGGGGCAGCCCCCTCAATCAAGATATTTGAGCAGACTGATAAAAACGTCCACATGATATACAGACATGGATGTCTGCAAATGATTTCAATGCTCAAACAATAAAATAAGGGCTATTGTAAAAATTCGGTTTTTGCCAGTCCCATTGTTTTATTCCCGGTTACCTTTGTCTGCGCAATCCTTCGTAGACTGCGACAGCCACCGAGTTCGCAAGGTTCAAACTCCGATGGAAATTTCCGGGCATGGGGATCGTATAAAACTGTTCCGGATAAGTGTTGTGATAAAATTCAGCCAGACCTTTTCCTTCACTGCCGAATACCAATGCAGAACCGGGTTCCATAGGACAATCCCAGAAGGTTTTTTCCGCCTTCGTCGAGAAGAAATAAACGGGGGCATTTCCATGCTGCTTCAGGAAGGCTTCCCAGTTGGCATGACGCGCAAAATCCACATGCTTCCAGTAATCCATTCCGGAACGGCGGACATGGGAATCATCCAGTGAAAAGGAGATCGGTTCCACCAGATGGAGCTTACATTCCGTACAGCAGCAAATTCTTCCGATATTGCCCGTATTCTGCGGGATTTCCGGTTCAACAAGTACAACATGATAGAGTGGATCAATTCTCATGATTACAAATCCTTTAACAATAGTTGAGAGGGCACATGCCCTGCCGCTGCGGCACGTTTCAGCCACATGATCGCAGTCTCCTCTTTTTTGGGAAAATCCCCGAAATGCAGGATCGCCAAAGCCAGCGCATATTGTGCTGCAGGTTCTCCGGCATGGGCGCGGGCAGTGGTCTGTTCCAATGCGAATTTTGCCGCTTCTTCCTCGGTGGCAAACTGTTGAGGTCCATCCGGATCAAAGGAATCCGGACGGATGATTTCCAATGGTTCAGCCATAATCAGCGGATATACTGTTTCATCGCATCAAAGGTCTGGCAGAGTTTCCGGATGGAAAGATCCGGCTTGATGCCGATTTCTGCCTGCATACTGAGGATTCTGGGGCATGCGGAGAGATCTTTGATGAGTTTTTCCCAGTTGATGATTCCGTTTCCGGGAAGGGCATGCTGATCGCTGTAACCGTCATTATCATGCAGGTGGCAGGTGACGATATGGGGAGCAAGTTTTTCCAGCGCGTGATCTTCAAATTCGATCTTGTTTGACCAGGGCAGCTGCATTGCTTCGCCGTAGCGGGACTTATCTTTTCCGACGGATGTCATAATGTTTGCGTGTCCGGCATCGTAGCAGACACCTACTGCGGGAGAGGGGAATTTGTTGATGTAGTAAAGGACTTCATCAGCGGTGTTTGTGGGTTCAAAACTGTTTTCAACTGCAATGATGATCCCCAGTTTTTCCGCTTCCGGAACAAGCTGATCCAGCGTGGCACAGGCATAATCCCGCATGAGCTGTTCGTCATAGGGCGGATAGTAGCAGCAGAGCGCGCCGATATGAACAACATATTCTTTGCATCCGGCATCAGCGGCATAGCCCATAGCACGTTTGTGATTAGCAATGGAAATATCCCGGTACTGGCGGTCATCGCAGTTCAGGTCTTTGACCCCGCTCCAGAGCCCATGACAGCCGGAAAACTTCAGTCCGTATTTTTCCAGAAGTTTGACGAAGAGGATAAAGAAGTTCGGTTCGCTGATGCAGTATTCCAGAAGGTTGTTTGTGAGGACGATATATTTTGCATCGTTCGCAGCAAATTCAGCCACTGCGCGTTCCATCAGATTATTGCTTGCTTTAAAATTCTGCCAGTCAAAGAAATAGGAGAATTCTTTTTCCATTTTAAACGTTTCCTTTCTTTTCAAGATATGTTTGAAGTGCTTTTGCAAATTGATCCGGGCAGGATGTGGGTTTTCCGCCGCAGCGGATCCCGTTCAGAAGTGTGATGACTTCTTTCACAGGGCGATCCTTTGCCAGTTTGGCGACTCCCTGGAGATTCCCGTTGCAGCCCCCGCTGAATTTTACATCGCGGATGATCCCATCTTCAACAGAAACTTCGATCCTGCTGCTGCAAACCATGGGACTGGGGGTATAACTGAAATGATCCATTATTTATTTTCCTTTTCTGTAAGGATTTCCGGCGCGGAATTGAGCCCGTAGGGGAGCAGTTGCCGCGTTTCCGATTCCATCAGTTTGTATCCTATCGGATGATCGCTGACGGGGTAAAGTTCTTTCCGGAAGAAGGGACCGCAGCTGTTTCTCATGCTTCCCGTCACGACGATCTCCAAATCAAATTCCCGGGGAAGATCCAGATTTCCGGTTGTTCCAGGGGAGAAGATCAACGCAGAGACTGTTTTTTGATCGATCCGGATCTCTGCTGGAGTTCCATTGTAATCCGGAAGTCGGATCGCTCCGCGGGCAGAATCTGCACACCGGACTTTTGTTTTGTAAATGACTGCTCCCGGATAGAAGGGCAACCCCTGTTCGCACCAGCTGCCAAGTTTCAGAGTCTTGACCGGTGCGGTGAGAATGAAACTCATTCCATCTGCTTTTACCCCGAAATTTCCTGTCAGGAACATGCTTTCCAGACCGGGATGGGCATTGGTCAGGCGGGTCGTAAAGACAAATCTGTTTTTTCCTGCTGTAAGATATTCTTTCGGGAGTTCCACTTTCCGCCATGCGGAAGCATGCCATTCGCCGAGATCCTTCTTCTCCACCGGTTTTCCATTCAATGTGATCTGATACAGTTCCGGACGTTCCAGAACAATCGCAATATTTTCCTGCGGCAGAGATTCACATTCAAAATCAAAGAAGATCGAAACTTCGCCGCCGGAGATTTTATCGATTTTTCTGCACCAGGGCTGGGGCATCATGAAGTTCCGCACCTCAATTCCCAGGTTCTCCCGCAGTTTATCATCCAGGAACAGAATATATTCCGGTTCCGAATCTTCCGCAGCTTTGAAATGATCCATGACAGCCACGTTGGGTTCGGAAAGTTCGATCTCCCACTGTTCCGGCGCAATTGTCTGGGCGACAGATAATTCCTTGCGTTCCGGTTCCGGCTGTTCTGCTGAAACCATTCCTTTGGCAGGAAGAGCAAAAAAGAGTTTTGTTGCAAGCCGCTGGAATCCGGAGCGGATGATCCATTTTCCATCCCGGTACTCCGCATCAGCTGCAAGGTATTTTCCGGTGAACGGATCAAATTCCACCAGTTCGCCGGAATATGGGCTTTCAAATGAAATCTGAACTTCCGGATAGATCTCTTTCCGGAACACGACGTTCGGTTCAACAAAGCCTTCTCCCTCTTCATTCCCTTCATCAACCGGATGCCCGGTGTTGCAGAGATAGAGAGAATCCCAATCCTTGCCGCGCCGGACCTGATGCAGCAGGGATCTGCACGTTTTTCCCTCGGGATCCGTAATCCGGCAGGGCACATGCCCCTGAAGGAGCTTGACAAGTTCCGCCGGGTCCTTCACTTGCGGGAAGGGCCAGACCATCTCCTGTTTGACTGCATCGATATATCCGGGAATCTCTCCGGCAGAGAGAACGAGTCCGCCATTCGCCTGGAACTCTTTCAGCAAGTTCAAGGTGGAGCTGCGGATCGTGATAAGGTGCGGCAGAACTACAACTTTGTATTCTGCCTCGCCGACGGTCAGGGTATCTCCTTTGACGTTTGCCAGCTGTGCAAGGATCCCTTCATCGCCGTAATCAAAGTCGAGCTGATGCGCCAGAAGGAGATTGCTCAGTTTGACATATTCCCGGTCGAAATCAAGGGTTTTCTTTTCTTTCCGCCACTCCTGGTGGAACATGCTCCAGGCGGATTCCTGCGCTGAAACAAACAGGATCCGGCGGTCTTCTTTTCCTTCAGAAAGACAGGCACTGAGCCGTGCAAAATAGTTATTGAGATTCCGGTACGTTTCCGGGAAATTTGTCTGCAATGCAACCGGACAGGGATAATCCCGTTTGGCTTCCCCTTCGATGGAGTACAACGCAAGATGTTCGCAGCGGTAATTCACTCCCAATGCATAAAGCCAGTCTCCCAGCGCCTTGATTCCGGCAGGAGAGAAATACCATCCGGTACAGCCGTAGACTTCTACCAGACGGCGTTTTTTGCCGAACTGGCGCGCCGCAGAGGAAAGCTGTTTGGCTGTCTGATATGCCCGGTGATGTTCACTGAGCAAGTCGATTCCAGGCATTCCCATGTGCTCATAAAGCTGCATGGCACTGCCGATCCCCAAAGTCTGATAGGAAAGAGAATCTTCCCCGACCGGATGCCCGGTCAATTTCAAATGATGTTCTTTGCACCAGGTATTGATGGGTTCCCAGAATGCCTTCTTGAAAAATTTCAGCATGGTGCTGACGTAGTGCACCCGTGGTGCAACGGAATCTGCTCCGGCAACTTCATAGAAAAATTCCGGACATCTGTCCAGTGCATCGTAATGATAGGTTTCCCGGAAATCTTCCAGCAGACCTTCGGTCCAGGGAAGCATTTTCCGGTGTTCCGTATCCCATTCCGGCTGGTCAATGAGAAAACCGTACCGCGGCTCATCTGTAAAGATCCCGGGGATCACATTGCCGAATTCTTTGGAATAACGTTTCGCGTATGCCTCATGAGTCAGTTCAATAAACTTCCGGACCGCTTTCACGGAAAGAGTATCCAGATAGGTGTAGTCATTGTACCAGGTGCTGCAGTTCACGGTGTCGGTATAAAAAACAAGCAGGGTTTCCCCCTCCTGCAAATCCCCCCGGAAGGTTTCCGTATTGAGCCGTCTGACATTTTCTGCATGAACTCCGCTGACCTTTGCCGCGAAAACCGCAAGGGTCGTTTCAGGCAGCTCTTCCGATGCGGCATCCGCAAAGGGAACTTCTTTCAAAGTGATTCCTTTTGCTCTGTATTCCGGATCGCAGGTAATGAGCCCTCCGCCGGAACCGGAGGGAAAACGGTCTTCATCATAAAGCCACGCTTCCATATTCAGCTTTTTTGCTTCATCGACAGCTGCATCAATACATTCAAACCATTTTTCCGAAAGGTAAGCGGTTTTCAAACCGGTTCTTGCATGAAGATAAAACCCGCCCAGGCCGTTCTGATGAAATCCGCGGATCTGTTTTCGGATCTCTTCCGGATCCAACTCTCCATTGAGTGCCCAGAATGGGGCAGATCTCCATTCCGCAGACGGATTTTTTACAGATTCCGCCAGATGTTGAAAAGGTACAGAGGTGCTGGACATGAGGGCTTACTCCTTCGTTGAGATTTTCAGCAGTTTCGCGTGGATCACGATACGGTAGATCTCTTCCTGAGTTTCCGTTGTGCGGTTGTAGTTGGTCATATCATCCCGGAAGTATTGAACGGCACTGTTGCTGCTGTCACCGACACGCCAGGTTTTTGCGGGCTGATTTTTGACCTGATCGGGCCGCGCTTCTCCTGCCGGAATCCGTTCGATCCGTTCGATCAGAAGCCCGTTTGCCCCTTTTTCCGCTGCAAATTTCCGCAATTTCGCCTGAACTTGCTGCGTGGTCCAATTGGTTCCGGCTGAAGCTGTAACTTCCCCGAGAAGCTCCTGTTTTGACCCCGCCGGATACTGGCTGGGCGAATAATAAAGTACTACATTTTTTTCCGATTTCAAGGGCTGCAGCGCTTTCCCGTTATAATCGATTTGACAGCATCCACTGAGAAAAATTGCGGCAATAAGTGCCAGAAAAAGCTTTTTCATCATTCAAACTCCTTTCGTTAGATAAGTCCGGTTGACCCGGGGGCCGATGGAACAGAGCACTTCATAAGGATGTGTCCCCTTCAATGTCGCCCAGTCCCCTACGGTGATCCGGCTTTCCCCGGATTCCCCGATAAATATCACTTCTTCGCCGGGATGAAGATCCTCTATCCCATCCACACAGACCGTCGTATAGTCCATGGAGATCCGTCCCAGAATAGGACAAACCTTACCCCGGATGATCACAGAGCCGCGATTGGAAAGCATCAGCGGAATCCCGTCAGCATAGCCTGCTGCAACAGTGGCAACCTTCGTATCACCGGAAAGACGGCAGGTCCGGTCATAACCGATCGTGTGCTCCGCAGGCATTTCCCGGATCTGTACAATTCTGGATTTCAACGTGACAGTAGATCTCAGCCCGATTTTTTCCTCTCCGGCTGCATTGAATGCCCCGTGAAGGTTGATCCCGGCCCGGACATGGGTGAACTCAGGAACTTTTGCAAAGGGACAACTGTTGATGGCATCGCTGTTCGCAATGTGACGTTTGGTCAGATGGATCCCCGCAGATTCCAGTTCCTTCGCGATCTGAAGAACCGTTTCCGCCTGTTTCAAACTCAATTCATCATCCGCCGCCGCAGGAAAGTGGGAATAGATCCCGCAGCAATTCAAATTGGGCAGCTTGACAACTTCTTTTGCCGTTTCAAGCGCATTCTCCGCCAGAATCCCAAGACGCCCCATCCCGGAATCTATCTTGAAATGGACTTCCGTCGCAACTCCCTGACGGACAGATTCATCGCTGATCTTTTTCGCCGCTTCATATCCGGTGATCCCAAGAATGAAACGATGTTTCACCGCAGCTTCCAGTTCGGAATCAAGCAGACCGCCAAGAATCTGCACAGGTTTTCCCAGCGGAAGCAGCTGGATCGCTTCCCGCAGTTCCGCAACGCAGAATCCCGCCGCTCCGGCACGCACTAACCGCTCCGCAATGGGCAAAACCCCTAAACCGTAAGCATTTGCTTTTACAACTGCCATCACCTTCAGCGGTGAAACAGATTGGCAGATCCGTTTGAAATTCTCTTCCAAAATATCAAGATCGATCTCCAGCCAGATCCGACCTTTATTCGCTTGTTCTGACATAATTTTCAGTACCCCTATGTTGTGTTCTTGGAAATATATATTTCCAATTGAATTTTACAAGGGGAGAAAACAGGTTTTTTTACGCTTTTTCCCGCTGTTCAGGAAAAAAATCTGCCGGAGAGGTAGCCAAAACTCTTGATTGCAAAGCTCAACCATGCCTTGAACGGAAGAGGATGACGTTTCCTGTTCTTCCGGGTTACTGAGGGCGCGCCGAACTCCTTCAGCAGCCAGGATTCCTTCTTGTGAAGTTCCCCCACTTGCCAGCCGCGGGTCCAAAGGGTCTTCCAGTCATCCTGATGTTCATGAAGACATTCGGCTCCGGCACAGTAACCGACGGCTTCCCCATTCAGGATCAGTTTCCCTGCAAGAAGCGTATCTTCTCCGAATTGAGCATCCGGAAACGCTCCGTACTTCATGATCTTCCCAATATCCCACGCCGCAAAGGCATCGGAAAAGAAAGCGGTCATCAAACCAAGTTCGGAAATTTGTTCTTTATTCTTTATGCAACTTTCTGCAGGATAACATGTTTCCCGCTGCCAACGGTGCAGGGATCCGCAGTTTTCAGAGCGTTGTCTCCCATAACAGCCCGCCAGATTTTCTTCCTGGAGAAAGGTAACCAGTTGGCGCAGGGAATCCGGAGAGGAAAGAAGAACATCCTGCGTCATAAATATCACAACATCAAACTTTTTCCGGAAGAGCAGCTTGACAATTTTCCGCCGGACTCCTCCGTGCTTGAATTTCGATTTTCTGATCTTGATACAGTTCCATCCATGCTGCCGGGCTGCTGTGCAGGTTTCATCGGAAGATTCACTGTCAACGATCAGTTTGAAATCGGGTGCAAAGTTTTGTTCATCAATGGCTTGTAAAATCCTCTCCCAGTCTCCGGAGCAAGCATTGAATGTAGGAATGGCAATTGCAGTTTTCATATTGCCCACCATAAACCGAGCGTCCGCAGGAAATCATTTTTCACAAAGCCATGTTTCCAGAGCGTGAACAGACGTTTGAAGTAAGATTTTTCTTCCGGAAGTCTGCTCCAGGCTTCCAGCAAAATCCTTTTCTCCGGAGAGAGCTGATCCCCATATTGAGCGAAAAATGCAGCAGCCTGTCTCTGAGTCAGAATCAGACGTTTCTGCAATTCTGCCCGGGCAAAAAAGCCGGCAAGAAGTTTTTTCCGAGGGACCGCACCGTAACAATTTCCCCCGTGCTGACGGTAATCGATTAATGCATCATTTATGAACCGGACCTTTCCGAATGCGGAGGCAATCAGAGCAAGATACCAGTCATGACAGATCGCATCATTCGGGAAATCAACGAGTTGCGCAAGTTTTCGATTGATGATCACCGTGCATCCGGTCACATTGTTCTGAACCAGATATTCCTTGAAGCTGTCGCGGCTGCTCACCAGTGATTGAAAGCGGAAAAACGAAGGAGAAATCTCCTGCAGGTTTTCAGACACGACTCTCAGATCCGAATGACAGAGGAGCGGCGTTCCCTCAGCTTCTTCTTTTTCCGCCTGCTGAATTTGACCGAGGCTGCGTTCCAGTTTGTCCGGATGCCAGATATCATCCTGATCTGCGAACATCAGATAAGGAGAATCAGGGGCATGCCTGATCAATGTATTATAGGATTTTACGACTCCGAGATGTGACTCATCCTCAAGAATTTGCGAAAAATCAAACTCTTTCAGAAGTTCTTTGTTTCTGTGATTATCCTCCGGATCATCAAAGCGGCAGAGCAGCCTGAAATCCTGAAACGTCTGTTGTTTCAGAGAAAGCAAAAAATCTTTCAGGAAGGGTGCTTCCTTATAAACAGAAAGTAAAATGGTTATCACAGGAGTCATAACAGAATCATAATCAATCGGTTGTATGTATTTCAGGGATTTTGGATGCAGAAAAAAATCCCGGTATTCATCACACCGGGATTTTCAAAAAAAGACGCCAGAACTTACTTAGCAACAGGGCATTTCAGTTTGTCATAGGTTTCTTTGCTGACGAATTTTGTCAGTTTGGTTCCATCGGTGTCAACAGCTTTGACGCCATAACGGACCTGAACGCCCTTGGAGGTTTCCTTCTTGAATTCAACCTTTGTGCATTTAGAATCGGCGACTTTGACACTTTCTCTCTTCTTAACGTTGTAGAACTCCATAATTTACTCCCTGCGTTTTGGGTTTAATGGATGCACCTTGCATCTTTTCGGTGTTATAATATCACACGAAAAAGTGAATTGCAAGTCCAAAAATGAAAAAAAGGGGGGAAAACAGGGGATTTTTTCGTTTTTTTTTCACAAATGATTGATTTTTGCCCTGAGAAACTTCATTTTTATACCGGAAATTGTTTTTTATTTCAGCAGGAGCTCCGGAAAGATTGCCGCTTTTTCCGATATTTGCCCCATGTTTTCTCTGCCGGAACCGGAAAACAAAAGACGTTTCTTTTTCTGAAATCAGCACCACAGTCAGGAGAGAATCCCAAGAACAAAATCTGTTTTTTTCTCAAAACTTGATTTCCGGGAGTTGAAAAAGGATTCAGATGTGATAGATTATTTCCGGAAATGGATCTGGTGCATCTGCATTTCCTTGTTTTATGAAAGAGACCCCAATGGAGGAAAAGATGAAATATATTGATTTTCATGCACATGCTTACCGTTGTCCGATTCCGTTTGTAACGAGATTCTGCACTGTTGATGAACTGCTGGACCGTTATGACCGTTACGGGATCGAAGCCGGTTTTGTGCTTCCGGTGGTGAACTCGGAAATCTATCTGCCTCAGGCGAATGAAGATATTCTTGATATGGCAAAGGCTCATCCGGGGCGGATTTTCCCCTATTGCAACGTTGATCCCCGGGCATTGATCAACCGTGCAGATGCTCCTTTGGATCAGGTGCTCCAATATTATAAAGATCTCGGCTGTTACGGTGTCGGCGAGATCATGCCCAATATGTCAATGGATGATGAACGGGTTCAGAATCTTTTTGCCTGTGCGGAAAAAGTCGGGTTGCCTGTGACGACGGATGGTTCTGACCGTTTGACGGGGGATTTCGGGTTGTATGATCAGCCCGGATTGCCCTATCTGGAGCACACTCTGCAGAGATTTCCGAATCTGAGATTCATTGCGCACGGGCCGGTGTTCTGGGCGGAATGTACCTCCCGTCCCCGTCCGGCACGATGCAAACCGGTATTCCGTGCAGATGGTTTGCAGTATGGTTCTCCGGGTGCTGCCGGAACAATTGATGGTGACGGCGTGGCTGTTCAGCTGCTGCGGGATTTCCCGAATCTTTATGCGGAACTTTCCGATGCCATGAGCTATTTGCAGCAGGATGAAGAATTTGCAGTGAAATTCCTCTGCGAGTTTCAGGATCGTCTTTTCTTCGGAACAGACTGCTGCAACAGTGAAACAGAATGTCAGTTCCATGGAAAACTCTGGTTTGACCGGATGCACGAAAGCGGGAAACTCCCCACGGAAGTCTGGAGGAAAGTGTGCCGGAACAATGCCATTGACTTTTTCCGCCTTGATCTGGCAAAAGCATAAATCACAGAAGGTTCCATAAATAGAGTTCCCCTGAAGTTTTTTTCGAAAAAAATACTGTCATGACTTGAAAATATTTTCCTTAACGCTATATTTTTATATAAAATATATACTGAAAGAAAGGAATATTTCAAAAATGGCAAAGAGTTTGAATGTATTAGTGACAGGCGGAGCCCGTGGGATCGGGTCCGGGATCGTAAAGGCATTGGCGGAAGCCGGACACAATGTCGGGTTCTGCGGTCGTGCGGCAGCGGAAAAAAGTGCAGATTTTCTGGCAGAGCTCCGGAAGGAATATCCGGGAAAGTTTGCATATTTCCAGTGTGATGTTTCATCCCACGAAGCGCGGGAAGCCTTGCTGGATGCCTATGAGGCAGAATTCGGTTCCCTGGATGTTCTTGTGAATAATGCCGGAGTTGCGCCGGAAGTCCGTGCGGATGTTCTGGAAATGAGCGAAGAGAGTTTTGACCGTGTGATGAATATCAATTTGAAGGGCCCCTTCTTTTTGACGCAGGCGGCGGCGAAGCGGATGATTCCCGGGGCGAAGGAAAACAGCCGGTGTATCGTGAATATCGGTTCTATTTCAGCGGATTACGCAAGTATCAGCCGGGGGGAATATTGTCTTTCCAAAGCCGGTGTTGCTATGGCGACCAAACTCTGGGCGGTTCGTCTTGCGGATGAAAATATTCCTGTTTACGAGATCCGGCCCGGAGTGATCAAAACCGATATGACCAGTGTTGTATCCGCGAAATATGACAAGATGATTGCGGAGGGATTGACTCTTCAGCGCCGCTGGGGGTATCCGGAAGATATCGGCAGAGCGGTTGCGGCATTGGTTGCCGGAGCTTTGATTTACTCCACCGGTCAGGTGATCAATGTAGATGGCGGAATGACCATTGAAAGGCTCTGAAATGATACGGGAACTCAATACGTTGATCATTGGAAGCGGAGCGGCGGGACTGGCTGCTGCCGTGAGACTTCATGCTCAGAAGGTGGAAAATATTGCGATTTACACGGAAGGCTTGAAGATGGGGACCTCCATCAACACCGGAAGTGACAAGCAGACCTATTACAAGCTTGGAATGTACGGTGCAGAAGGGGATTCGCCTTATATGATGGCAAAAGATCTTTCAGCGGGCGGGTCGGTCCATGGGGATCTTGCATTGGTGGAAGCCTCTCTTTCTCCGCTTGCATTTCACCATCTGGTTTCTCTCGGGGTTCCGTTTCCTCACGATGCATACGGACAGTATGCCGGATACAAGACGGATCATGATCCGAAACGGCGTGCAACGAGCTGCGGACCTTACACCTCCCGGGATATGTGCCGTTCTCTGATTGATGATGTTCAGCGGCGGGGAATCTGCGTGGAAGAGCGCCGTCTTTGTCACAAGCTGTTGACAGATCAGGCTGGAACCCGTGTGATCGGGGCGATTTTCCTGAATATGGAAACGGGGGCATGGGAAGCTGTCAAAGCGGAAAATGTGATTTTTGCGACAGGCGGCCCCGGCGGACTTTATGCTGCAAGTGTCTATCCGAAAGTGCATACCGGCGGGATCGGGATCGCGCTGGAAGCCGGTGCAAGGGCATACAATCTTGCAGAATCTCAGTTTGGTCTGGCATCCATTAAATTCCGCTGGAATGTTTCCGGGAGCTATATGCAGGTTCTTCCCCGGTTTGTCTCTACGGATCAGGACGGCAATGAGGAACGGGAATTCCTGCGGGAATATTTTGCAACTCCTGCAGAAATGTACGATGCGATTTTTCTGAAAGGATATCAGTGGCCCTTCTCGGCGGGACATGTTCCGGGATCTTCCCTGATCGATATTTTTACCTACATCGAAACAGTGGAGCGCGGACGGCGCGTCTGGCTGGATTACCGGAGCGATCCGGCTGATCTGGAATTTTCTGCATTGAATGAGGAAACCCGCACCTATCTGGAACGGTCGGGGGCATGGGAAGCCACGCCTCTGAAACGGCTGGAACTGCTCAATGCTCCGGCGATCGAACTGTACCGCCGTTACGGGATCCCTCTGGAGAAAGAGATGCTGGAAATCGCTGTTTGTGCGCAGCATAACAATGGCGGCCTGGCAGGAAATCTCTGGTGGGAATCAGTGAATCTGAAGCATCTGTTCCCCATTGGAGAAGTGAACGGATCCCACGGGGTGACGCGTCCCGGAGGCTCTGCGCTGAATGCGGGCCAGGTCGGCGCGTTCCGTGCTTCGGAATTTATTGCGGCGAAGTATCAGGAAGAGACGTTTTCCGGGGAAGAGTTTACTGCTGTTCTGAACCGGGAACTTGCTTTACTGACGGCGTCGCAGGAGACCCCGGCACAGCTGGATTGGAAAGCGGAACGTCAGAAACTTCAGTTACGGATGAGCAAAGCCGGAGCGTTTGTGCGGTCGGTTCCTGTTCTGGAGGAAGCCTTGAACGGGGTGTATCAGCAGTATGAAGAGCTGACCAAAGACGGTTTGGGCGGCTTGGAGCCGAAGGTGTTGGCAGATGTTCTCCGGAACCGTCAGCTCTGTTATGCGCAGATCTATTATCTGGAATGTATTCTCATGCAGATCGATTATATCGGTTCCCGCGGGGGATCCATGGTTCTGAATGATTCCGGGAAAAAGATCTCTCCGCTGCTGGACGACAAATGGAAGATCCAGGAGGAGAAGAAAGAGATGCGGGATTATGTGATGTTCTGTGTTCGCGGAGAATACGGTGCTCCCACCATCGGCTGGGAAAAATGCCGTCCGGTCCCTGAAGAGGATGGCTGGTTTGAAAACATCTGGCGGGAGTTCCGTACAGGAGAAGTGTATGGGCGCGGCAATGAGTGATCTGATTTGCGATTTCAGTATTTTGCGGGATTTGCGGAAGCGGGAGAAAATGAGTATTGCCCGTCTTTCGGAACTGAGCGGTGTTTCCGCCAGTGTGATCTCGAAACTGGAACGGAATCAGACCACGGCAGAAATGGAAACACTGTTCCGGATCGCCCGGGTGTTCGGGATCACATTGTCGGACTTGATTTCTCTGGCGGAGAACAGAAGAGCGCATTGTGTTTCTGCGGTCCAGTATCTCTCCGGAGATTTTCAGTTTGACCGGGTATCCTACGGTAATTTGCGCTGTATGCATGCGGTGGCATCAGCCGGGGCAACGGTCAGTTCTCCGGAATTGCATCGGGATGATTATGAGCTTTGCTGGGTGCTGAAAGGGAAACTGATGTTTTCTCTTCCGGAAGAATCCCATGAGCTCAAAGCGGGCGAATCCATTCAGTTTGATGCGCTTCTGCCCCATACTTATAAAGCATTGGAAGATTGTGAAATCGTGATTGTTCACTTACGAAAAGAAAAGAGGTTTTGAACATGGCTGAAAATTATCGTAAAGTAACGGAATTCAAGACGTTGTCAGAATTCAGCGAGTACTTGAAATCAGAACACATAGAGCTTGGACTCTCAGAGGTTCCGGCAGACGGTTCTTCCGCAATGGCTCAGCCCATTGAACATAATGGAAGCGTGATCGGGAACCGCTGGGCGATTCTCCCCATGGAAGGCTGGGATTGTACCGATGAAGGTGCTCCCAGTGATTATACCCGCCGCCGCTGGCTCAACTTCGCAAAAAGCGGCGCAAAACTGATTTACGGAACAGAAGCCGCCGCCGTCATGCACAGCGGACGGAGCAATCCACAGCAGCTCCTCGTGGGCGATCATACCGCAGAAGCATTGAAAGAACTTTGCGGAGATATGCGGAAGGCTCACAAAGAAAAATTCGGACGGAATGATGATTTGAAGATCGGACTTCAGCTTACCCATTCCGGACGCTATTCCCATCCGAATAAAGCTGATGTCCTGGAATCTGTAACCGCTTACAGTCATCCGCTTCTGGATAAAAAATTCGGCAACAGCGCGGCAAACGTCGTGAAAGATTCCGAAATCGGGGAAATCGTAAAGAACTTTGTCAAAGCTGCCGTCATTGCCAGAAATGCCGGATTCGATTTCGTGGATATCAAACATGCGCACGGTTATCTCGGACACGAATTTCTTTCTGCCTATGACCGCCCCGGCAGTTATGGCGGATCCTTTGAAAACCGGACCCGTTTCTTCCGGGAAATCGCAGAAGGTATCAAAGAAGCCGCTCCCGAACTGGAACTTTCCGCCCGACTGAGTATTTTTGATATCCTTCCCTTTGTCAAAGGCGAAGATGGTGTTGGGCATCCCATGGAGTGGGAAGGTCATTATCCCTATGCATTCGGCGGCGACGGAAGCGGTATGGAGATGGATCCTGAACTGAAAGAAACCGTTCAGTTCGTGGAATTGATGCAGCAGTACGGAGTCAATCTGATCTGTGCCACCATCGGAAGCCCCTATTACAACGTCCACATGCAGCGTCCGGCATATTATCCTGTTTCTGACGGATATCTGATGCCGGAACACCCGCTCTATAACGTCTCCCGTCATTTCAAAGCGGTAAAGGAATTGAAAAAACGTTGTCCCGGGATCAAAGTTGTCGGCTCCGGCGCCACCTGCCTGCAGGAATATCTGCCCAACGCCGCAGAGTATGCTGTCGCTCACGGGGAAGCAGATTTTATCGGGATCGGACGAATGGTGCTTTCCTATCCTGATTTCTGTGCGGATTCTCTTTCCGGAAAGGGGCTTGACCGCTGCCGGATTTGCCGTACCTTCGGAGATTGTACCAGTGCTCCCCGCAACGGCATGATTTCCGGATGTTATCCTCTGGATCATTTTTACAAATGTCTTCCGGAAGCGGAACGTTTGAAAGAGATCAAAAAAGCTCTGAAAAAATAATTTTTCTGAAGGCTTGCCAAATAAATGGGGCTGTTGCAAAATTTCAGGTTTTGAAGTGACCCCAAAAATTTGGACGGTTAAAATTACGTGGAATGGGTTCGGTATTGTACCGGACTCATTCCTTTTAATGTTAAAGATACTCTCTCATTGTTGAAATAGCAAATGTATTCTTCAAGTTTTTGCTTGA
>JAFTIQ010000026.1 GCA_017456805.1 Lentisphaeria bacterium
CGATGACAAGTCGGGATCCGTTCATGACTTGCGGGATCTTCCACATATTCGATTCCATAACGGGAGAGGACGAGCCCCCAATATGCCTCAGAATCTTCCGGATTTGCGGTGATAAATTGCTCATAAACCTGCACAGCCTTGCCGTAATCATGAATTTTACGGAAATGTTCCGCCCGGTTATAAAGATTTTCCAACCGTTCATCGGAGACTTTCGGGAACGTGATCAACGTTCCGCAATATTCGCAAGTACCGCTTGCAGTATTTTCCGGCAAATTGAGTTCACCGCCGCACATTTTACATTGAATTCGAGCCATATTGGGGAGTCCTGAAAAATTATTTTAAGATCATCAATTTGTTTTTACGTTCTTTTTCGAGCTGTTCGATTTCAGAGCAGAGAGCCGCGATCAGCCCGGAGTTGTTTTCGTTCACAGCGGTTTTCAGATCGTTGATTTTTTTGCTGATTGCGGCAACGATATCCGCCACTGCGGGATGTTCCATGGGATCGGAATAACGGATGATTTCAGCGGTTTTTGCGACGATTTTTTTATCGGGGCTGCTCATATTTTCAGCGATATTCATCAGATCGACCCGGATCATTTTCCAGGTGATTGTGCTCATTTTTACCTGCTGATCAACCTCTTCGATGACCTCGCGGGCGACATCCAATGCCTGAAGCTTCCAGGCGCTGATTGCCAGAATAATGAATTCGATGAGACAGATCCATCCGAATTTGATTGCCCAGATCCCGGCATATTCCAATGCCGCGAAGAAGACAGCGACCAGGATCGTAATGATGAGATAGGACCATACGACCATGGGGTAAGCCGCATGGAGGATATAATTTTCTTTTTGAGACTTAGCCCAGTAGCCCATTGCACAGGCGAAGGCAACGATCGCAAAGACACACCATGCATAGTCTGTCCACAGGAGCGGTGTTTTTTCCAAAAGGATCAAAAGGATAGTGAAGATGACGATCCCGAAGAGGGATCCGAAAATGATTCTGCTGATATTTTTATTCATAAGAGGGACTCCTTAATTAGACCAGTTTTTCGCCGCATTCGAGACAGAATTTTGCACCGGGAACGATTTTATTTTTGCAATTGGGGCAGACGGGATCTTCCAATTTACAGCCGCATTCGAGGCAGAATTTTCCTTTTGCGACCGTTTTTCCGCATCCGGGACAAACGATGGTATTTGCCTCAGCGGGGGTATACTTTTCACCGCATTCGAGGCAGAATTTTGCGTTTTCCGGGAGATCTGCGCCGCACTTTGCGCAAGAGATTTTTGCGGTTGCGGGCTGAGGAGCTGCGGGCTGAGGTGCGACAGCCTGTTCCATTGCATTTCCGACCATACCGCCGACGGAATTTCCGACTGCGCCGCCGATTCCGCTGATCATGCCGAGACCGATTCCCATATTTGCGAGCTGTCCGGTAGCTTCGTTCTGAGCGAACTGTTCTGCCACATCCAGACGGCGTTCTTCCTGATAGGTGTAACCTTCGAGGGCGCGTTTCTTGGAGAGTCCTTCAGCTTCAATGACCATCTGCTGAGCTTTTGTCTGCTGTTCGATCAAGCCGACCTGCTGGCGGAGTTTTGCTTCCGCGATATCTGCATACTGGCGGAAGTGGAGTTCCTTGAAGCGGCGGTACTCCTTGTTATCCTCGGGCTTATTGATGGTTGTAACGAGGAATTTTTCCAGAGAGACACCGTAGTCAAGGAAGTCGCCGGAGAGTTTTTCCAACAGGGCTTCCGAGATTTTTTCGAGATGCTCATCAATTTCAAAGACGCTGATTTTTTCCTGCTTGATGAGGGTCACGATGTAATTTTTCAACCGGAGCAGGAGGAACGCGCGAAATTTTTCAACGAGCTGCTGCTGAGTCAGGATTTTTTCGGTTCCGACAACTTTAATGAGGAGCTGTCTGGCGTTTGCGACTTTGAGGCACATTTCCCCGCAAGCACCGAGCTGGATCGGGAAACCGTAAGTTGGCTCCATATATTCCATTTTGGTGCTGGTTCCCCACTTGATCGCCATCTGTTCGGTTTTGTTGACGAAATAGACTTCGCAGTGGAAGGGGGTCTGATCACCGGTAACCTTATTGAAAATACCGCTGACGATCGGCATATTCTGGGTTGTCAGAGTATGCCGTCCGGGGCCGAAAGAATCCAGAGCTTCGCCATTCATGAAGAACACGGCTTCCTGAGATTCGTGGACGATCAGCTGGGATCCTGTGTAGAAGTTTTCCAGGGGATGTTTCCAGATAAAACATGTGTTCCCTGTATCGGCTTGGATTACGGATGCGATCTGATCACTCATTCTGATTACTCCTTCTCAAATATATTTAAAGGTTTTAATTTCTATCATTAACAGTCATCCGGAGACGACTGGTTTTTACCAAAAAATAACAACTCCGGTTAATATAGATCTATCTGCCGGATATTTCAAGTTAAAAAAAATGGAAATGCAAAAAAAAGCGGGATTTTGCACGAAGGAAAAAGGCTTATCCTGGCTTCTGCACGAGTTCGGAAATGGATCGGGAAATGTTTTTCTTCCCGGACCTTTCCTGCTGCCGGAAAACAAAGAGGAAAAAAATCATTTTTTCTTTCAAAGTGAGCTTGATTTTTTCGTGAATATGACTAAATTTCCCATATCGGAGCAATTATTCAAAAACCAAAGAAGGAGCACTGTTCTTATGATAGGATTCGGAAATTCTGTGCAGGAGTTTTATCTCCGTGCTGTAAAAAACAATTATCTTGCCCGTAAAAAACGTCTTGCGGAGTTGAAAACAAGGGAAGATGCACTGAATTACGTTGCAGAAGTCCGGGAAAAAGTCAAAAAAATCTTCTATTTTCCGGAAGAGAAATGCCCGCTGAATGTGAAAGTGACCGGGGAATTGACGTTTCCGGGAGTCAAGATGAAAAAAGTTCTCTTCAACAGCAGAGAAAATTTTACGGTTTCAGCAAGCCTCATACATCCCGAAAAGACGGCGGAAAAATATCCTGCGATCCTGTTTGTCTGCGGTCACAGTGAAAACGGCAGGCTTGCCGCCATGTATCAAACGGCAGCCCGTCAGCTTGCGGCCCGGGGATTTGTGGTTCTTTCCATTGACCCGATCGGACAGGGGGAGCGGCATCAGTTCCCGGAAATGCGCCCCCTCGGATGCTGTACGGAACACAATGTTCTTGGGAAACAGCTTCTTCTGACGGGAGACTGGTTCGGGAACTGGCGGACCTATGACGGAATCAGGGGGATCGATCTTCTTCTGAGTCTGCCGGAAGTGGATCCGAGCCGGATCGGTGTCATGGGGACCTCCGGCGGCGGGACGTTGACGACTCTGATTTCTGCGGCGGATGACCGGTTGGCATTTTCTGCTCCCAGCTGCTATATCACCACCTGGCTCCGGAATGTGGAAAATGAACTTCCGGCAGATATTGAACAGATGCCTCCCCGTGCGATTGAGATGGGGTTGGAAATGGTGGACCTTCTGGTTGCCGGAGCACCGCGTCCGCGCCTGATCCTCGGAGAAAAGAATGACTTTTTCGATCCCCGGGGGACCAAAGAAGCGTATGAAGAATTGAAAGCGCTCTATGGGCTTCTCGGGTGCGGAGATGATGTGGAACTCTTTATCGGACCGGAAAGTCATTCTCTTGCGCAGCCGCTCCGGGAAGCTGCATACGACTTTTTCTGCCGGAAAGCAGGATTGGTCAATCCTTCCAAAGCGGAAACAGATCCGGGCAGAATCGTTGATTCAGAGCTTTATGCTGCGCCGGATGGAATGGTTGTGAAACTTCCCGGAGAAAAACGGGTCCATGATCTTATTGTAGAACGGGCTGCGGCACAGAAGGCTGCCCGGAAAGAATATTCCAAAGAAGAGATCCGTCAGTTCCTGAAAGAACGGCTGGGAATCAAAGAAATTCAAGTGCCCTATTTCAGAGTGCTGCGTGTCCGGGTGCTGGATGAAGCGACCAATAACTGGGAATCCCGTTTCGGACTGGAAACGGAAGAAGGTCTTGTGATGAGTGTTCTGCACCGGAAGAGCAAAGAGCTGCTGTACCACATCGAAGAAGCAAAAGCGATTCAGCTTTACATTCCGCATCTGGATGCAGTTCAGGAACTTGGAATGCGTCAGGATACGGAAGAACGGTTCCTCTACGGTCTGGATTACCGGGGAGTGGGCGAATGTATGCCCACCAGCTGCAGTCAGTGGAAGGAGTTCTTCAATCAGTATGAATTTGACTTCCATTATACCTGTATCGGAGAAATGACCGGCTTGAATTATCTTGGCGGACGGGTCAAGGATATTTTGTGTACGGTGGAACTGCTTTCTCAGAACTGTCCTGAAATTCATCTGGAAGCCAAAGGACAGGGAACGGTTCCTGCTTTGATTGCGGCGGTTCTTTCAGACAAGATCAAATCTGTCAAGCTTTCCGGCGGGCCGGACTCTTGGGAATCCATGGTTCTGCCCGTGTTCCCGGACGCGGAGAATTCTGCCCGCGCCATCATGATCGAAGGCGTTTTGAAAGAATTTGAACTTGAAGATCTGAAGAAGCATGTAACCCTGGCAAATTAAGCAGAGAAGTGCCAGATGAAACTGCATAAAGAAAGAATCCGCGGAGAAGATCTGCTGCCGAAGAAGAAAGCATACGATACTGTATTGCCGGCTGCGGCAGTTTTCATCTCCGTCATGGTGCTGCTGCTTCTGTTCGGGATCACAATGCTTTATTCCACCTCGTTCGGTACAGATGGAACGACCTATCTTTACAAGCAGTTTCAATGGGCTGTTGTAGGGCTGCTCGGTTTTTCGGGAGCGATCTATTTCGGATACAAGAGGATTTCGGACTGGAGCATCTGGCTGATGCTTGTGATTGCGGTACTGCTTCTGATCGCAGACATGTCGCCTGCAGTCAAAGGGGCACACCGCTGGATCAAGATCCCGAAGATCGGCAACATTCAGCCCTCTGAATATGCAAAACTGATTATTGCGCTGTTTCTGGCAAAATTTCTTTCGGAACGGGCAAGATTTATGGATTCCTTCCCCTTCAGGAAAGTGATGTGGCCCTGTCTGTTCTGCTGTGCTGTCCCCATCGGGCTGGTGCTTGCAGGGAAAGATCTCGGCACAACGGTGCTTCTTACATTGATCGTTGTTTCCGCTCTTTATATTGTAGGGATCAATTTCAAATGGTTTGCACTGGCCGGGGCGATTCTCGTTCCTGCGGGATTCTTTTACATCAAATACTTTGACAGTATGCGATGGGGGCGGATGACGATTTTCATGGATCCGGAAGCCCATGCTGCGGGATCCGGTTATCAGCTCTACAACTCTCTTCTGGCATTGGGATCCGGGAACTGGTTCGGGATCGGCTTTACCGAAAGCCGGATGAAAATGTCCTATCTTCCGGAAGCGCATACGGACTTCATCCTCTCCATTGTGGGGGAAGAACTGGGATATTTCTTCCTGATCCTTGTCATGGTCGGATATCTGGCGTATATGTACTCAGCCATTGCGATTGCTCAGAATGCACGGACTCGGCAGGGGATGATCCTTGCCTTCTGTATCGGGATTTTCATCGGAGCGCAGGCATTGATCAATATGGGGGTGATCTGCGGAGCATTTCCCACCAAAGGAATGCCGGCGCCGTTTATCAGCTACGGAGGAAGCAGTCTGGTGACGTGTCTGACTGCCAGCGGTTTTGTTTTAAGTGTTGCGCTTGATACTGTTTTTCCGGATTATACCGATCGGATCCATGCGTGGCACAGATTGAAATGGAAAAAATTCAAGGAGTTGTTCAGGTGGAAAAGCTCATCATAAGCTGCGGGGGAACGGGCGGACATTTTATGCCCGGATTGAGTATTGCGAGAACCTTTCAGGAACAGGGGGGACAGGTGCTGCTGCTTCTGGGCGGAAAGAATGCTCCCAAACAGATGGAAACAGCTGCAAAATTCGGGATCTGTTCCGTTGCTTTTCCAGCCTCTTATCCCTCCGGGAATCCGTTCCGGATGCTGAAATTTTTCTGGAATACCCTGATCGGGCGCAATAAATGCAAAAAGGCTATCGCCAAATTTCAGCCGGATGCTCTGCTTGCAATGGGAAGCTTTGCTTCCCTTTCTCCGGTTCTTGCGGCAAAGGCAAAAAAAGTTCCGGTTTTTCTGCACGATGGCAATACAAAGCTCGGCAAGGCAAATCTGTTTCTCAGCCGTTATGCAAAAGCGCTTGCCCTTTCGTTTCCGACATCTAATGCGGCAAATGCAAAATGTCCTGCCATTCTGACAGGTTTTCCGCTGCGGCAGGAGTTGATCGAACGGCAGCTGACAAAGGCAGAGGCTATCGCAGAATTGAATCAGCTTTATCATCTGGATCTCTCCCCGGAGAAACCGGCGATCCTCGTCTTCGGAGGAAGTCTTGGCGCGGAAACCATCAATAAAAAGCTGATCATTGAAGGGGATCCGGAAGAGACCAGGGATCTTCAGTTTATGCGTCTGACCGGACCGGGGAAACTGGAATCCTGTAAAGAGCTTTATGAAAAACAGAATTGCAAAGTTGCCGCTTTGGAATCTGCCCAGGAGATGCATCTGTTCTACTCAGCAGCGGATCTTGTGATTTCACGGGCGGGCGGAAGTACTGTTTCCGAGATCGCCTGTTTTGGAAAATATGCGCTTTTGCTTCCCTACCCCGGAGCGGCGGAAAATCATCAGGAAGACAATGCAAAATGGCTGGCATCTGCCGGGGGAGCTGAGATTCTCCATGATTCCGAAGCAAGTGAGGCAGGTTTCACCAAATGGATTTTGAACTGGCAGAAAAATCAGGAATGTTTCCGGGCAAACGGGGAACGGTCAAAAACCATTGCGCGCCCGGATGCTTCTCAGCAGGTTCTCAATATGATTAAAAATATCGCAGATCTTCCCCACAAGGAGAATGAAAAATGAAAAAAACGATCGTACTCTTTTTTGCCGCACTCACCATTGGAATCTCTGCACAAAATGTAAAACTGGTTCCTCCGCAAACAACGGGAGGAGCTTCTCTCCGGGAGGCGTTGACAAACCGTTGTTCTCTTCGGGATTATACCGGAGCGGCTCTCACACCCCAGCAGCTTTCTGATTTGTTCTATTCTGCCTGCGGGGTGAACCGGAAGTCTGCCAACAAACTGACGATCCCCACTGCCAGAAATGCGCAGGATCTTGTGGTTTATGCTGCAACGAAGCAGGGGATTTACCGTTATATTCCGGAAACACATTCTCTGCAGCAAATCAAAACCGGAGATTTCCGTCATCAGCTCGGAATGCAGAAAGAGATGTTTGCCAAAGCAGCTGTGGTTCTGATTTACACCTCCGATCTGAAAAAACTGAATTTCGGCAGTTCTGATGCGGAAAAGAAAGTCTATGCGGGGGTCCACGCAGGATTTGCCATGCAGAATGTCGGTCTGTTCTGTGCAGCCGAAAAACTGGGAAATGTCGTGATCGGCTCTTACAACCGGAAAAATATTCCGGAACTGCTTGGTTTGCAGAAAGATCAGCCGGTTCTGATGGTTCAGCTGGTGGGAGTTCCCAGATAAATCTCAAACAAGGGATAAAGTATGAAGGATCAGGAAGGCTATGCTCTGGGGATTGATCTTGGCGGAACGAAGATCTATGCGGTTGTAACGGCTCCGGATCACCGGGTACTCGCCAGGGCAAAACGATCCACGAATTCTGAAAGCACGCCGGAAGAGACGGTTTCCGATATGTATGAAACGGCTATGGAAGCTATTGCCGAAGCGGGATTGAAGCCGGAAGATATCAGCTGTATCGGAGCTGCGGTCCCCTCATCCGTCGATCCGGAATCCGGAGAATGTCTTCATGCAGTCAATCTCGGCTGGAAAAATATTTCACTGAAAACTGTCCTGGAAAACAAATTCAGGAAAGAGGTTATTCTCGGCAACGATGCAAATCTCGGATTGCTGGGGGAATCCCGTTGCGGAGCGGCGAAAGGGTTCCGGTCTGCAGTGGGTTATTTCATTGGCACGGGGCTTGGCGGAGCGATCATCATTGACGGAGCTCTTCATCTTGGACAGAAAGGGACAGCCGGAGAGTTTGGGCATTGTACAGTCCGTGCGGGCGGCAGGCGCTGCGGCTGCGGAAAACGCGGCTGTCTGGAAGCCTATTGCAGTAAGATTGCCTTTGTCAAAGCCTTGAAAAAAGAGGTTTTCAAGCGTGGAGAAACAACCATGCTTCCCGAAGATAAATTCAACGAATCCAGCCGTAACATCAAGAGCAAATATCTGGCGAGAGCCTATAAAAATGAAGATCCGCCGGTCCGGAAAGTGATTGATAAGGGCTTGCGGATGCTTGGTGTTGGGGCAGCTTCCATCTGTGCAGCGATCGCACCGGAATGTATTGTGATCGGCGGAGGTTTTGCAGAAGCACTGGGAGAAGATCTGCTTCAGCCCTTTGAAGCATCGTTCCGGATGCACCTGTTCGGTTTGAACCCCGGGGATGTGGAGATCCGTCTTTCCGCATTGGGCGATGATGCTGTGGCAGTGGGTGCAACGATTCTTGCACGGGGGGAATAAATTATGAAAGAACTGATTGCTTCCATTGATATCGGTGCACATTCTGCAAGGCTTCTGATTGCGGAACTGTCGGAGGATGGAATCGGCTATGAAACGCTGGAGGATCTGGAGATTCCTGCCCCGCTTGGCGCGGATGTGTTCCGGTCCGGCAGGATCAGTGATGAATCCATGCAGGTCATGTGCGGGATCCTCGGAAACTTCAAAAAGAAGATGGAAGAATATACCATTCTCAAATACCGTGCGATTGTGACCAGTGCGGTCAGAGAGGCGGAAAATGCAGATATTTTTCTGGAGCGCATGGCATTTCTGACGGGTGTACAGATTGATATTCTGACGGGCAGCGACGAAGCCCGGCTGATCTCGTTATCCGTCCGGAAACTTCTTCCGTCAGAGTTCCGGGCAAAATCCAAGCGGCTTCTGATGGCGGATATCGGTACCGGGGCATGTCAGGTCAGCTCTTTTGATCATGGTACGATGCAATTTACGGAAACGATCCGGTTCGGAACGCTTCGGATCGGCAACGGGGATTCTGTCTCGCCGCAGTTCCGGAAAGAACAGCTGCTCCCGGTCATTGATGCCACATTCCGGGAAATTTCATATCTGGCAGAAAAGCTGGATTGTTCTGCTTTGATCGTTACGGGCAGCAGTGTCCGCTCCACGCTTCTGCTGCGGGATCGTGCGCTCTCCTCCAATCCGGTTCATACCTTGACGCTTTCCGAGTTTGAGCGGATCCGGAATGCCGCGGAAAACATGGCGGTCAACGAGCTTTGCGAAAAATACAATCTCCGTCCGGATGTTGCGGAAACGATCCTGCCCTGCTGTATGATCATCGAAAGTCTCAAACAGATTACCGATGCAAAATCGATTTTCATTCCCATGATCTCCACAAAGCATGCACTTCTGGAAAATTACATCCGGGAAACCCGGCAGAAAAAAGATCCTTTTGAGCCGCAGCTTCTGGGATTGGCGATTCAGACAGCGATCCGTTACGGCGGAGATCGGGATATGGTTTCCGCAACCAGTATTTTTGCAGAGAAACTTTTTCTGAGGCTGAAACCGCTGCATGGGTTGGAACACCGGAGTCTGCTGCTTTTGAAAGTTGCCGCATTGCTTTACAAGACGGGATTGTTTATCAGCAACAGCAGTTACCATAAACACAGTGCCTATATCATCCGGAACACGGAATTACCCGGATTGACGCTCAAGGAACGGGAGATCGTTGCATTGATTGCGCGATATCACAGAAAATCCATGCCGAAGCCGCAGCATCAGGAATATATGCAGCTGAGCCGGGAGGAAAGAACACTGGTCAACCAGTTGTCTGCGATCCTGCGGCTGGCATGCGGTCTGGCACTCACCCGCGATCCTGAAAACCTCATGACCGTAACCATCCGGCAGGAAGGAGTAACCGTAAAAATGGCAGGCAGTTCCGGTTTAAGCAACTGGAGCGCAATTGATACGACTCTTTTCCGTTATGCCTTTGCAACGGATATCGTATTTCTTTGATGCTTACCTGCCCTGCTGTTCCACGGCTTGAGCCAGGGATGCGGGAACACGGCACGGTCTGCCGGTATTCATATCAATACATGCATGTACGGTGTGCCCGGAAACCAGCAGTTCCTCTCCCCGGCGGACTTCACAGGCGATTGTCACCCGGACGCCTTTTACTTCGGCGACCCAGCCGGAGATGGTCAGGAGATCATCATATTTTGCACTTGCTTTATAATGGCAGACTGCTTCGATCACCGGCAATGCATATCCTTCTTCCTCCATCTGGAAATAGGTGCATCCGGTATTCCGCAGCAGTTCATTCCGCAAACGTTCAAAATACACCAGATAATTGGCATAGTAAACAACTTTCATCTGATCGGTATCCGCATAAGGGACGCGGTATTCAATGCTGGTCATAGGAAATCCTTTCCTCCCTGTTTCAGTTTATTGATAGAAAAAAGCAGATCTGTAAAGACCACCGGTTTTCTGTAACAGAAATCTGCGCCGTGGTCAAGCAGTTTTTTCACTTCTTCCACTTTCCGGGAATCGGTAAAGACGATCAGAACAGTGGATGCCGGCAATGCACTCCGGAGATCTGAAATCACGCCGTAATTCTTCTCCTGTTCCAATGTTATATCCAGAAAAACAAGATCGAACCGGTTATTCCGGATATATCCGAACCGTTCTTCTTCGTTTTCTGCCGCGGCAACAGCGAACCCTTCTGCCCCGAAAATCTTTTTATAAAGCGAGATATCCGGCTCTTTCATATTTGCCAGGAGAACCGCGCCAATGGATTCCTTGGAACGGAAGGGATCCCGTCCGGAGAGGGAATAACTGGTGATTCCAGCCACATGGAATCTGGCTTCTGCGGAACTTTCTTCGGGAACAGCCATGAGTTTGGGACGGGTGAAAACACCTGTCACAGCCGGATTGAAGGTCTGCACCGGAAGAGAAATTTCTATCATAGAATTGGATTGTTCTGTTTTTTCGATCCGGATATCTGCGCACAGATATTCTGCTTCCGCTCTCAGGATCAGAAGGTTCAGGACCGCAACCGCGCAATGGGGGGAATCGATCAATCCGGTCTCCGTATAATTCCGGAACACTTCGGCGATCGAAAGATGATCGGAAGTCTGATCTGCAAACCGGAAGATCAGGGTCTTGTTTTTCCGTTCGCTGCTGATCCGGAGCGTCGTATGTTCCGGCATGAACCGGATCAGGGTGGCAATTGCAGTATAAACCATGTGAGTCAGGATGGAGGGGGAAGTGGTCAGGGGATCATCCAGAGTTGCCACATTACGGATCTCAAGAGAAATATGATTCCGCGCAGCCCGTTCTGTCAGATCGCTCAAAGCATCCCGGATGATCTCGGAAGGTTCGATTTCATAGGAGCCGAGGGTGCAGAAATCGGAATCGAGGCTGGTCAAATCGGAAAGAGCTCTGAAAACAGAGATCATAGCGCGGTTTTCCAACCGGATCGATTCGGCTGCAGAGGCAAGTTCCGGATTTTCTTCTGCCTGTTTGGAAATCACATAACTGTATCCGTCGATCCGTGACAGAGGCTCCCGGACTTCTTCCAGGACAGATGTCAAGAGGCCGGAACGGAGGATATTCGATTCTTCCGCTTCTTTTTTAGCCCGGAGTTCCCGCTCATGGCTTCTGGAAAGACGGGTCAATGCGTTACTGAGTTTATCCCGCAGCAAGTTCAAATTTCCAGAGAGTTCCTCGATCTCTTCCGAGAAATTCAATTCCAGATTCCGGGGCCGTTCTTCCGAATGAAACACATTCCGGACAAATGCCGCAGCACTGTTCACCTGACGGGACAGCGATCTGGAAAAAATCAGCAGAATAGGCGTAAAGATCAGAAGAGCGAGCAAAGCCGAACCAAGGAACAGCCAGAGAATCCCCAGCATACTATCCTCAATGGATGCCATCTGGACAAGCGCAGTATCGGGTGTTCTCTGGGCATGAAGCAGATGAATTCCAGTCTCTTCCTGAGAACGGATAAAGAGATGAGCCGAAGCAAGGCTCCAGTTTTTCCCTGAATTATCCTGAACCACAATATTGCTGATCAAGCGTTGGGAATGAGAGTGTTCCGCATTCCGGCAGAGGGATTTCATATTTTTTTCCACGCCCTCAGTAGATTCATCCGGAGCATGAATTGCCAAAAAAGTATCTTTCACCACCAATGCTGCGACCAGCCCGTCTGCCGCCGTGGGCAGTTCGGCAAGCAAAACTTTTCCGTCGACTCTGATCAGAGCAAGCTGTTTTGTTTCCGGATGGGAGCAGATCACCCAGAAGGCATTGCTTTCCGGCACGGGGACAACTTTCCGCAGTTTTGAACCGAGATCGGATTTGACTTCCCGGAGGAGCTGCTCACAGGCGGTCTGACTCAGAACAGAAGCTTTGGAATTCCGTTTCGGATTCGCCAGGAAAAGCGGCCGGGGGGTTCCGGAAAGAAGAATATAATCAATATCAGAAGAACCGTGTTCCATGTAATTCTTCATCAGAGCTTCCGGATCTTTTCCGGAAAGGAGCAGTTCCAGCAGAAGGAAGTAAGAGTTGATTTTTTCTTCCAGGAACGCGGAATTTCCCAATACAGCATTCCGGGAGGATTGGTTAAGGAAATTACTGTGAAAATCTGAAACCGTTCCGTTTACCGCTTTCCGGTTTTCTGCAATTCCGAATACCATGATCACAGTCAGGATCAAAAGGACAGCCAGGCAGCCGCCGCCTAAAACAAAGATCATCCGTTTGAAAAGTTTCATGCTTCTATCTCCTTATATTGCCCAGAATGTCGGCAGAAAATACTCCTGTGCCGCGATGTGGAACAGGATATCCCGCCTGCCCATATCGTTCAACCGGTCAAGAGTCAGCTCTTCCAGAAGTTCCCGGTCATTGCACTCTTCGCTGAGATGTCCAAGGATCAAACACCGTGTCCGGTCCGTCAGCAGGTTCGGCAATTCCTCCAGCGCATCCGAGTTGCTCAAATGTCCGAATTTTCCCATGATCCGGCGCTTCAGCAGCAGAGTCCGCTGGGAATTCATCAGCAGACGGGTATCATGATTGGATTCCATCATCAGCACGTCGCAGGCGGTCAGCTTGGCACGGGTCAGGGTATTGACAAATCCGAGATCTGTTGCCACAGCGATCTTGTGATCCATACACCGGAAGACGAATGCGACCGTATCATCTGCATCATGAGGAACCGTAAACGGTTCTACATTGACACCGCAGAGGTCGAAGGCTCCGCCGGGAGTAAACAGGGCAACCTTCTCCGGGATCAGCTTTTTCCGGGAAAGACATTTTCCTGTCACACTGGTGGTATAGACAGGCACATCGTACTTTTGGGAGAACACGCGGCAGCCTTTTGTATGATCGGAATGGCTGTGAGAGATCAGGATCCCCCGGATACTTGCCGGATCGATCCCTGCTCCGGTCATCCGCAAAGTCAGCTCTTTCGCAGAAAATCCTGCGTCCAGCAGCAAATTTCCCTCCGGACCATGGATCACAGTTGCATTGCCGGAGCTTCCGCTGCCTAAATTTGTTATCCCGAATATATGTTTCATTTTCTTTCTCCGATCAATTCTTTTGCTGAAATCCTGCGAATTCCTTTTCCAGATTCATAAATTGCTATCATATAATCTTCCTGCGAGAAATTTTCCAGCAGCGTTACGATCCCTTCCTGTCCACCCCGGTGAAAATGTCCGACAACGATACAGGAGACGCCTTTGGCTTCCAGAGACTTCGAAAGGTCCCGCAGCTCTTCTGCCGGATAATATCTTTTCTGCTTCTGATTGGTGGATTTGAGATCCTTTCGGACTTCTCCTGTAAAAGAGGAACCAAGGCCGCTGAACCCGAAGATCCGCAAAAAGAAGTACGTCAACGGATTCCGCAAAATTCCCCGCAGCATCCGGTAGGCTCCGTCATGGTGATTGACCATATCCCCGTGAGTCGCAAACAATTTTCCTTCATCCAACACCGCTGCATCTGAAAAGACTTCTGTAAAGCAGTCTGACCGGTTCTTCCGGATAAAAAATTCATGGTTTCCTTCCAGAAACCAGAGATTCCGCTTCTTTTTTTCTTTCCGGCACCACTCCATGAATTCCCGGTGAATCCCGGTTTCATAGGACTTGCAGCCGATCCAGACATCAAAAATATCCCCCAGGAACAGGACATCATAATCCCCCTGAGAGATTTTTTCCAAAAGAGAACGGAACACGGTCCACTCCGGACAATGTTCAGTCAAATGGGAATCTGTCACTACTAAAATATCTCGCTTCATCATAATTGGAAATATAACACTTTCCCCTGATTTTTCAACTGATTTTCTCAGAAAAAGTTGGGCTTCTGCATCCGGATTTTTCCGTTTCCTGATTTTTTCCCGAAAAACAGATGATTTTTTTCAGATAAAAACTTGAAAAAAAAGAAAATCAACATTAGATTACAATAAATTGTAAGTAATTGAAAATAGAACATATTAGATACGAAAATACAGAAGGGAGCTCCAACATGAATCAAACGATCACAAACGGAGGATCGGTAACAATGACTGTCCGGGAAACAGAAGCTTCATCCTATGAACCCGGGACCTGGCTGACAGATTTTGAGCAGGCTCTGAAATATGCAAAAGCAGAAAATAAGCAGATCTTCAAATTAGCATATTTTGACACCTGTCCTTATTATCAACACATGAAAAACGAATTGCTGAGCAATCCGGATTTCATGAATTATATCAAGGAAAATTATATTCTTCTGGAAGACAGTGACGCCGCAGCTTCGCCGGTGGTGCTCATCTATGATACTGACGGGGAACTCATAACATCCCGCGCCGGTTATGAAAAAGGAGGTTCCATATCATATTGGATAGATTGGGTCAAAATCTTCCCCGGAGAGGGAACCGGTGTCCTCATCGATTCTAAAGGAACCGCTTACGATTCCAAAACATCCCTTCTGAGCGGTGCAAGTATCACAAAAGATGAAACAGTCTGGGTTACCAAAGATGGAATCACCAGCGATCTTGTGCTCTCTTCAGGAACCCTCGAGGTATTCTCCGGCGGAACAGCAATCGCCACCACTGTCAGAAACATCGGCGAAATGCATTCCATCAACGGAACTGTCAAAGATACCGTTTTAAGTTCCGGCGGACATCTTTATGTGCATCACAGCGGCTTGGCGGAAGACAGTGTCATCAGTGCATTCGGCGGTTTATTCTTATGGAATGGCGGAACAGCTGACAGGACGATCATTCATAACAGCGGGATGCTGTTCATTGAGGAAAACGGAATCGCCAACTCCACGTTTCTGAACAATTTCGGTTATATGTATGTCTCTTCCGGAGGAACAGCCAATCATACCGATGTGAATGGCGGAAATTTGTTTCTTTCCCAAGGCGGAGTGATTGACAGTACGGTTGTAAGCAATGGCTATATATTTGCCAGTGCCCGTTCCGAAGCAAATGATACATTGCTTCAGGGCGGCTGGATGTTCACAAACGGGACAGCAAACAATACTGTTCTTGACGGCGGGGATGCGATCATCTCTGCCGGGGGAACCGCAAACGACTCGATCGTGCAAAAAGGGACTCTCTATATTGAAACGGGTGCTTCTGCCAGCAACACGATCCTCCATTCCGGAGATTTATGGCTTTATGAATCTGCTGTCCATAAAGGGGCAATACAGACTCTCTCAGGCGGGATCGTTTCTGCCTTTTCCGGCTCCGTGATCGATTTCACCCTCTCCGGAAGATCTGCTCAGGATGAATATCTGATCAATGATCTTTCCTGCATTTCCGGAACTCCGGATTATACGGTCACGGTTGCTGGCACGCAAGAAAACGGAACTTACAACCTCGCTCAGAACGCAGAAAATTTTGAGGGTTCCATCACACTAAAAGTCAATCAGCAATCCGTCGGAACGCTTACCCTTGATGCAGGATCACTCTCCTATAATAACTCAATCTATGAACTGCAGCTCAGTTCCGGCAACCTGACACTCAAAATCCAGCGTCCGACCGTCACCATTTACAGCGGCGGAAACGCTTTGAAACAGGGAGTCTTCTTCTCCGGAGAAATAATTTCTTCCGGTCACAACATGCATATTTCCAGCGGGGGAACAGCCGAAAATACGACTGTGGAAAATTACGGAACCGTTAATGTTTATCATGGCGGCACGATTTCCCGGACGACGCTCAACAATGGAAAGTTATATGTAAGCTCCGGCGGAAAAGCCGATACCATTACGGTAAACAAAAATGGTTTTGTCTCGATTGCCTCTGCCGCTTCGGCTGCCGGCGCAACAGTCCACTCCGGCGGATCCATGCAGATCAAATCAGGGGGAACCGCAACGGAACTCTTAGAAAACGGCGGATATGTCAACGTTCAGTCGGGAGCCAAAGTCACCTTTGCCTCCAACACCATCAGCGGATTGACACTTGCCTCCACTGTCATGACGGTTCATTCCAATACCTCAGCCGTTGATACAACGATCGGATCCAATGCAAATCTGATCATTTATTCCGGCGGAAGTGCGAACCGGACAAATATTGACGGCGGACACATTACCGTTTCTTCCGGAGGCAATGCTTCCGGGATCACTCTGAATAACGGATCCATGGCCGTTTCTTTCAATGGGAATGGTTCCGGAATCACTCTGAACAACGGATCTATGGCCGTTTATTCCGGAGGCAATGCTTCTGAAATCACACTGAACAACGGATCTATGACCGTTTATTTCGGAGGCAATGCTTCTGAAATCAAAGAAAATGGCGGGGCCGTTTATGTTGAAAACGGAGCCAATGTCTCCTTTGCGGCAAATACAGTTTCCGGGCTTACGGTCACAGACCGGATGACGGTTCATTCCAACACCACCGCGAACGGGATCACTCTGAACGGAAAGATGGATGTTTACTCCGGCGGGAAAGCAAGCAATACAACCGTCAATTCTGGCGCCTCACTTTCCTTGCTTGAAACCGGCGGAAAAGCCGTAAAGACTTATGTTTCCGGAAAATTGCAGGTTCAGGGGGAAGCAAATTATACCTCGGTCTACTCCGGCGGATCGGTTTATGTTGCCTCCGGCGGATCCATGTACGGCGTGAACCTGTATTCCTCCGGCCGGCTGGTGGTATATGACGGCGGAAAAGTCGATCAGCTGTTCTATAATGCAAAAGGAGCTGCATTCATTTCCAGCGGCGGAACGCTTACGAATACGACCGTGAATTCCAGCGGTACTCTGACCGTTTACGCGGGCGGTAATGTTACGAATGTTGAACTCAAAAACGGCGGAACGCTCCAGTATTACGGCGGAACGTGCTATAATGTCAAAGTGCTCTATGGAGGTTCCGTAACCATCCAGAACGGCGCAGTCCTGAACAATCATATCGCTTCCGGCGGTAATATCACTGTCAACAAAGGCGGAATTGCAAGTTCCTGCATTACCAAAAGCGGCGGGGTTCTTCACGTTCGCGGAAGTGCAAATGATACCAGCCTGATGACAAATGGAAGCATGTATGTTTATAAAGACGGTATTGCTGCAAATACAGTGACAAGTTATGGTGCGAAACTTCTGGTTATGGGAGAGATCACCAACACCAATATGCAGCGGGGAACCGTCACTTCCGTTTACTCCGGCGGTGTCGCTGCTGTAAATAAAGTAGATTACGGTTCCTACCTGATCCTTGCATCCAAAGGAAAAGCCTCCGATACGACTGTCAGTTCCGGCGGCGGCCTGACCGTTATGTCCGGAGCAATTGCGGAAGATAATGTCATTTACGGTACTTTAAACTGTAATAACGGCGGAATTCTTTCCGGGGAAACCGTCATTCACGGCAGAGCAAATCTTGCCGGAAATGCTGTTGTTACCAATGGAACTGCCCTCACATTTGATCTTTCTGACCGGGAGGTTTCCGCTATGGAAGAGTCCTACCGGGAAGCGATGCTCAACAGTTATTATGTTGCAAGAGAAGCCGATATGACCATTTCAACCTCTGCGGATCAGGAAAACGGTTCTTATATTCTCGCAAACTGGGCAGGCGCGGCAAATCAGAGAACCTTCACGCTCGAAGTGGATGGAACAGAAGCCGGCACATTTACCGTCAATGAAAGTTTGACTTATCATGGCAAGACGTATACCCTCTATTGCTTTGATGATGCAACCAACAGTAAAGCATTGACCTTGAAAATCTGCGATGCTGTTTCGACTGATGCCTCCGGCTGGAACGATCTCGGCTCAGGTGATTTCAACGGAGAAGGCATGGAAGAACAGCTTTACTCTGACGGCACAAGCCTGTTCCTTCAGGGCGGATTTGAACTCGGCACGCTCTCCGGAACTGAGGAGTTTGCAGGCATTGCAGATTATAATCTTGACGGGACAGATGATCTTCTTGTTCACAACACCGCAACAGATGAAATGACCGCATGGCTGATCAAGGATCGAACCCTCTGCGGAACATTGGCGATTGCCTGAGCTGAAAATCAGGAAACGGGGAAAGGCTTTTTCACAGGTTTTCCCCGTTGAAGTACAGAAAAAGCGGATTTTTTCGGGAAAAAATGAAAAAAAATGAAAAATCCGCTTGCAATTTCATTTATCTGTGATATATTACGAAATCTTCAATATGGAAGATGTGAGTCGTTAGCTCAGTCGGTAGAGCATCGCCCTTTTAAGGCGGGTGTCCAGGGTTCGAGTCCCTGACGACTCACCATTTTTTTTACCTTTTTTCCGGAGTTGTACCTATGAATATGGACAAAATCCCCGATAAATGCGGTGTTTTGATCGTTCTTTCCGGACCAAGCGGAGCCGGAAAATCCTCCATTCTTTCCCAAGTCATGAAACAGCGTGAAAATCTTCGTTTTTCGATTTCCTGTACCACCAGATCCCCCAGACCCGGGGAAGAACATGGGAAAGCATATTATTTTCTGACCAAAGAAGATTTTGAATCCAGGATTACAGCCGGTGAATTTCTGGAACATGCATGTGTCCACGGGAATTACTACGGGACCTTGAAATCAGAAGTCACGGACCGTTTGCTGAAAAATCAGGATGTTGTGCTTGATATTGATGTTCAGGGAGCAATGATCCTGAAACAGCTTTGTGCAGAAGATCCCCTGCTCTCCCGATGCGCGGAATTCGTATTTGTCTCACCGCCGTCCACAGAAGTGCTGGAACAGCGGCTCCGCGGACGGGGCACAGAAACGGAAGAGGTCATCCTCCGCCGTCTTGCCAATGCAAAAGGGGAAATTGCAAAACTGGAAGAATATTCCTATCTGATCATCAATGATCAGTTGGAAAATGCCGTTTCATCGTTTCTTGCGATGTATGATACGTTCAAGCTCTCCCTGAAACGTTGGAAAGGAGCCATTCAATGAGTAAAAAATGCATTCTTTTAGGCGTAACAGGCGGGATTGCCGCATATAAAGCGGTCGATCTCTGCTCCAAACTCAGCACCCAGGGATATGATGTCTGTGTGATCATGACGGAATCCGCGCGGAAACTTGTTTCGGAATGTCTGTTCCGGACTCTTTCCAAGAATCCGGTAGTCACGGATCTTTTTGAATCCCCGGATTGGCGGCCGAGTCATGTTGCGCTGGCTGACCGGGCAGATTTGATGGTCGTTGCTCCGGCAACAGCGAATTTCATCGGAAAACTGGCAAACGGGATCGCTGACGATGCACTGAGCACAGCCGCATTGGCATTTCATAAAAAGGTTCTTATTGCGCCTGCAATGAATACTCACATGTGGCGTCATCCGGCAGTTCAGAAGAATTGTGAAACACTCCGGAGCTGGGATGTGGAATTCGTCGGACCTGCAAGCGGACATCTTGCCTGCGGCGATGTGGGAGAAGGCCGTATGGTGGAAGTTCCGGAAATTCTTGCGAAAATCAATGAATTGCTGAAGGATTGAAAAACTCCAGACGTTGAATTCAAGAATTCAGAGCAAAAAAAAACTGCTGTCTTTTCACAGCAGTTTTTTTTCGTGGGGATTTGAAATTATTCCGCGACAGGAATAACATCATCAGCCTGAAGGCCTTTGTCGCCCTGAGAAACGACGAATTCAACGGTCTGACCTTCTTTCAATGTACGATAGCCATCAATTTTGACGGAGCTGTAATGCACAAAGATGTCACCGCCTGAGGCTCTTTCAATGAATCCATAGCCCTTGGCGTTGTTAAACCATTTTACTTTGCCTTGTTCTTTTTCAGCCATTTTCAACTCTCTCTCTTTAGATTTTTATTTCCTCTTCCGCAGAAATGAAACAATCAGGAGAGAACACAAGATAAAAGATAACAGAATTCAGGACGGTGAAATACCACATACATTCACTAAGATCATCGTCTTATTTTATTACTTACTTGTGTACAACCCCCTGCAAAATCGCTGCGCAAGACGTTTCCACGCCACATATTATGCAATACTTTTTTTATTTTGTAAAGGGGGTAAACTAAAAAAAAATGAAAAAATATATGTTTTTTTTTGATTTTTATGGGATTCTGTTCTTAAAATATGCATTTTTGATGCTTAATGCATGAAGAAACCGGCAAAAATGATCAATATGAAAAAGAGTTCATAAATCCAGACATCGGCGGCAAACAGCCGTTTTTTCCGGTAAAAGTAAAGGCAGCGGATCAGCATAAAAAGAAGGAACCAGAGTTTTATCTTCAGAAAAGCCTCTCCCAGCAGACAAAGACAATAAGTAAGATTTGCAATTACGAAGTTAAAGATTGTCAAGCCGATAATATCCTTCAGATCCATGGTCAGGCGCGGAATTTTTCTGAGTCTGAATTCCTTTCCCATTTCCTCGAAACGGGCTGCGGGAGCTGCACCGAACCGCTCCATGGAATGGATGATCTTCTTCAATGGTTTTTCCTGCATCCTGCCTGATTTGGAATAGAATTTATCTGCCAGGCAAATAACTTTTTCCTCGGGGGTTTCCGGCAGGAAATCCTGTTCCGGCAAGGGCAAATTTCCGCTCCGGATCTCCTCAGCCGTCAACCCGCTTCCGGTATGCCGTTCACAGATCCGGGCATAAACTTCCATATCGATCCCATGGATCTTCCCATAGTCCCGGAGCATTTCCGCGCCGATGATCCCATGTTTGAGATAATGTTCTGTTCCTTCGCAGAAAATATCTTTTGCATTGCATTTTCCGATTCCGATATCATGAAGCATTGCCCCATTGATCAGGATTTCCCGGTTCAAAGAAGATTTTTTGTTATAATATGCGATCTGCAATGCCTTGTCGCGAACCTGTTCACTGTGCAGGATCAAAACACGGCGCAGGGGAGTATCTTCAGGATAAAAATAAGTTATGATTTCCAGCGGGTCCATGTTGTTGTCCTTTATATTATAGAGGTAATTTACACGTTCGACCTGATTTTTGCAAGGGGATTGCCGGAAATAAAATTCCGGGAAAAGAAGAAATCTGCTTGAAAAAAAGAAATCTGAGAGTATTTTACCCTGAAATATGGAGGTTTGCAGAATGAATGAAAGCGGTAATCCCTGTGTGTTTTCCCCATGCAGGAAATGGAGATATCTGTTAAAACATACCTGGCGGGATCTGCTGGATCCGGAAGAACGGGCAATTGCATGGATCGCCTTGAACCCGTCAACGGCTGATGAAAATCAGCTTGATCCGACGCTGCGCCGGATCCGCGGGTATACCCGGGATATGGGCTGCAACACATTTTACATGCTGAATCTGTTTGCCTACCGGGCGACGGATCCGAAAGTGATGCGGGCGGCGGAAGATCCCATTGGCCCGGAGAATGATTACTGGATCAAAAAAATAGCCATGGAATCAGAGATGGTTGTCTGTGCCTGGGGATTGCACGGGAAATTTATGGATCGGCAGGATCATGTTCTTTCCTATCTCCGGGAATTGCCCTGTGATCTGCGGTACATGGAACTATCCAAAGATGGGATCCCGAAGCATCCGCTTTATTTGAAAAGTGAGCTCAGGCCGAAGAAGTTTTAAGGGAACAGGATCAGTGCTTTTTCTGTTTGATAAGATAACTGGGATAGGTTCCAGTTTCCTGACGGAACACTCTTGAAAAATGGAAGGGATTCTTAAATCCGAACATCTCGCTCAATTCTTTGATCCTCATCCCGGGATGTTTGATCATAAAGTTTTGGATCTGCAAAATCTTGTAATGAATAAAAGCTTTTCTGGGAGGCATATTGAAAAGCTGCTGACAAAGCCGGTGCAATGCACTGCGGCTCATTCCACATTCATGACAAAGCTGCTCCAATCCCGGCATGTCAGCCAGATGACGCGAAAATACGGAATAGATTTTTGATGTATCCAAATCAATGTTGATTTGCTGGGAAATTGTTTCATGTAAAATATTTTTCGGGTACAACAGCAGGATTTTCCGGAAGATCACTCCGAAAATCGCATTATGGAGATGAAAATATTCGAAATTGTCTTTTGCTTCCCGGTTTTGGGTGATCAGATTCCGGATCAGAAAAAGAAAAAAAGCTTTATCCTCCAGATGCAGTTTCTGCTGTACCGGCTTCACGCCCGGAGCAAAGACGGAAGGCGGCAATTTTCCATCAGAGGCGGGAAGAATGTGAAAATGAAATGCAAACATGGAGCATCCTTTGTAAAGAAAATCTTCATGTTTCTGTCCGGCTTGTATGATCAGCATATCCCATGGATTCAGTTCAATTTCGCAATTATCAAGCAGACATTTATATTTTCCCCGGTTCAGAAGAATGATTTCATAACTGACTTGTGTATGGGAATCCCAGACCCCATCGGAGGTCACAACGGTGTGGTTGGAGTCCATATATCGCACACGGAAATCGTCTTCCCGATTCAGAAGGCTCAAGTAATGATTTGAAGATTTTACCTTGATAATATCCTGGGGTGTTCCCATATTGAACTCCTTGTTCTCAACATACTATAACACAGATCATGGAATTTTCAAGTGTTCTTAATTTGGGAAAATCAGATATCTTTTGGGACTTTTAGAATCTTGTCAAAAATAGAAAATTGAGGTATATTTCTTTATAAAAGCTCCGTGTTGAAAATACAAAAAACGAAAGGAAAATCAGCTATGAAAAAAGTAAAACATTTTACACTGATTGAGCTTCTGGTTGTCATTGCCATTATTGCAATTCTTGCGGGGATGCTGCTTCCGGCATTGAACAACGCCAGAGAAAAAGGACGCGCTATCAACTGTACCAGCAACATGAAACAGATCATGCTGGGATGTATTTTATACTCAGAAGACCATGACGGCATGATGCCTCCCAGCAATGCCTGGAGCTGGAATCTCTTCAATTTTGTTACCGGCTACCATTCCGGACAGGGCGGTCAGATCGGCAAGGCATACATCTCAAGCACGAAACTTTTTGACTGTCCATCAGAAACCACATCATTAATGATCTGCGGTTCCTATCAGACCCGCGGAGATGCCGGACAACCGGGACAGCCCGCCGGCAAATTAAAACTGAATAAAATGAATCCGCGTTTTGTTTATGTTTCAGAAATTTCTCCTGCCGGTCTTAAAACAAGAAACACTCGCTGGTTTTATAATACCGCAAGTATCACCGGGGTGGGTTACTGGGATATCTGCTTGCGCCATATCCAGAGGGCAAATATCGGATACGTTGATGGATCTGCTACACAAGTCTCCGAACTCACGTTTACCAAAACTCCGGAACATTTCAAACTGTTGACGTCAGATCTGTAAGGAAAGGATTTTGTTTGACTTATGAAAATTGCTCGTTTTAAAGATCCCATTCTGCTTCCCTGCGAAGAATTGGAATGGATGTCCAGAACCGTCATGAATCCGGGAGTTGCCGTCTACGAGGGAAAACTCCGGATGGTGTTCACTGCCGGAAACAGAAAAGGGAATTATTACCTCGGATATGCAGAAAGTACCGATGGAGAACATTTTACGATTCATGACGAACCGATTTTTTCACCGGATCCCGATGAAAATGCCTTCGATCACGGAACTGTGGAAGATCCCCGTGTTACGGAACTTGACGGAAAATTTTATATCACATACGCGGCCCGTTATATGAGCATGGGAGAATGGGCACGGGGCAAACGCAAGTTTGGTCCCGGCGGGGACAATGCACCCAGCTGGGAACGGAACAACCGCCGGGTGGGGCTTGCTGTCACAGAAGATTGGAAAACCGTCAAACGCCTGGGAGCTCTTTCCAGTCCGTTTTTCAACGATGCCAATGTAGTGCTTTTCCCGGAAAAAATCAATGGAAAATACGCCTATCTTCACCGTCCGAGCTCCTCTCCGGCATGGGCACTTCCCATGTTCTATGAACCCGGAAGAGCATGGCTGCTTTATACAGATACCATCAACAAATGGTGTTCCGACAAGATCGAAATGCCGTGGAACATGGTAGATGGTGTTGATATTCCGGATGATAAAATGCTTCTGGAACCGGAGCAGGATTGGGAACGGATGAAAGTCGGTCCCTCCGGAGTACCGATTCCCACCGATGACGGCTGGCTCATGTTCTATCATGGGGTGGACCGTCCGGGAATATACCGGATCGGGCTTGCGCTGCTTGACCGCGAAGATCCCCGGAAAGTCCTCTGCCGCACCACCAAACCGGTCATGGAACCGGAAGGGGAATTTGAAAATACCGGAGCCTATCCCGGATGTATTTTCCCCTGTGCCAACATCGTTACCGGGGATGAAATCAGATTGTTCTACGGGATCTGCGACAAATGCATCGGAACGGCAGTCACAAGCCTTTCTGAAGCCCTGGCACATGTCAAAAAATTCCCTTATAAAAGATAAAAGGAGTTTTCAAAGATGAAAAAACTGTTGTTTGTTTTTCTTCTTCTCTGTACAGCGTTGGGATTTGCGGGAGTAAAACTTGAACCTGTCAAGAGTTATACGGTTGTCTATCCGGTAAAGCCGACGATCCAGGAACGGTATGCCGCCCGTCTGCTTGCAGAATATCTGAGCAAGATGACCGGCACGACGATTCCAGCCAAGCGGGAAGACCGTGCAGATGAACCGGTAATCAGTGTCGGGAATACAGAACTTGCAAAAGAAGCCGGATTCACCAAAAAGCTGCGGCTTCAGGGATATGCGGTTGATGTGAAGGGCAAAAATGTCTTCATCCGCGGAGGACATCCGGGACCGTTGAACTGTGTGATCAGTTTCATGCAGGAAGATCTGGGATTCCGTTATTATGCGGAGCCCCAGCCGGACATTCCGGCAGGGAACGATCCCGGAGAAATCCTGATCCCGGATCTGAGCGGGAAAGTTCTGGAAGTCACGGTCCGGAGTTATACTCCGCCGTTTGAAAGCCGGGAACTTCTTTATAATTATACGCATCTCAGCAATCCGGAAGCGTTGATGTTCTTCCGCCTTGCACCGCTTTCCTATCTTTCCTACCTCCCGAAGGAGTCCGGCGGGATCGAAAACTCCAATCTGTTTGTCCACACCTACTATCAGCTGGTCCCTGTCAAAAAATATTATGATACCCATCCGGAATATTTTGCATTGCAGAACGGGAAACGGGTGAAACATACTGCCACTTTCGGATCTGTCTGCTATACTCATCCGGAAATTCCGAAACTGATGGCGGATCATATTCGTGAATTGATCAAACAAGATCCGAATGCCCGTTATTTTTCCGTTTCCCGCAATGACGGATCATCCACGCACTGTGAATGTCCGAACTGCAAAGTCCTGACCAAAAAATACGGTATGCCCGGAATGCAGCTGTATCTTGCGAACAAGGTTGCGGAACTTCTGGTAAAAGATCATCCGGAAATCCGGCTCACAACGCTGGTCTACGGTTCAGCCTCTCTGAAAATTGAGGGCATCACAGCACATCCGAATGTTGTTCTCTTCCTTGCCCCCATCGGCGCAAGATTCAACAAGATCAAAATGCTGGTTCCGCTGAACGAAAACAGTGATGTTGAACAGGAAATTGATAACTGTTTTAAGGTAAGCGATAATATTTATTTCTGGGATTATCTGGAAGCGACAGACATGCCGTTCCCCGGAATTGACCAGTATATCAAATCCGTCCGCTATCTTGCGGATAAGGGTGTGACCGGGTATTTTGCAGATGTTACAAACGGCGGAGCCTCTCTTGCACCTTTGAAAAAATGGCTTTATTCCCAGCTTCTCTGGAATCCGAAACAGGATGCAGAACCCATGATCCGGGAATTTGTTTACGCCTATTATGGAAAAGCCGCTCCGGAAATGATGGAATATATCACCCTGATCAGAAAAGCATGGAAAAATTTTGATGAACAACGGAAAAAAGCCGGCGACGGTGTTGCCCTTGCTTATACAGCGGCTGAGCTGAATCAGATGACTGCGATTTTTGAAAAAGCGTTGCAGAAAGTCAAAAATGATCCGGTGCATTACGGAAGAATCGCAAGAGAATATCTTCCGCTTCTGGTCCATCAGCTTGCTGCAAACCCTGTTGTCATTGGCTTGGAACAGTACAAAAAACTTACTGCGAAAGCAAAGGATATGGCAAGATATGTGCCGCCGCGGGCAACCGTCAAACGGAGCAAGCTGATCGAACGATGGGATAAGAAGATTGCCTGGAGTTCACGCCCCGCAGATCCTGCGGAATATTCGAAAAACACGGTTACGGTCTGGAATCCCATTGTAGTTGCGGGGCTCTCCGCAATGGTGGATGATCCTGCCGCGATCAAGGGAAAAGCTGCCCGCCACATCGGGAAAAAGCCCTGGGGGATCCAGTGGTATTACAACACATTCCTCGACTTCCTGATCCCCGGGAAAGAATATGTTGTCCGAATCAGTTTCCGTACAGAGCAGAAAACTCTGCGGGAAAGCGGCAAAGTGTTTGATATGCGGCTCTTCCATCATGGCAACACGATGAAAGCACATAAACAGCCGTTATTTACTGCTTATTTCAACAAGCAGAAGGACGGAACAGGGAAATATCGCACAGAAGTTCTGGGCAAAGTGATCGTAAAAGATCCGTTTTCCACCGGAATGCTCTGGATGAACTCTCTTGTCAATTCTGATGAAGCCGTCTGGTATGAAAAGCTGGAATTCATTCCGATTGAGGAATATAAGGAATCGGATCCCATTCCGGACAAAATCGGATATCTCTGATGGAGCAGACCAGTTTGAATCGCAGATGATTCATTAGACTGTAACTTTTGAAAATCCAAAGAAGACTGCAAGACACCATTTGTTGAAGTGACCCCAAAAATTTGGACGGTTAAAATTACGTGGAATGGGTTCGGTATTGTACCGGACTCATTCCTTTTAATGTTAAAGATACTCTCTCATTGTTGAAATAGCAAATGTATTCTTCAAGTTTGTGCTTGAAATCTTCAACTGAAGCAAAGGTTACACAGAAGAACATTTCCGTTTTCAATCTTCCAAAGAAATTCTCCATTACGCTATTATCCAGACA
>JAFTIQ010000027.1 GCA_017456805.1 Lentisphaeria bacterium
CCATGTGATTGAAGATGAACGGGAAGCCATGCGGAACTGCCGCTGGGCGGATGTGATTTTCTGTGAATGGGCACTTGACAATCTGCGCTGGTATTCCCAGAACAAGCGTCCGGGCCAGGTTTTGATTTCGCGGCTTCATTCTCAGGAGTTGAGAGTCAAGCCGAAATATATGAAGGTGACAAATTGGGCGAATGTTGACCACATGATCCTGATTTGTCCATCCAATGAGAAACTGCTTTTGGAAAAATTTCCGGAAACGGCGGGCAAGATTGAATTGATTTACAATCCGATTCCAGCGGTTGAGGCGAGCGGGATCCCGAAGATGGAGGGATCAGATTTCAACCTTGGCTTTGTTGGAATTGTTCCGCAGTTGAAACGTCTGGATCTCTGTTTCAGTGTATTTGAGAAATTGAAAGCCCAGGACAGCCGTTGGAATCTTTATATCAAGGGGAAAAAGCCGCAGGATTTTCCCTGGATGGCGGATCGTCCGGAAGAGATGAAATTCTATAATGCCCTGTTCAAACGGATCGATGAATCGCCTTACCGGAACAGTGTCATTTTTGACAAGCATGGCTCGGACATGCTGGAATGGTATTCCAAGATTGGCTTTATCATGTCCACCAGTGATTTTGAAGGATCGCATCAGGCGGTCGCGGAGGGGATGGCTTCCGGGTGTATTCCTGTGATCCGGAACTGGCTTGGAGCGGATGAGCTTTACCCGAAGAAGTTTACCTGCAGTTACGATGCTACACCGGAAGAGCTTGCCTCAGCGGTCAATGCATGGAAAAAGGATGGCGCTTTTTACGAACAGACGGTGGAAGAGTGCCGTGCGTTTGCGGTGAAGAATTTTGATAATGCGAAGATCTGCAAAGAGATTGAAGCACTTATGAAGAAGCATCCATCGTATCCGGCGGAGGATGTTGTTTTGGCAGAACCGGTAGTAAATGCGGTGCGGAAGGAGTCCGGGAAAGGGGCTCCACCGCAGATCATGGTTCTTGCCTTCATGTCATCCAACGCGATTGACGGATACCGGATCCGAGTGGAACAGATGTTGAAACGTCTTTCTGCATTGGGAGCGAAGATGCGGCTGCTCTGTTTGCATCTGCCCTTGGATGATGACCGGAAAGAGGCGTTGAAGAAAGCCAATGATGCGATAGGCGTTCCCTATGATCTTGTGGAATGTCCTGCCTTCTTTTCACTTGCGTTTTCTGAGGATGCGGTACAGAATGAGCTGGCGCAGATTGAGGAGATCATTGCGGCGAACGGGATCCGGTTTGTCCAGGCGGAAGCGTTGTATTGTTCCAGATTTCTCTGTTTTCTGAAGAAGCGGAATCCGGAGCTGTATACGGTTCTGGATTGTCATGGAGCATCGCCTGCGGAAGAAGAGATGGGCGGAGCGAGCCCGCAGCGGGTGAAACACTCCAGCACTTGGGAGGATCTTGTGTTCCATCAGGTGGACGGAATCATCTTTGTAGCAGATGCCATGCGGAAATATTATGATGATCTGTACAAAGTTGATACATACCGATCCGTGATTGTTCCCTGCTGTGTTGAGGTTGAAAATACGGCGAAGGCAGATGTGGTGCGGCGGAGTGATATTCCGCAGGATGCCAATGTGATCGGTTATCTTGGAACGCTTGCGGTGTGGCAGTGTGCGAAAGAGATGTTTGAATTGTTCAGGGTGTTGAACAAGATCGGGAAGAATATCTTTTTCTACATGATTTTGCCTGTACGGGATCATGAGCAGTGCCGGAAATATTTTAAGGAAGCGGGGATTTCCAAGCGGAACTACAAAGTGGAAGAGATTCCGCATGATCAGGTCCCGGGAGCATTATCGCGGCTTGATGCAGGGCTTCTGCTCCGGCGGGATTCTGTTGTGAACCGGGTTTCTTCGCCGACGAAATTCGGGGAATATCTGGAATCGGGAGTTCCTGTGATTCTGACGGACTGCATCGGGGATTACAGTTCTCTTGTGCCGGAATATTCTCTCGGGGAAGTACTTCCTGCGCCTGAAGACGGCTGGACGCTTTCCAAGCCTCAGGCGGACCGGATCATTGCGTTGATGAAGAGACGACACAACGATCCTGGAAAATTTACGGAAATGAGCCGGAAGGTCGTGAGAGATCTTCTGGCATGGGATATCAATATTCAGCAATTGTACAAATTTTATAACGAACTTGGAGGTGGCAAATGAATGCATGTTTCATTGGATTGGGTTACATCGGACTTCCGACCTCAATCATTGCAGCGCAGAGCGGAATCAACGTAACCGGGGTTGATATCAACCCGCATGTGGTGGAAACTGTCAACGCCGGAAAGATCCACATTGTGGAGCCCGGACTGCAGGAATTATGTGCAAAGGTAGTGGCGGACGGAAACTTGAAGGCTTCCACGACCCCTGTTGTAAGCGATGCTTATTTTGTTGTTGTTCCGACTCCTTTCAAAGGGAATCACGAGCCGGATATTTCTTATGTTGAAGCGGCGACCCGGAGTGTTCTTCCGCTTTTGAAGGAAGGGGATCTGTTTGTGATCGAATCCACATCTCCTGTTGGAACCACGGATAAGATCTGCAATCTGATCTTCTCAGCCCGCCCTGAGCTGAAAGATAAGATTTATGTTGCTTACTGTCCGGAACGGGTTCTGCCCGGAAATGTGATTTATGAATTGAAACATAATGACCGTGTGATTGGCGGGATCAATGAAGAATCCACCACAAAGGCACAGGAATTCTACGGTCAGTTTGTCAAAGGAAAACTTCACCGGACCAATGCCAAGACAGCGGAAATGTGCAAGTTGACCGAAAATGCATCCCGCGACGTTCAGATCGCCTTTGCCAATGAACTTTCTCTGATCTGCGACAAGGCAGGGATCAATGTCTGGGAACTGATCAATCTTGCCAATAAGCACCCCCGTGTGAACATTCTCCGCCCCGGCTGCGGTGTCGGCGGACATTGTATTGCAGTTGACCCCTACTTCATTACTGCTCAGTTCCCGATGGAATCCCAGCTGATTGCCAAATCCCGCGAACTGAACAATTACAAATCCTTCTGGTGTGCGGAACAGGTGAAAAATGCGATTGAAGAGTTCACTCTCAAGAATGGCAGAGAACCTGTTGTTGCGATCATGGGGCTTGCCTTCAAGCCGGATATTGATGACTTGCGCGAATCCCCTGCCATGCAGATCGCCGGCAGGATCATGGCTGAAAATACAGGTGCGGAGCTCCTGATTGTCGAACCGAACATTCAAGAACATAAAACATACAAGCTCACCAATTACAAGGAAGCATTCAGCAAAGCTGATATTGCAGCGTTCCTGGTAGCCCATACGGTTTTCAAAGAATTGAAGCCGGATGGTTCCAAGACGATCCTTGATTTTTGCGGTGTCCTCTGAGAAACGGAGCTGAATGATGAAAAGAGTGATGGTTGTATTCGGAACCAGACCTGAAGCAATTAAGATGGTCACGGTTGCCAAGACATTGAAGAAGTATCCTGAACTGTTTGATGTGAAAGTCTGTTCCACCGGACAGCACCGTCAGATGCTGGATCAGGTGATGGATTTCTTCAATCTGAAAGCTGATTTTGATTTGAATGTCATGTCTCCGAATCAGACCCTTGCAGATGTGACCTGCAAGGTTCTGAAGGGAATGGAAGAAGTTTTCCTTCAGTGGCGTCCGGATATTGTTCTTGTTCAGGGCGATACCACCACAGTGATGGCTGCGGCTCTGGCGGCATTCTACCAGAAGATTGATATCGGTCATGTGGAAGCCGGGCTCCGTACAGGGAACCGTTATTCCCCCTGGCCGGAAGAAATGAACCGTCTGATTGCAACTCAGCTTGCGACGATCCATTTTGCGCCGACCGCAACCTCCAAGGCGAATCTGCTCCGGGAAGCCGTCAATCCGGAATTGGTCCATGTCACAGGCAATACCGTGATCGATGCTCTCTTTGAAGCAGTTGAGATCATGGACAATGACAAAGAGCTTCTGGCATCACTTCAGGAGAAATTCTCCTTCCTGGATCCCTCCCGGAAATTTGTTCTTGTGACGGGACACAGACGGGAAAACTTCGGGGATGGATTCCTTCAGATCTGCCGTGCCATCAAACAGATTGCCTCCAGAGAAGATGTTCAGCTGGTTTACCCCATGCACATGAACCCCAATGTCCGGAAACCTGTCAACGAGATCCTCGGTGACTGCAAGAATGTTCATCTGATCGAACCTCAGGATTATCCCTCATTCCTCTATCTGATGCGGAAGAGTTTCCTGATTCTGACCGATTCCGGCGGAGTTCAGGAAGAGGCTCCCTCTCTGGGAAAACCCGTTATTGTCATGCGTGATACAACGGAACGCCCCGAAGCAGTGGAAGCCGGAACCGTGGTCCTTGCCGGCGCAAACGAAAAAAATATCTGCAGCTATGTCTTCAAACTTCTTGACGATGAAGAATTCTACAAGAAGATGTCCAAGGCAAGCAACCCCTATGGGGATGGTCAGGCATCAGAACGGATTGCAGATCTGTTGAAATAATCAGGGAACGGCATGAAAGTACTCTATTTTTCTCCAGTGGAATGGAACTGGATCAAGCAAAGACCGCATTTTATGGCGGAAGCATTGGCTTCAGAAGGGAACGAAGTTCATTTCTGTTCCAGAAGTCCCTGGGGAAAAAAGGCTTTCTGGAGTAAATTCCGGCAGGAGTCCGAAAAACTCCTGATCCGGGATTTTACCGTTCTTCCCTGTGCGCTCCGTTTTCCGTGGATCGAAAAATGGAACGCCCGGTCCCTGAGAAAAATTCTGTTCCGGGAAAACTATGATGCCGTGGTTCTGACAGATCCCCGGCTGGTTACGATCCTGCCCGGCCCGGAAGCTTTTCAAACACCGGTGATCTATGAATGTATGGACCGGAATTCTTATTTTTATGAAGGGAAACTCCGGGAACAGATCCGGAAACGGGAAGAACAGCTCTGCCGCCGTGCGGCAGCGATCGTCGTTTCTTCCAACGCTCTGAAAACGATCCTTCAGGAGGATTTTTCCGTTCCTCCGGAAAAGATCACAGTGATCCGGAACGCCGTTGCAGACAATTTGCTGGATAAGGTGCAGATCAATGCACAGGAGCCTGTTGATCTTCTTTATGCGGGAACGATTGACCACTGGTTTGACTGGGAGCCGGTTCTTGCGTTTGCCGGACGGAATCCCGGGCGGAAGATCCGGATCGTCGGGCCTGCAGCGGTATCTCCGAAAAAATTGCCGGAAAATATAGAAATGTACGGCTCGGTCCCTCATTCAGAGATTCCGGGATTGCTTCAGAACGCTTCTGTGCTGATCATGCCGTTTCATCCCAATGACCTGATCCGGGCAGTTGATCCGGTCAAGATGTATGAATATCTTACCTTCGGCAAGCCGGTGATCGCCTCCTACTGGGAGGAACTGGAATTTTTCCGGGGGAATAAAAATCTTTATTTTTATCAGGAACCGGAAGAGTTTTCCGCCCATGCGGAACGGCTTCTGGAAACGGAAGCAGCATGGACGGCTGACAAAGCGTTTCTTCAGGCGAATTCCTGGAGCAAGCGCGGGCACGAATTTAACATGCTTTTGAAGACTCTGACAGACAAGCCGGAGTAATTTTTCAGAATTGCTATTGTAAATCAGCAAAAAAGTGCTATATTATACACAAGTCTTTTTAAATAAACAGTCATGGGAATCATGACATCAACCAATCATTGGAAGGAAGAAAAAATGAAAGTTCTGGTGCTTAACGCAGGCAGTTCCTCATTGAAGTTCACCCTGTTCAGCATGGAAAACGGGGAAAACACAGTTTTGGCAAGCGGTCAGGCAGAACGTCTCGGACTCGACAATCCCAAAGTCACCTACAAGCGTCCTGACGGTTACAAATCCGAAGAGATCCCTGCGATCACCAACCATGCAGAAGCCCTTCAGGTCATTTGTAAGAAACTGGTGGAAGGCGAAGGCGCAGTCCTCAAATCCCTGAGCGAAGTTTCTGCAATCGGTCACCGCGTTCTCCATGGCGGCGAAAAAATCACCAAACCCGTTCTGATCGATGAAAATGCCAAGGCAATCATCCGGGAATGTTTCCCTCTCGGACCTCTCCATAACCCCGCAAACCTCACCGGTATCGAAGCTTGCGAAAAAGCATTCCCCGGTACCCCCAACGTCGGTGTGTTCGATACGGAATTCCACCAGACCATGCCCCGTGAAGCATATCTCTATGCGATCCCCATGGAATTCTACAAAAAATACTCCATCCGTAAATATGGTTTCCACGGAACCAGCCACAACTTTGTCGCTCATGCTTCCGCAGAATTCCTCGGACAGGATTATGACAAGACCAATCTGATCACCTGCCACCTCGGAAACGGATGCAGTATGGCAGCTGTCAAAGATGGAAAATGCATCGATACCACCATGGGCCTGACACCTCTGGAAGGTCTTGTGATGGGAACCCGTTCCGGCGACCTCGACCCCGCAGTTGTCATCAACATGATGCATCTCGGTATGACCGCTGATGAAATCGATAAGACCTTGAACAAGAAATCCGGTCTTCTCGGTGTGGCTGGAATCGGCAGCGGCGATATGCGCGACGTTGAACAGGCAGCTTCCGCAGGCAATGCAGACTGCCAGCTGGCTCTGGATATGTTCGTCCGCAGAGTTGTGAAATATATCGGATCCTACTATGTCCTCTGCGGCAGAACCGATGCAATCGTCTTCACCGGCGGCGTCGGCGAACACTCCGCTTATATGCGGAAACGCATCATTGACGGCGTTTCTGCTCTCGGAATCAAACTTGACGAACAGGCAAACACTGACTGCTTCGGCAAGAAGGGGCTCATCTCTGCAGCAGACAGCCCGGTCAAAGTGGTTGTCATGCCCACCAATGAAGAGCTGATGATCGCTCTGGAAACAGTCAAAATCGTTTCCAAGTAATCTGATCTCTTTTTCAGAGAAGGCTGTTCCAAACCCGGAAGGGGGCGGGACGGCCTTTTTTTTGAAAACCTTATACAGGGTCCGGCAGGAAGGACAGGAATTTCTGCAATGCCGGACTTTCATTGTTTTCATCCCATGCCGCCATAATATCAACGGAGGGCAGCGGGGAGGATAATTTCCGGATCACCACCTGTTCCGAAGCTCCTCCGCAGCAGGATTCCGGAATCAATGCGATCCCGAATCCCGCCTGGACCATAGCGAGCATGGAACTTTTATTCCGGGCATCCTGCCGGAATTTCGGAGCGGTCAATCCGTCGGTAGAGAGGGCAAGCACCAGCCGGTCATAAATCGCAGGATTCACTTCTCTTGCGAACAGAATCACATCTTTTCCTGCCAGATCTTCTATGGAGATCTTCTCTTTTTCTGCCAGTTTATGAGCTGTCGGGATCGCCAGAACATAGTTATCCCGGAAGATCAATCTTGTTTTCAATCCGGCAAGATCGTTGACTCCCGGGCGCAGGAAACCGATATCAAGGGATCCATTTTTCAGGAGCTGGCACTGTTCTGCTGTTTCCAGTTCCTTGAGCTGAAGCCGCAAGGCGGATTTTCCTGCCCGGATTTTGGAAAGGATCCCCGGCAGAACGCTGTGGATCGCCGGCTCATTATACCCGATGGAGATCTGTTCATTTTTCCCGCAGAGGAAATCTTCCAGATGTTTCTGAGCCTGTTCTGCCCGGTTCAAAACGGCTTCTGCTTCCCTGAGAAACAAGGCCCCTGCCTCGGTGAGTTCCACGACCCGGCTTGTCCGGTTGAAGAGCTGACACCCCAATTCTTCTTCAAGTTTCCGGACCGCTGCACTCAAGGGCGCCTGTGTGATATTCAATTTCGCCGCCGCTTTCCGGAAATGAAGTTCCTTTGCGACCGTTACAAAGTAGCGGAGAGTCGTCAGTTCCATTGTTTTTTATCTCCTTTGATTGATTCTTTATTTGATATGATAAATATATATTGTTCTGTTGAAAAAATCAAATGATTACGATATATTTTTCTCAGAAACACAACGTGAGGAGGTTTTATGCTGACGAAAGAAACGATTACGGAAGCGATGTACCATGCGATCAAGTTCGGAGCGACGAAGATGCCGCCCGATATCCGTGCCGCATTGCAGAGAGCCCTGGAAGAGGAAACCGATCCCATGGCAAAGAAACATTTGGAAATCAGCCTGCAGAACGCTGATATGTCCGAACGGGGAAATGGTCTTGTCTGCGCCGATACAGGCTTTCCCATGTTCTTTGTTCACGCGGGAAAGAAGACAGAAGTTGAGGGCGGGTTCAACAGTTTGCAGGAATGTGCCTGTGCCGCGACAGCCCGGGCAACAGCTGAATGTTTTCTTCGACCCACGATGGTTCATCCGCTGACCCGGAAGAATCCCGGTGATAATATCGGACCGGGGATGCCGAAACTGGAATTGATTTTTGATCGTGAAGATGACGGATTGGAGATTCTGGCTGCTCCGAAAGGGGGCGGTTCTGAGATTTTCGGAACGTTTTACCGGATGATGTTTCCGGCGGATGGGGAAGCCGGGATCAAAAAGTTTGTGATTGAATGTATCAAAGACGCGTGCTATGCGGGGAAGGTATGCCCTCCTGCAATCATCGGAGTCGGGATCGGCGGAACGGCAGATCTCTGTATGAGCATGGCGAAAAAGGCTGCGCTTCTCCGTCCGATCGGAAAGCACCATCCGGATCCGGAAGTGGCGCGTCTGGAAAAAGAGCTGTATGAAGCGGCGCGTCAGCTTGGGATCGGCCCCATGGGCTCCAGAGGGATCAATGCAGTTCTTGCGATCAATCTGGATGCGGCAGTGACCCATACGGCTGCGCTGCCGGTTGCAGTGAACGCCCAGTGTCTTGTCGGCAGACGCTGGATTGCCCGTATTGACGGTGCAGGAAACATTGATTATACAGGAGTTGTGGAATGAGAAATATCACCTTGCCCTTATCGGAAGCGGATGCAGAGAGCCTGAAACTCGGAGAAATGGTAACGGTCAGCGGCTTGCTGTTTACCGGCCGAAGCAGATTTCATATCCGTGCGATCGAAGATGACATTTATCCGCCCATTGATTATGAAAAGATCAACTGTTTTTTCCATGTGGGCCCTGTGATGCGTCAAACGGAAAACGGCTGGGAAGTGGTGAGCTGCGAACCCACCAGTTCGATCCGGTTTGAACGGTATGGAGCAGATGTTGTCCGGAAATTCCGGCTGCGGACTCTGATCGGAAAAACAACGATGGGTCCTGAGACTGCCAAAGCATTGAAAGAAGTGCGCGGAGTATATCTTTCCAAGATCGGTTTGAGCGGAAATGCCTTGCGCGGCCAGGTGAAAAAAGTGCATGACGTTTACTTTCTGGATGAGCTTGGAAAGACGGAATGTACCTGGATCTATGAAGTGGAAAATTTCGGACCCTTCTTTGTTGCGATGGATACAAACGGACGGAATTATTTTGAAGAACTTTCTGCGGAAGCCAATGCCCGGATGCCGGAAATCGAACAGGCATTGAATATCCCTGCAGATTATCAATATACAGAGGTCAACGGATGAAACAGTCGATTCGTTATCTTTCCCTGTGCGGGCTGCTTGGATACGGTTACTCCCCGGTAAGTTTGCAGAATGCTCTTTCCGGAACGCTGGATTTCGTGGGAGTGGATGCAGGGTCCACCGATCCGGGACCGTACTATCTCGGCAGCGGAAAAGGTTTTGTGAAACGTCTTCAGGTCAAACGGGATCTGGAACTGATCCTTCCTGTGATCAAGGAGAAAAAGATCCCTCTGATCATTGGCAGTGCGGGCGGTTCCGGAGCGAAACCCCATGTTGACAGTGTGCTGGAGATCATCGGGGAGATCGCCCGGGAGAAGAATCTGGAATTCAAAACAGCAGTGATCTATTCCGATCTTGACCGGGAATTTCTGCAAAAAGCGTCCTGTGGACATCTTACCGGCTGCGGCGGAGCTCCGGATTTTGTTCCGGAACTGATCGATCAGCTCAGCAATCCCGTGGCACAATTCGGAACGGAACCGATCATTGCGGCACTGGAGCAGGAAGCGGAAGTGATCGTTGCCGGACGCTGCTGCGATACTGCTGTATTCGCCGCTTATCCCATTCATTGCGGGTTCCCGGCAGGATTGGCACTTCATGCGGCAAAAATCGCAGAATGTGGTGCATTATGCGCCAGACCAGTCGGCGCAAATGACTCTCTGGTCGTAGAGATCTGTCAGGATCATTTCACCGTGGAACCGCCCAATCCCCAACGGGCATGTACTCCGGATTCTGTGGCGGCACATTCTCTTTATGAACAGCCGGATCCCAATTGTTTTTATGAGCCGGAAGGAAAGATCGATCTGAGCAGATGCACCTTTGAAGCAGTCAGTGAACGGAAGGTGAAAGTTTCAGGAAGTCAACTTGTTCCGGCAGAGAAGGTTACAACGAAATTGGAGGGGACCCGGCTTTGCGGATACCGTTCGATCACGATTGCCGGGGTACGGGATCCTTCCGCGATCCGGCATCTGGCGGAGATCGAAAGCGGGGTCCGCAAAGCTGTGGAGGAGTCTGCGAATTTCGTAAAGGAAGGGGATTATACTTTACGGTTCCTGCGGTATGGCGTGGATGCTGTCATGGGGAACCTGGAATCTTCCGATGCCCCTCTGCCGTGCGAAGTGGGGTTGGTGATCGAAGCGATTGCCCCGACTCAGGAACAGGCAGATGCACTGATCGGGCTGGCGCGGTCCAAGGCATTGCATCAGGGATTTCCTGATAGAAAAGCGACAGCGGGAAATCTGGCATTTCCCTTTTCCCCGTCGGATTTCTCCGGGGGAGCCGTTTATGAATTTGCTCTTTATCACATCACAGATTTGAAATTGGAATTTGTTCCGGAAATGAAGGTGATACGATGAAACTGTATGATATGGCAATGGTATGCCGCAGCAAAAATGCGGGACCGTTTCAGGTGACGATCGATTTGATGTTTGATTCAATGGAACGTTATCAGAAGGTGCTGAATTCTCCTGCTTTCACGGAGGCTGCGATCAGTGCCCTTTACCGGCGGGACATCCGGGACGTCCGGATCAAGCCTTTTGAGCGGATTCTGACGATAAAAGTTGTTCTTTCCAGAAGCTGTTCTTCGGGGTCTCCTTCGGACTCCGATGTATATGGCAGCCAGCAGCATTTTCCACTGGGAGATTTGGAAATTCTCTGATTTTTGCAGCAAGGCGGGAAAAATGCGGAAAAACTCTCTCTTTTTTGCACTTTCCCCCTTGAAAATTCAAGAAAAAGAGATAAATTTCTGATAATACAGAAAAGAACAATTTTTAACATAAATAAAACTGGAGAGAAACATGCAGTTTGGAAAAATGCTCATGGCAGGTGCGGCAGCGTTCGCAATGGTCCTCGGAACTGTTGGTTGTGCAACGGATGACGAGGGGATTGAAATGTTCAGAATCAAAAACGGCGAAGGCGTCCATGGCGGCCGCGGCGGAGCCGGCGGTGCAGGAGGACCCGGTACCGGAGAAGCTGAGCTGGAAGGCGGACTCGGCGGTGGTGCAGGCGGCGCAGGCGATACCGGCGTTTCCGAATGGGGAAAAAATACTGGCCTTTCTCCCTATGATGATTTCGGAACACCCATTGCAGGTCTTTCTTTCCAGCCCGTTTATTTCCGTTTTGACCAGTCCACCATCGATTCCGGCGAAACGTCAAAACTGGATCAGGTCGCTTCCTATCTGACCGCAAACCCCGGAACTGGGGTTGTGATCGAAGGAAACTGCGACAGCAAAGGCAGTGACGAATATAACCGCGCTCTCGGAGAACGCCGCGCGCTTGCAGCAAAAGATTATCTCCTCAGCAAGGGCATTTCCGACAGCAGAATCCGTACCGTCAGCTACGGCGAAGAAAAACCGGCAGTCCCCAACACGGATGATGCAGCCCGTGCTCAGAACCGCCGTGATGAATTTATCGGCGTTACGCTCAAAAAGTAATTCTTTGTGAATGACTTCTTTCACGCCGGACTTTTTTCCTGTCCGGCGTTCTTTTTTAACCCTCTTTAACTTTGGAGTTGCGGAATTATGAAAAAAACAGATTTTATCGGTATCGGATTCGTCGTCCTCTTTGTTTTGCTGGTTCTTTTCTTCCCGTTCAATTACGGTGTTGTGGGATCCCCTATTAAAAACGTTATTCAGGGATCCAGTCTTCTTCACTGGACCGGTTTCACCTGGAGCAAGCTGGATAACTTTGGAAAAGTGACCAACGAATTTCCCTATATCATGGGCTTCCTGAAATTTGCCTTGCTTGCCACCTTCGGGGAAATGCTGAAACACCGGATCAAAACCGGAAGCTGGGCGGTCAGCTGTCTTCCTCTCCGGGTGCTCGTCTGGGGCTTCTATGGAATCGTGATGACCATTGCATTCCGTTTGTTTGCCGAGGGAACGGCTGCTATGATGAGCGGAAATCTCTGGTTCGGCTCCAATCCGGCATTGGGTTCCAGTTTCGGAAACAATCTGATCTTTGCGTTGACCACATCCGTTTTCATGAATATGATCTTTGCGTATCCCATGATGCTCAGTCATGAATGGTTCGGGCAGGTGATCGAAAAGAGAAAATTCATTGGCGGAGCTGAATTTTTCGGTTCCTGCGATGCCAAAGTCTGGGGATCATTCATTCCGAAAACGATTCTTTACTTCTGGGTTCCTGCTCATACGGTCACATTCCTGCTTCCGGCTGAATTCCGTGTCCTTGTCGGGGCAGCTCTCAGTGTGGCACTTGGATTTATTCTTACCATCAAAGCAAGCAAGAAGGCGGAATAATGGAATACTCAAGACAGGAAGAACGTTTGCTGATCCGCAGCGGGGATGAAGCGTTGACCAGGCGGATGAAAAAAGCCGCGGTTGCGGTTCCGCTTCTCTTCGCCGTTCTGATGATCGGTGCAGCGTTGACTTCAAGAAATGTCTGGATCATTCTTGGGGTTGCCCTGGCATATATTTTGATTACGCTCTGTGAAAAAATCGCGTATGTCAATGTGATCGCGGCATACAGAGCATTGGTCGTCAAACTCTCCACCCGTGTGAACGAATTAGAAAAGAAAGGTTGATATATCATGTCTGAACGGGAATACAATTTTACAGAAATCGAACAGAAATGGCAGAAATACTGGCTGGAAAACAAGACGTTCCGTGCCGAAGACAATTCCCCCAAAGAAAAACTTTACGTCCTTGACATGTTCCCCTATCCCAGCGGAGCAGGTCTGCATGTAGGACATCCGGAAGGATATACCGCAACGGATATCTTCTGCCGGTTCAAACGGATGAGAGGATACAACGTTCTTCATCCCATGGGCTGGGACGCGTTCGGGCTTCCGGCAGAACAGTATGCCGTGGAAACCGGAACACATCCTTCCGTCACAACCGCGAAAAATATTGCAACATTCAAACGTCAGATCCAGTCTCTCGGATTCAGCTATGACTGGGATCGCGAAATCAATACCACCGATCCGAAATACTACCGCTGGACTCAGTGGATCTTCCTGCAGCTCTACAAAAAAGGTCTGGCAGAAATCGCTGAAGTCCCCGTCAACTGGTGTCCGGCTCTCGGTACTGTGCTGGCAAATGAAGAAGTCATCAACGGCAGAAGTGAACGCGGAAACCATCCTGTCGAGCGCCGTCCCATGAAACAGTGGATGCTCAAGATCACCAAGTATGCGGAAGAGCTTCTCAAGGATATTGATGATCTTGACTGGCCCGACGGTATCAAGGAGATGCAGCGCAACTGGATCGGCAAGAGCGAAGGTGCAGAAGTTACATTCAAAGTTGACGGAACAGATGTGAATATCACTGTTTACACCACCCGTCCTGATACCCTGTTCGGTGCAACTTACATGGTTCTTTCTCCCGAACACGTTGATGTTCCCCGGATCACAACTCCCGAACATGCGGAAGAGATTCAGGCTTATCAGAAACGTGCAGCCGGAATGAGCGATCTTGCCCGTACAGAGCTCAATAAGGAAAAAACCGGTGCATTCACCGGCGCTTATGCCGTCAACCCCGTTAACGGAACAAAGATCCCCATCTGGATCGCTGATTATGTTCTTGCAAGCTATGGAACAGGTGCGATCATGGCAGTTCCTGCGCACGATACCCGTGACTTTGAATTTGCTCAGAAATTCAATCTTCCCATCAAGTGCGTGATCCGCCCTGATGATCCGGAAGCAGATATCGATGGTGTGGTCGCAGGTACAGTCTGCTGGACAGGCGACGGTCCTCTCATGAACTCCGGAAATGATGCAGGTCTGGTTCTGGATGGACTCCGTGTGAACGAAGCCAAGGCAAAGACCATCGAATGGCTTGCAGCCAAAGGCGCAGGAAAGAAAACCGTAAACTACAAACTCCGCGATTGGCTTTTCAGCCGTCAGCGTTACTGGGGAGAACCCTTCCCGGTGATTTATATGGAAGACGGATCTGTCAAACTGCTGGATGAATCTGAGCTTCCGCTGGAACTGCCTGCCCTTTCTGATTTCAAACCCTCCGGAACCGGGGAATCTCCCCTTGCCAATGCCGGGGAATGGCTGAATTATACCGATCCTGTTACCGGTATGAAGGGCCGCCGCGAAACCAATACCATGCCTCAGTGGGCAGGTTCCTGCTGGTACTATCTCCGTTATATCGATCCCCACAATGAAGAACGTTTCATTGATCCGGAAAAAGAAAAATACTGGATGCCGGTTGACCTTTATGTCGGCGGGGCAGAACATGCAGTGCTTCACCTGCTCTACGCACGGTTCTGGCATAAAGTTCTCTTCGATCTCGGTCTGGTCTCCACCAAAGAACCCTTCCAGAGATTGGTCAATCAGGGTATGATCCTCGGAATCTCCTACAAAGATCAGCGCGGAGCACTGGTTCCCATGGATGAAGTGGAACACCGTGCAGACGGCAATGCCTACCGCAAGGGAACGGAAGAAAAACTGGTGGAATTCCCCGCCAAAATGTCCAAATCCCTCAAAAACGTGGTCAATCCCGATGATGTCGTCCGGGAATATGGTGCTGACTCCATGCGTCTTTATGAAATGTTCATGGGGCCGCTTCAGGCAACCAAGCCCTGGAACACCAAAGGCGTGGAAGGTGTCTTCCGCTTCCTGAAACGTACCTGGAAGATGATCGGTCAGACTCCCGTTGCAGACATTCCGCTGACTCCTGCTCAGGCAACATTGCTTCATGCAACCATCAAAAAGGTGACAGAAGATACCGAAACATTGAACTTCAATACAGCAATCAGCCAGATGATGATCTTCCTGAATGAGTTCTCCAAACTGAATCCCATGCCCCGTGCAGCAGCAGAAGCCTTCACCAAGCTGATTGCTCCCTATGCACCGCACCTTGCAGAAGAACTGTGGGAAATCCTCGGCAACGCGGCTCCTGTCTCTCTGGCAGATTGGCCGGTGTTTGATGAATCCCTTCTGGCAAAAGAAGAAGTGGAAATCCTCGTTCAGGTGCTCGGAAAACCCAAAGCCCGCATCATGATGCCCGTGGATGCAACTCAGGAAGAAATGCTGAAACTTGCCATGGATGATGCAAAGATTCAGGAAGTCATTGCCGGAAAGACACTTGTGAAGTCTATCTGTGTCCCCGGAAGAATCGTTAACCTCGTGGTCAAATAATATGACAAACGTGCTTTGGATCAGTGCCGGAGCTCTCGGCGCATATTTTGGCGGACGCCTCCAGCAGGGGGGCGCCCGTGTTGCCGTTACACTCCGCTCTGATTACGAAGCTGTCCGGGACAACGGATTTCAGATCTTTGCCGCTGCCGGTGAGTTCCGGTTTTCTCCCGATGGGGTTTACCGTTCCGCAGAGGAATATCCCGGAACACCTGACTATGTGGTGGTATCCGCCAAGGTTTTGCCTTGGATCAACGTCCCGGAGCTGATCCGCCCCGCGATCAAAAGCAGGGAGACGGTCATTGTTCTGATTCAGAATGGAATCGGAATCGAAGATGCTGTTGCCGCAGCGTTTCCGGAAAATGAGATCCTGAGCACAGTCGCTTATATCGGGGCGACCCGTACAGGCAGGGGAATCGTTTCCCAGAAAGGCTCTCAGCGGTTGATTATGGGAAAATTCGGCGGCGGCGATTCTGAGAAATGCCGGCAGCTCCTGAACCTTTTTCAGGCTGGAAACGTAGATACGGAATATTCCGATGATGTGGCATATTACCGTTGGAAAAAACTGCTTTGGAACACTCCGTTCAATACGGTATCCGTCCTTGGCGGGCATTTGGATACCAAACAGATGTGCGATGAGGGCGCGATGGAGGCACTTTGCATGGAATTGATGCGGGAAACTGCCGCCGTTGCCGCGAGTGAAGGGTATCTCTTTACGGAAGAGGATCTTATCGGGAATATGGAATATACCCGGAATTTTCCGCCGTACAAGACCAGTATGCTGGTGGATTATGAATCCGGGCGTCCTTTGGAAGCTGATGCGATCCTTGGGAATGTTTGCCGTATTGCCGCAAAAAACGGTGTGAAGGTTCCGCACTTGGATACCTGTTACGCACTTCTGCAAAGCGTTTCCCCGAAAGGATAAGGATATGAAGTTTTCCAGACGAACTCAGCGGATGCTTGTATTTCTGGGATTGGCAGCTGTTCTGGCTTTTGGAACCTGGTATGTTATGAACTGGTATGTGCCGACGACAGTGATCCTTCCCGGAGCGCCTATGGAGATGAAGCGGTTCAAACAGAACGGTTCGGAAGTAAAGATTCTGTATAAAGAAAACGGTGTGGAGAAAGAGGGGCTGATTGTTCTGACAGATGCTCCGCGCCGTCATACAGTTGGATATGATGGAAAAATCTATCTGGAGCAGACGGTTTATCTGAATGGGATTCCTGTGAAAGGGATTTACCGGAATGAGCAAGGGCTTCATCCGGGCTATGCGGTGACATTTCGTCCGGGAGAGAACCGGGAATACGTTCTGCTGCTTCAGATTGACTGGCTGGTAGAAAAGCACCGTTTCCTTGATATTTACCGCGGAAAAGCATGGCGGATAAACGTCAGTTATAAATAAAAACTTTTGTTAAGAACAGACCGCTGATTTTGAAGGGAATTTTTTGAAAATTCCCTTTCACATTTCCATTCCGGATCCCGCAGTTTTATATTCCATATAAGTACCGCTTCAACAGGAAGATACAGAAATATGGAAAAGTCGTGACAGTTTCTGTCTTTCCGATATTTGCATGCGCAAATTTAATGCCATACTTAATTGCCGGATAATGTTCTGAATCAATTAATTTTCTCAAAGATCGAGAGACATTGTTGCCGGATTTGATTTCAATCGGCACCAGTTCATTTGCAGTTCGAACGAAGAAATCTTCTTCAAGAGAACCGTCTTCTCTCCGGTAATAATAAAGATTATATCCGGATTTGGAGAGTGCTTCTGCGGCAAAATTCTCATATAACGCCCCCTTATAAATCCCCAGATTTTTATTTTGTCTCAAATCGACGCCGGCTTCTTCATCCAGCATAGCGATCAACAGACCGGTGTCAGCAATATAGAGTTTATATTTGGATTCATCGTAATTTCCTTTGAGAGGCAGTTCCGGAAAGTTCAGACAATAACAAATAGAAACGACTCCTGCATCGAGCAACCATTCTACGCAGCCGAAATATTCCCGTGATCTTGCACCTTTTTCCACTTTTGAAAGTTGAAATTTTTTATTCTCTTTTGCCAACTGAGGCGCAATATGATGAAACACAGCCTGAATCCGCATTTGATCCAGTCCCTCTGCATATTTTCGAATATCTTCCTGATAGTCAGTTAAAAGCTGATTCTGAAGTTTCAGTGTTCGTTCAAATGTTTTATTTTGAACGAAATCTCTGACAACGGCAGGCATACCGCCAACCAAAATATAGTCCAGAAACAAGGAAGAGAATTTTGTCATTTCTGCTGTGGAAAAAGGCTGTACATTTTTCATGTGAGAGAGCATGTCGTCTGCAATATCATCCGAATAACCAAGAGCCCACATGAATTCTTCAAAGTCAAAAGACCTCATCTCATAATCAGTCTTATATCCGACACTGTGAGAAGATACTTTTTTATAATGAATTCCTAATAAAGAACCGCTGCATATTACATCATACCGACCATCCTGCCGGAAGAATTTCAATGCGGCTGCAACTTCAGGAAATGCCTGAATTTCATCAAAGAAGAGCAAGGTTTTTCCCGGAACAAAATGAAACTCAGGGTTTATACGGGATATCAGCTTTATAATGCTTTCCGGAGAGAGACCTTCTTCCAGAATCGTTTTGTATTGCGGTTCTTCTACAAAATTAATCTCGACCGAGTATGGATAAAATGATCTGCTGAAATGTCGGATTGCTTCTGTTTTTCCAACCTGGCGAGCTCCGCGAATAATCAGGGGAAGCCGATCACTGTCGCAATGCCAATTCTCTAAAAATAAATCGATTTTTCGTCTGTAATACATTCCCCGCCTCCAATATCTTGTAATTTATTGAAATATAACACAATATAATGATTTTTTCAAATGCAAATCACGGAATTCGGAGTTTTTTCTTGTCAAAAAATCACGGAATTCGGAGTTTTTTCTTGTCAAAAATCACGGAATTCGGAGTTTTTTCTTGTCGAAAATCACGGAATTCAGAGTTTTCAGGGGGCAAAAATGCCTTGCGGGGGGATTATTTCCGCAGAGCAGCCCGTTCACGGGTGAGATTTCCAAGCTCTTCCATGAGCTTGAGCTTTTCCGGATCATCAGGCGCAAGACGGGCAAAACGTTCCATCATTTGTTCCATACGAATCGTTAAATGGAACTCTTTCAGAAGTTTTACATCCTGATCCAGAACGCGTAATGCAATTTTCTTTTCCCGCGCCAATGCGCGCTTTTTCTCTTTTTCCGCCTCTTTGAGCTGTTCCGGAGTCAATTCTGTTTCCGGTGCAGCAGGGGTTTCCGGTTCTTCTTCCCCCATGAGGAGCATGGAAAGTTCCTGTGTGATCAATCCCTTTGGTTCCAGCTGTTCAATGATCCGTTGAGGTGCTTCGTTCCATTCTTCCAGCATTTTTGCCTGAATGATTTCGTTGATGGCAATAGAAAGGGGAGATTGATCCAGAAGTTCGGGGGGGATCTGCTCTACTGCGGCAGCTGCGGCATCTTCATATTTCAGAAGGACTTCCAGAACTTCCAGCAGGGCTTTTTTATAACGTTTTCCGGTTTGGGTTTCCGGTTTTTGAATTTCTTCGACAGGCAGATTCCGTTCTTCCCGTTCCTGTTCATAGCGGGCATAGCGTTCTTTGCGTTCTGCTTCTTTCCTGGCGGAACGGACCAATTCAGCATAGAGGCCATCTGCGCTCAGGTTCAGTTTTTCCGCCAGCCAGGAGGTATAGGCGGTTTTTGCGGCTTCGCTTTCGAGAAGTGCGATCAGCTGAAGCATATCGGCAGCAATCTGCGCCTTTCCTGCGGGGGATTCCCCATATTTTGCGATGAATGTATTGACGGCGAAATCGAAGAAATCCACGGCCTGTTCCACGGCTTGAGCGATTGCCTCTCTGCCCTGCTGTTTCAGGAGTTCATCGGGGTCTTTCCCGCCGGGGAAGCGGATGACTTTCACATCGAATCCCAGGGGGAGCAGGATTTCAGCATCTTTGAATACGGCTTTTGTTCCGGCGTTGTCAGAGTCAAGAGCGAGTTTGATTTTTCCTGTATAACGGCGGAGCATCCGTGCCTGTTCCGGGGTGAACGCGGTTCCTTCTGCGGCGACGGAGTTGGAAAATCCTGCGGCATGCATTGCGATGACATCCAACTGACCTTCGCAGAGGATGGCACAACCGAGTTTGTTATCGGACATTTCACTCCGTGCCAGATGCATTCCGTAAAGGATGCGTCCTTTTTTGAAGATAGGGGTTTCCGGAGTATTGACATATTTCATAGCCTTCGGATCTGATTCAATGGTTCTTGCGCTGAATCCGACGACCCGCCCCAGTTCATCCCAGATGGGGAACATGAGTCTGTTCCGGAACATATCATAGCGTTTGGAAGGATTATCCTCAAAGGTTTTAATGATTCCGCCTTCTGCCAGTTCTGCCTCGGTGAATCCGAGATTTTTCGCAAAGACCATTGCGGAATCCCAGGAGTCAAGGGACATGCCGAGAGAGAATTTCTGAATGGATTCCGGAGAGAGTTTTCTTGTTGCAAGATATTGCGCCACAGGAGATTCCGGATTATTTTTCAGATTCATGACGTACCATTCCCGCAGTTTTTCATGAAGCAGGAACAGGCGATCTTTTTTTTCGCTGTAACTCTGATTCGCTACGCCGGGATATTGTCTTGCGCCCGGTCTCGGGCGGCGTTCTTCCTCTTCGGGAATATAGATATTATATTTCTGAGCGAGGAGGCGGATAGCGGTGGGGAAATCCACGTTTTCCCGTTCCATCACGAACGTGATCGCATTGCCATGTTTTCCGCATCCGAAACAATGATAATACTGCCGGTCGGGGCGGACGGTGAAGGACGGGGTTTTTTCGGAATGGAACGGACAACATGCCTTGAAGTCGCGCCCCTGTTTTTTCAGGGGGATATAAGATTGAATCAGGTCAACGATATCGACTCTTGCGCGGACTGAATCAATGACCTCTTCGGGGATCCCAGCCATGGTTTAACTCGCAAAATTTCAGATTGCCTTGATCCGTGCTTCCACGGCGGCACGTTCTCTGGCAAGAGAAGAATTTCCCTGTGTCATGCGGAGATATTCCTGATAATATCTTTTTGCGTATGCTTTATAGAGCTGAGCTTTAGATTTTACCATGGGATATTTATCGCAGAGAACTGCCATGTTCAGCACGATATCTGCATTGGGGTTTTTCTTCTGAAGGCTGTATGCCCAGCTGAAATAGGAGTAGCTTGCTTTCAGTTTGTTCTGTTCCAGCATGATTCTTCCGAGTTCGGACCAGACTTTCGGATTTTCCCGGTAGCTGCCGTGTTTTGCAAGAATGCTGTAATAACGCAGGGCATCCTGAGAGTTTTTCAATTTCACAGAAACGTCGGCAAGAAGGATCACGGTATTCATATCATAGGGGCGCAGTTTCAATGCCGTTTTCAGGGGAGCGACACTGGAATCATATCTTCCGCGGTCGAAATACATTTTCCCGAGGGTATACTGCACAAAGAAATTTTCAGGTGCGATGGCGGAAGCTTTCTTTACTTCTTCCAATGCTTCGTTATAAAGTCCGTTGTTTTCATACGCCAAAGCGGTAAGGAGCAGAGCTTCTGCGCTGTTGGGCTGACAGACCAGTGCGCGTTTTCCGTAATCCAATGCTTCATCCCAGCGTCCGTTAACGGCACTTTTTTCTCCTTTTTTCATCATTTCAGCAAAATCATCGCTGTTCCCGCATCCGTTGAACAGGATGATGCAAAGCATTCCGACCAGGATCAAACCATAGTGTTTCACAATCATTCCTCCGGCAATTTTTCTGTAAATAAAGGTGGGCAAAGTTCCCGTTAATTCATCGTGTTCCGGGAAAATCCGACGTTGCCCGCAGATAAAGGTATTATAATCTGAAAATTGATTTTTGCAACCGGAAAAAGAAAGAAAAAATCGTTTTTTTTCCGGGACAGAAGCATACAGGGCATAATTCGTACATTTTTATGCCCTGCAGGATCTTCTGATCCGGAAAACGTCAGGGATTTATTTCACCAGATCTTCCCTGTTTCTCTTGTAATGGGAACTGGAGGGGATTTCCTCCTGGACCGCATTTTTGGTTTCTCTTGCTGCAGAATCGACCTGCTGTTCCGCTTTGCGGATCATGCGTTTTACTTTCCCCTTGTTCTGAGTGTAATAGTAATATCCGCCTGCAGCGAGAGCGGCAAGGATGATCAGGATCACAATGGTTCTTGTTCTGGATTTTCCATCGGCACGTTTTTTGCTTTCCACAACACTGTTGACCCGGTCAACGGAATTTGCCGCGTTGACGGCGCATTTATGGGAACAGTAGGCAGAGCCATTCATGTTGACGATGCATTTTTCACAAATGGGTTTTCCGCAGGTTGCACACCGGATGACCGCCGGGGTATCGGGATGATTGAGACAGACACTTTGAGAAATATCAGCCATAAGAGACTCCTTCCGTTGACGTTGTTAAAAGCGGGACGAAAAGGTTTTTGGAGCAGATTTTCTGCTCATCTGAAGTTACCATAGCATCATATTTTCAATTTACAAGAGCGTTTTTTTCAAAAAATTCTGAAAATTTTTCCGGCATGGTGCGACGGCGGCAGGGAAAGTTGGGCGAAAAATCTGAATGACGTTTGTTTTTTCCGAAAAGAGGCGTATATTATAAGCCGGAGATGGGGCGGCGGTCGCTTTGCTATGCAAAGAGGAAAGTCCGGACCCCACAGAGCAGGGACTCCTCCGGTAACAGGAGGATGCCGCGGACAATATGCCGCGGAAAGGAAAGCGCAACAGAAAGCAAACCGCCTGATTCGTCAGGTAAGGGTGAAACGGCGGGGTAAGAGCCCGCATCCGGGAGGAGTAATCCTTCCGGAAAGGCAAGCCCGTCCCGGAGCAAGGCCAAATAGGGAATGAGCTGTTGCTCGCAGCGTTTGAATTCCGGGTTCTGGCCGCACAGACAGATGATCGCCGCTTCCTTCGGGAAGTTACAGAATCCGGCTTATGCCCCATCTCCGCTATTCTTCAGAACAAAGAGGATCCTTTATGCCGGAACAGAAAAAGAAAGCTCCAAGAAACAGAACCCTCCGTTTGACGGAGAAGGAATTCGCTCAGTTCGAAAAAAAATTATTCGTTCCTGAAAAAAAACTTTCCCTCCGGAAAATTACCAATAAAATCATTTGTGCCGATTTTTTGCAGGTCATCGATTTCCTGCCCGATGGATTCGTGGATCTGCTCATCCTGGATCCGCCTTACAACCTTGATAAAAATTTCAACGGAACAAAGTTCGCCAGCATGAAAAACGCGGAGTATGAAGCGTATCTGGATTCCTGGTTCCCAAAACTTCTCCGGCTGCTCAAACCGGAGGCTTCCGTTTATCTTTGCGGGGATTGGAAATGTTCCGCCGCTGAATTTTCGGTCATGGAAAAATATCTCCATGTCCGGAACCGGATCACATGGCAGCGGGAAAAAGGCCGCGGCGCCGCAGCCAACTGGAAAAACAGCTGCGAGGATATCTGGTTCGGAACTGTCAGCGAAAACTATTATTTCGATGTGGACGCCGTGAAGATGAAACGGAAAGTCATTGCTCCCTATAAAAAAGACGGACAACCAAAGGACTGGGAGGAATCCGAGGGCGGAAAATACCGTTTGACCTGCCCCTCAAACTTCTGGGATGATATCTCTGTCCCCTATTGGTCCATGCCGGAAAATACGGATCATCCCACGCAGAAACCTGAAAAGCTTCTGGCAAAACTGATCCTGGCAAGCACTCCGCCGGGGGCAATGGTCTTCGACCCCTTCTGCGGAAGCGGAACCACTGCCGTGACCGCTAAAAAACTGGGCAGAAACTATTGCGGGATCGAATGGAACAAAGAGTATTGCTGCTGGACTCTTGCCCGCTTGAAAAAAGCAGAAACCGATCCTTCCATCCAAGGGTATACCGACGGTGTATTCTGGGAACGGAATACCCTTGCAGAACAGAACAACAAAAAAAGAAAACGCGCTGTCCCTGTCAAAGATTGATTTGAAATCAGGGAAACAGAATGTTCTTTACGGCGTTGTTTTTTCCGGCAGAGCCGGACGGTAATTTCTCAGGAACAGTTCCCGATGCCGTTTCCGGAGCTGCTCCGAACCGGGATCTGCGGCAAGACCTTCCAGAATCACTTTTTCTGCGCCGGAAAGATCATCTTCCAGAATCAGATCTCCGGCTTTTCTGACACATTCCCGGGCAAAGGTGCGGTCGGATTCCTTCACATACTTGAACACGGTATACTTCATGGCGGTGAAGCGGTATTTCCGGGGCGGCGGGATCTGAATGAAATTCTGCATGGAATCCGGAAGACGGTTCATGATATTGACAGGGGAATCTGCTTTCAATTCGGCGGCATTGGCGATGTAGCGGGAGGAGTAAGGATGCATCGGCCCGGCAAGCCCTTTGTCGAATATCACATAATCCGCCTGATAACGGTCACAGTACCGTTCCAGATCGGCAATTGTTCCGTGATACATGATGTTCAGATATTCTTCCACCGGACGGCGGATGGGTTCCATGCCGAACTGCGGCTGCATGACCAGATTTGCGCCGGTATATGCCATCAGAACCGGAGATAAGGTGAAGCTGGCAACAACGGTTTCCCCTTTCATCGCCTCTCCGTCACGGAACCAGCGGATCAGATGAACCGTTTGCGGAAGATAGGAATCAACAGTCTGATAGGCTCTGACACGGGCGGAGGTTGTGATCACAAATTCAAAGAGAAGCAGAAAACAGAAGACCAGTGTCAGGAAAATCTTTGTTTTCTTTTTTGCTTTTCCCAATCCGTGGAACCATTCCTGATAAAGCATGGGGAGCGATATGGAAAGAAAAATAATCAGGAATTCATGGTACCGCACGATCAGTGCAAACCCGCCGATAAAACCGATCGTGTAAAGATATGGCAGGAGATTTCTCGGCTTATCCCGGAGAATCGCTCTCCTGACAGGCGTGATCAATCCGCCCAGAAGAAGCAAAAAACAGAACCAGCCAAGAGTCAGCGGATAATAGTTCCAGAGATTCCGGACGGAGATCAAGCCCTGATGCATCCGCAGTTCCGGCATGGAACCAAGAGAGGGAAAATACCCGGAGGCAATATCCCAGGTGCAGGAGTGCATGGAAGGGGTCCACATGATCCGGGCATCGTAATCCATGACCGAAGGATCCAGCGGCTTTTCATTCAGAAACTTGAATTTCGCATGCATTACACTGGAGAAATGACTGTAATTTGCACGGTATTCCGCATTGTCAATCACCCCGTGGTAGAATCCGAGAAGCACAACCGTTGCCCCCGCGATCACACAGAGACGTTTCCAGAATTTCATGGATGGAACATACATCACAAGGAACAGCAGCGGCAGCAGAACACAAACCAGCTTCGACATGATCAGACCGTATGTCACATTGAATGGAACAAGCAAAGCATTCAGAAGAATTGCCGAGGCAATGGCGATCCAGACCGATTTCCGCGCACCCGTGAACCGTCCGCCGGAGAGATATCTCAGCAGCTCATACGCAATCCAGATCCCGAACATCATCTGGCAGAGATCCCACGCAGCAAAGGCAACCCCCGTCACAAAAAACAGCAGCAGAAGCCGGAATCTGCCCGGACGAAGATAGAGCGATTGTGCCAGAATCATGGCAAACATGATCAGCGGAATACAAAAGTCTCCCCGGACGATATCCTGTCCGGTTGCCCGGGCGACAGCCGCGGCGGATACCGCGTGAAGCAATCCTCCCAGCACTGCCAGTTTCGGCGGCACACGGAGCACCACCAGCCAGAGAAATACCAATCCGGACAGCAGCGAAGTCCAGAGCCGGATATTGACAGATACAAACCATGCAAAGTCCGGATTATCCTGCAGTTCCAATGCGGAACCGGAAGCCTCCGGCGGGGAACGGAACAGGCACAGAAAGCGGTAGCCCCAGCCAAGAACCCATTCCAGAGTCATATTCATCTGCGCGTAAGGCGGAACCTCAGGGAGATACGCAAGCCGTTCATCCCGTTGAGGAACTCCTTTTCCGGAAGCCACATCGGAAGCATAGGCAAACATCATGGCACTTTCCACGGTGAACGGCACAAAATTCGGGCGGGGTTCCGGGAACATATCTCCCCAGCTGGGCGAGGCAGGACGGTTCTTGTAAAAGTTTCCGTACCAGAGCGGTTCTGCATCTCCGACGGCGATTGCCAGAGTGGCAGCTTCCCGGTTATAGGTGCAAGTCCTGATGAAAAATGAGATCAGAACGCATGTCAGGAACAGAAGGATCACCTGGATCCGGTATTTCCATTTTTTTTCAGGCAGCATATCAGATGATTACCTTTCTTAAATGAGAGGCCTGAATCCCCAGTTCCTCCCGGTATTTTGCAACAGTTCTGCGGCGGATCTCAATCCCGCGGGCGGAAAGCAGATCTGTCAACTTGCTGTCAGACAACGGTTTCCGCGGATCTTCCCCGTCCACCAGTTCCCGGATCAGTTCCTTGACACTCTTGGAGGAGATGGAAGACCCGTCTTCTGTGGTAAATCCGCCGGAGAAGAAATATTTGAACTCAAAGACTCCCTGAGGGGTCCGGATATATTTATTGGAAATCGCGCGGCTGACGGTAGATTCGCTCAGATTCAGTTTATCTGCAATCAGCTTCATGGTCATGGGATGAAGCGATTCCACCCCGTTTTTCAGAAAATCGAATTGTTCCGAAGCGATCAGCTCTGCAATTTTCCCGATGGTGGTTTTCCGTTTTTCCAGAGAATCCATCAGTTCCCGGGCATCCTGGATTTTTTTTGCCAGATACTCCCGGGCTTCCTGCTGGGTTTCCGGATTATTCAGCATCTCTTCATAGTATTCCGAGATCCTGAGACGCGGGATTTCCCGTTCCTGAACGATCACCTTGAATCCATCTTTCTCCGGAACGATTTCCGCTTCCGGAATGACGTAATGTGCCGCATTCTGAATGACATTTCCTCCGGGGAACGGGTTCATTTTCCGGATTTTCCCCACTAGGATCTGTACTGCTTCCGGCGGAAGATCCATTTTGCTGCCGATGAGACTCAGTCGGTTTTTGGCAATATCTTCCAAATGGTCGCAGATCATGGTTTTCAGATCATCTGCATCCGGATCTTTCTCCTCGATCTGCAGGAGCAGACATTCCTTCAGATCTCTTGCTCCGATTCCGGGAGGATCAAAGCTCTGAACCAGTTTCAGCGCGGATTCCACCTCTTCCATGGAACAATTGCCCATCATGGCAATATCTGCCGGATGAGTCCCGAGATAACCTGTTTCATCGATTCCCTCAATGATGAGTTCTGCGATTTCTTTTTCTCTTTTGCTGCATTCGGAAAGGCGCAGCTGGGAGGAGAGGTGATCCCAGAGATTTTCCACATCAGCGACAGATTCGAAAAATCGGGTTCTCCGTTCTTCGGCTTCATCCGAGAGATCTCTTGGCATATTCAGTTCTTCCGGATTATTGCCCTCAGCCGCCAGTTGAAGCACCTGTTCCATCGCCTCTTTCATATCTTCGGGATCCTGTTCGGGAGGGGCATCCTGCCGGAGAGGATCTTCCTGAGGAAAGGAATCAAAATCCTGTTCTTCGATTTCCAGAACAGGATTCTGTTCGATTGCCTGAGAGATCAGGTTCTGGAGTTCCAGAGCGGTGGCATGAAGCAGATCAAGAGACTGGATCTGCTGGGCAGAGATCGTCTGTTCCTGCCGCAGATCCGTTTTCTGCATCATGTTCTGAGAGAGATTCGCCATAAGTTTTATAACATCAGAGATTCCAGTTTATCCACCTGTTCCGAGAACAGTTTTAATGCCTGCTGAATGGGGGCGGGCGTTGTGAAGTCCACTCCCGCATCCTTCATGATGTCAATGACATCTTTGGAGTCGCCAGCTTTGAGAAAACGGAAATAGCCTTCTGTATCGCCGGCAAGGATCTTCTGAGCCAGCGCCGCCGCAGCAGAGATCCCGGTCGCATATTTATAAACGTAAAAATCATAATGGAAGTGAGGAATCCGTGCCCATTCATACTGGATTTCCGGATCGTTCACCACATCTTCCCCGTGATAGAGAGCGTTCAGCGCAAGATATTTTTCACAGAGATGATCTGCGGTCAACGGGATCCCCGCCGCAGAATCTTCATGCATCATCAACTCAAATTCCGCAAACATAGTCTGCCGGTAAAGCGTTCCACGGAAGGTATCCACAAGATGATTCACCAGATATGCTTTTTCCTGTTTGCTTTTTGCTTTGGAAAGAAGATACTGCTGAAGCAGGATCTCATTGGTCGTGGAAGCCACTTCTGCTACAAAGATCTTGTATCCGGCATAATGATATTCATTGGAACTGTTGGAATAATAGGAGTGCATGGAGTGTCCAAGCTCATGAGCCAGGGTAAATACACTGTCCAGTGTTCCGGAATGGTTCAGAAGAAGATAAGGCGGTTTGCCGTAGCATCCGCCGGAATAAGCTCCGGAGCGTTTTCCTTTACATTCGGGAATATCGATCCAGCGTTCTTCAAATGCCCGTTTCAGAACGGTTCCATAGTCTTTCCCGAGAGGCTGGAGTGCGTTCTGCACCATTTCACGGGCTTCTTCCCAGGGGATTTTCCGTGCCGCTTCCGGAACCAGCGGACAAATGATATCATACATATTCAATTTTTCCAAACCGAGTTTTTTTGCCCGGAAGGAAAAATACCGGTGAAGCGGAGCAAGGTTTTCATGAACTGCAGAAATCAGAGAACGGTAAACCTTTTCCGGGATGTTATCTTCCGAAAGAGAGGAGCATAAGGCAGATTTATAATTCCGCATCCGGGCATCCACCACATGATTCCGGACTTCGGAATCCATGAGTACCGCAAAGGTGTTCCGGAATCCGGCGTAGACGGAATAGATTCCTTTGAATGCATCCCGGCGCACCTCCCGGTTCCCGGATTCCAGAAAACTGATATAATTTCCCTGAGAAAGGCGGACCTCTTCTCCTGCTTCATTTTTGATCAGAGGAAACACCAGGTCGGCATCGTTCAGGATGGAAAATGCCTTTTCCGGAGTCTGAAATGCTTCTCCGGAGAGTTCCAGAACCCGTTCTTCTGCTTCAGAAAGAGTGTGTTTCCGGTCCCTGCCGATCTCTTTCAGAGTTCTGCGGTAAAATTTCAGGACAGGAGCTTTCAGGAGCTGCTTGAACTGATCTTCCGGCAGAGCGGTCAGCTCCGGTTCAAACCAGGCTGTTTCCCCGCCGATTTCAGAGGCTGTGGCACTGATCCGGTCCATCCGGGCACGATTGGCGGAGTTCCCGGTATCTTCATCGGACCGGAGACTGGCAAAGGTAAAAAGCTGATCCATGAGAAGAGAAAGCTCATCACTTGCCCGGAATGCCTCATAAAGCATTTGCGGATCTGATAATTTTCCTTTATACTGATTGAACTTCCGGACCATGCCCTTCAGTTTTTTGAAATCTTTCTCCCATGCCTGAGCGGAAGAATACAATGGGGTAAGATCCCAGGTCTGTTCTTCCGGGAGTTCTGCTCTGCTCGGTATTTCTTTCATAATGATTCCTTTTGCAGCATTTTTTCCGTAGATTCTGTGGAGGAGGTCGCCTTATAGATCTCAGGAATGATATATTTGATAATGGCCGCCGCCGGAACTGCAAAGATCATTCCGCTGATCCCTGCCACTAATCCACCGATCAATACAACGATAATCGTCTCCACACTCGTCAGCCCGGAAACCTCTCCGATAAATACCGGATAAAGGAAGAATTGTTCCAGCAATCCGTTGATCAGAAGATAGATCACACAGACAAAAATCAAGGTCAGGAACAGGGATGAATCACAGAAGGCAATACAGAGACACGCCGTCAGCGTGAAACTGATCACAGGCCCGATGAACGGAAGAAGGATCGCCAGACAGGCAACACTTCCCGCCAGCAGCGGATACGGGATCCCACCGGCCGTAAACAGCAGCGTATAAAGAACAAATTCGATCATGATCACAATAAAATAGCCGCGAACCCACCGGGAAAGAATCACGTTGATATGGTTGAGGATCCGGACAGCCTGATTTTTTGTGCTTTCCGAAACCGCCGGAAGCCACGGGGAATTGTAAAACTGGTTCACAAACCATTCGCTCGTCCGTTCCCGGCGTTCTTTGCCGGAACCTTCAAACATGGCAATTTTCTGCAGAAAATAAAAACCGAAGAAGATCGAAAGAGTAATATCAAGCAGTAAATATCCCAAGCCTTTCAAAAGACGGTAGATTACGCTAAACACGTCTTTCCCCCGCGCAATCGCAAAGGAGGTCAGTGTATCTTTGTTCTCTTCAGCAAGAGCTTTCAGGTTCTGACGGAAAGAAACCAGAATCCCCCGGGGCTCTTCGTTCTCTTCCTGATGCGATTTTGTTTCCAGCAGATAATTTTCCACTTTCGTAACCGTAGGACTCTTCTTTCCCCATTCGGTAATGGCATTTTTCGCACTTTTTGCATAAGGGATAAGCACTGCAAAAGCAAGGATCGTAACAAGAAGGATCACCGCAAACAATGTCATCAATGCTGCAAATGAAGCCTTGAATACTCTTTGCTGTTTCAGCTGCTTTTCCTGTTCTTCCGGAGTCAGTTCTTTTTTGGAGAACCGTTCCTTGAACCGGAGGAACCATCCCTTCTTCTCATTATGACAAAACACTTTGTCGAGATAAAAGCGTTCAACGGGGAGCAGGACACAGGCGAGCAGCACACCGAATACCAGGGATCTCAGCCAGGTTGCACAAATCAGAAAGATCAGAATGATCAGAACCGCAGCCAGAACCCCGGCGCCGCCGCGTTTCATGAATTTCCGGAAAAATCCGCCGGTCTCTTTTTTTTCTTCTTCCATAATCAGTATATTCTCCAATTCAAATTTTTTCTTTTTACGATAGTGGTAAGATAACCTGAAACCGGGAGATTTTCAAGAAATAATCGAGAAAAACATGCAAAAAAAACAACCGGCCTCAATCTCTTGAAGCCGGCTGTATTCTGAATCAGATTTGATTCCGGTGGAATCTCTTATTTTTCAGGCTTTCCAAGCATCAGACAGCCGCGGTATGTTTCGATTTCACGGAACATACTGTTGATCTGACGGACTTTCCAATCCAGGTGCCAGGGATCGCACATGTATTCCATGCTGGGTTCCCAGCCGAGACGGGAGTCAAAGGAAACTGCTTCCACGGTATCATTGGCGTTTTCGATTTCCGCTTTTCCAATGGCAACAAGCTTGTCAAGAATGCCAAGCATTTCATCTCTGTCATAGGAGGCTATGAGCTTGGTATTCAGCAGCCACCACTGTTTCATTGCACGGGTGGTGCGGATGGAGTTGCGGATGAATTTCCCCAGACACCACAGACGTTTTCCATCATCTTTCTTTGATTCGGGAATCAATGCCTGAGCCTGTTCGACCAGTGCAAGACCTTCGTTCCACATTTCTTCCATGACTTCCAGATCGCGGATTTCTGCAGGATAACGGAGAGGTCCGGGAGACTGGTTTTCGTTTTCGTACGGTTGATACAGCGTCTTGACGATTCTGCCGCCGAAGTGTGCATGGGGAGCAGAGGGGAAGTCAATCTCCTTCTTGCTCATGGTACGGGTGATATTGGGCTGGAAGATGAAGGGATAGGAGGGGCCCACGCGCCAGGGACCATACTGGTCTTCATTGGATCCGACGTAATGATCCATTGCATCGCTCCAGAGTTTCCATGCTTTTACAATGACAGGTGCGGCATCCTTGCCGTAGTCGCGGATTGCTGCACGGGTCAGAACTGCTTCCACATCAAGATCTCCGTCAGAGGAGAAAATTTCTTTCGCAAGGTCATTGCAGGGGTTCGGCCACCAGCCGTAGTGGTGGTCATCATAGAAACTGTTGACGTTGTAGTTCAACAGATAATCCCGGAGAACGGTCATACGTTTTGCCCAGCGGAACAGCACCGGAGCATAGGGAACCGTACCGAAGTCCCAGCTGGATCCGGCAAGGTTGGTGGTACAGCGGACCGTCTTGATTCCGGCTTCCTTTGCCGCTTTGACTTCGGAAACAAAGTATTCGCCCGGAACATCTGCGGAAATACTGTAATCCATGACAGGAGATTTCAATCCGTTGCGGACATTCATCTTGAAGATGTCATAGGTGACGTGAACAGTGACGCATTTCGGGAGTTTGGAGAGGAATTCCCGGCGGAGTTCTGCCGGAGTCCAGCCCCAGTTATAGGTATTCAGAATGACTTCTGCTTCCGGCTTGACTTTGTGAACGGCATCACAAATGCGCTTGATGTAGGCAGGATAGTCGCTGCAGGGCCACCAGCCCGGACTCGGACGGGTATCGGGAATGCCGTCAATGACACTTTCCCGGTGGGATTTTCCGGTCGTGTGGGGATCTTTGCTGGGGAATTCCAGCGATTCACCAACCAGGTGGATCGCTGCAAATCCGGGGTGCTGACGGAAGATTTCACCGTAAATACTGTCGAAAAATTCTTCTGCATCAGGGGCATCCGGATGTTTGTAGCTCTTCAGATAGCTGTAAAGAACGGCATCAAGGCCGAATTTTTTAGCGCGTTCAATGATGTCATTGATATTTGCAGGGCCTCTGGTCGTGACGTTGGGGGCTTTCACGAAAATATCGATTGCGGTAAAGCCTGCATGAGCGATTGCCTGCAGCTGCCAATCCGGATAATCATCAATTCCGCTTCCGGAGTGAGTACTTCTCATTCTGGTAAGAGGTTTGCGGACCTTGAATCCTTTCTTCAGGAAGGGAGCTTCCCGGTAATTCATCAAATCTTCCAGATGGATGCTTCCGGTGAAAATTGCGCGTTCATCTGCACCGCAGAGAACAATACCTTCTTCGGAGACTTCAAGAGCAAAGGTTCTGGAACCTTCCGGTTTTTCCTGAATCGCGGCATACTGATCGGCGGTAACGTAAAGCAAAGTCTTCGGTGCTTTTGCGGGAGAAGCTGTTTTCTCAATTGTGATGGAAAGATCCATGCTCTGGAAAAGATAATCCTGAAAATCGTTGGCTGCCATGACAACCATTTCAGAGGCATTTTCCGGAATAACGATCTTCCAGCTGGAGTCGAGAGCGATTTCCTGATCCAGCTTGACTGCTGATGCATCGCGGCGGTTGGGCTTGTGGACAACCCGCATGCGTTTCAAAAAGTCATAGTTTTTTTCCATGATAAACGTTTCCTTTTGTTTATTATCTTGGAGTTGATTCTGTATCGTTCGGTACAATAAACCCGGAATCAGCATTTTTCAAGTTCAAATCCGGAAAATAATGCAAATTGAGCTGTTTTCCGGCATCTCTATACAAAAAAGGGAATTTCAAGAGTCAACTCCTGAAATTCCCTGATAGATCCCGGGATCCTGAAAAAGATCGGGAAAATGGACTTTTTCCGGATTATTTGGCAGGTGCTTCAAACGGTTTGCCAAGAACAATCAGCCGGGCAAGCGCATGAGCATTGCCCTGATCCGCAGCTTTCTTGTACCACTTGGCAGCTTCTTCTTTATTATTTTTCTGTTCATAGAAGCGGCCGAGTTTATACTGAGCAAGAGCATATCCGCCTTCTGCAGCTTTCTTGTACCAGGGGAATGCTTCTTCACGATATTTTGCTGCGATTGCATCACGTTCTTTCTGATCTTTGATCTTGTCATCGATCTTTCTGTTTTCCAGGTAATTTGCCAGATGATACTGAGCTCTTGCATAGCCTTTTTCTGCAGCCTTCTTATACCATTTTACTGCAAGTTCCAGGTTTTCATCATTGATCTTTGCGCCGAAACCATACTGGTAGCAGACTCCGAGGTTGCACATTGCTTCAGCATTTCCCTGATCTGCAGCCTTCTCATACCATTCCATTGCTTTGATGTAACTCTTGCCGACATTTTCACCGTGAAAGTAAAAATCGCCGAGTTTGAGCTGTGCAACGGCATTTCCTTTTTCTGCAGCAGCAGAGATGATTTTGAATTCATTGTCGGCAAAAGAGGTGAAAGACAGCACAGCTGCCACAGCACCGATCATGAGTTTTTGGGTCAGTTTCATTTTTTTCTCCTGATATTTATTTTGTTTTTTCAATATTTCTCACAGAGAGGATTGCGTGTTCACAATGCTCTTTTCAGGTAAGATAGCATCAAAATGACCATTTTGCAAGCGGAAACGAAGACTTATTTCACTTTTTTGTCATAATAAAATGTTTTTATCTTCTTTTTTCCGTGGATTCCCGGATCAAAAGAGAGGGCATCAGCCGGATCCGTTTTGGGATTCCGTTCTTTTCTTTTTGAATCACAAATTCTACTGCGCTCCGTGCAAGTGCTTCATAATCAAGAGCGATTGTGGTTAAAGAAGGGTACAGGACCGCGCCGGAGGGCAGGTTATCGCATCCGCACACAGCGGCATCTTCCGGAATTTTCTTTCCGCAGGAGAACATGGCGCGGTAAATTCCTGTGGCGATTTCATCGGTGGTGAAAATGGAATCGAACTGCTTTCCTGAGGCAAGATATTTCTTCATAATGTTTTCAGCGGAGGCAGGGGTATAATCGGTCCGGAGGATCTCAGGCATCGGAAGATGATGCTTTGTCATGAAATTCCGGCATCCGGATTCGATTTCCCTGGAGAAGAAATGCGTTTCGGGTCCGGTAATGATCAGCGGTTTCCGGTATCCCTGTTCCAGAAGATGGGAAAGGGCGATTTCAGCTGCCGCGGCATTGTCAAACGCAAATGAATTGAAGGAGGCATTGGTCGCGGGCGGGCCGGGGTGGTCGATCAGGATTGCACCGGGGAAGGCGGCAATCAGGGATTCCAGCTGCTTCTCCGGAAAATCTCCGATGATAAACGTTGCCTGAGCTTCTGTTTTCAGAGCGGAGGCGCGGAGCTGCAGAAAGGTACGGTAATCTCCGGTTCCGCAATAGAGGATACATTCGCAGTTCTGAGCGGTCAGAGCCCGTTCCACGGCTGAGAGAAGACGCATCTGGAAAACCACCGGCCCCCGTTCCGGCGTTCCGCAGATCAAACGGACTCTTGTATGCACATTTCCCGGAAGATCTGCCGGACGCCCCAGGCGGGAACCTTTGAGATATCCCAGTTCCTCTGCGGCAGCCAGGACCTGTTCCGTGGTTTTTCTGCTGACAAGTGCACTTTGGCGCATAACGCGGCTGACCGTCATTGCGCTGACTCCGCATTTCTTTGCAATGTCAGAAATCGAAACAGTTTCCCTGGCTTTTTTCGCCATATTATTTCTCCGGTTTGGCGATCGCCTGTGCCGGAAGATCCCGTTTGGTAAAGTCTCCGATGACCCGTTTTGCATCGTAGAAGGTCACAAACAGCATAAAGCCGATGATGATGATAACGAATGCATAGGAGATCGGATTGAGGAACTTTTTCGGGATCGGCTTCCGGAAGATGATTTCCAGAAATGCCAGAACAAAATGCCCGCCGTCAAGAACCGGGAAGGGCATCAGATTCAGCAGTCCCAGACTGAAGGTGATGAGAACAACAATGCCGAGTCCCTGGATCAGAGAACCTTCATAAACAGAACGGTAAAGGATCCGTCCGATTCCGAGAGGTCCGCTCATGTGTTTGGGCTTGACAGTGGTCGCCTGTTCTGTCAAACCGAGCGTTCCGCCGATGCTGTAACCGATGGCACGCATGGATTTCCAGGTCAGATCCATGGTATTGACAAACTGCTGCCACGGAGTCGGATGGGCTATATAAGCATATTCCACACCGATGGAATAGTATCTGTGAAATGCAGCTTTCAGTTCCACCTGAAGAGGTTTGCCATCCCGGAGAACTTCCAGTTTCATGGTGTTGCCGCCGGCAAGCTGCACCAGTTTCGGAAATTCCATCGTGGCAAAGGTCTTGCCGTCCAGTTTGCTGATAACGTCATCTTTCTGCAATCCTGCTTTTTCCGCAGGGGAACCGGGAGCGACATTCAGGATGATGAATTTATCTGCTGCGGGGGAGTAGGTGACGCCCACCTGCCAGACCCCATCAATTCCATTGATGAAATGAGGTTTCGGAAGAATATTGGAAACCGTGATTTCTTTTCCGTTCCGTTCGATCAGAAGGGAAATCGGATCTCCTTTGGAATTGTCGATCATGGTTTCAAATTCATCAATGGATGTTGGGCGTTTTCCATTGACTGCCAGAACTTTATCTCCTTTCAGGACACCCGCCGCAAGAGCAGGGGAATCTTTTCCGGGATATACAATGATCGGCAATTTCGGGAAGAAGAAGGGATAGGCGATCTCTTCATCCCGCAAAACCTGTTTGTTCACCGCAGGAACATAGGAGATCTCAAAAAGTTTGCCATCCCGCTTGACTGTCATTCTGACAGGTCCGACGGTGGTAAGGATTTCTTTGAAAATGCCGTTCCAGCTGGTATTGAATTCTTTTCCGTTGAGTTTGACGATCACGTCACCCTTCCGCAGACCGGCTTTGTATTCCGGACTGCTCTCCTGGATTGCCGCGACCTCGATTTCTTTCAGGTTCGGAGTATCCTGGGGGATCCCGACGATCCAGATCACTGCTGCCACCAGGAATCCGAAGATGAAATTGAAGAGGGGGCCTGCGACGACAGTGATCATGCGTGCAAGTGGTTTTGCAGGCGGAATATCGATTTCGTTTCCGTTTTCATCTTTGACTTGAGCGCCATCTCCATCCACCTGAGGGATTTCCACATAGCCGCCGAATGGGAACCAGCCGATCCGGTATTCCACGCCGTTCCATGTTTTTCCCCAGATCTTGCGGAATCCGATGGAAAAGGCAGTCACTTTCAAACCGCACCATTTTGCAGCCAGAAAGTGCCCGAGCTCATGCACAAAAATGCAGAGTCCGAAGAAGAAAACCATAAAAAGTGCCGATCCGATGATCGAAAGTACATTCAGAAAACTGTCCATAAATCCATTATCCTTTCCATGTTATTGCAGAAGCAAAAGCGCGCGCGGCACGATCTGCTTCCATGATCTCTTCCAAAGAGACATCCCGTTTTGTTCCGTTGATCGCCTCCATCGTCTGTTCCACGATCTTCCAAATATCTGTGAATCCGATCGTTCCAGCTTTGAACCGGAGATAAGCCGCTTCGTTGGCTGCGTTCATCACAGCCCCGGCGACTCCGCCCCGGCGAATCGCTTCCCGTGCAAATTCCAGCGAGGGGAAACGTTCCGTATCCGGTTCCTCAAAGGTGAGCGTTCCGGCTTTCGCCAGATTCAGCACCGGCAAACCGCCCGGGCACCGCTCCGGCCAGGAGAATGCATACTGCACAGGAAACCGCATATCCGGCACACTCAGATGAGCAATGACTGCCCCATCCTCGAATTCCACCATGGAATGAACGATGGACTGAGGGTGGATCAGCACGCCGATCTTCTCTTCCGGAACCCCGAACAGATGATGAGCTTCCACCATTTCCAGAGCCTTGTTCATCAGTGTCGCGGAATCCAGCGTCACTTTTTCTCCCATGTTCCAGGTCGGATGCTTCATGGCATCTGCCCAGGTGACATGCCGCAGCTGTTCTGCCGGAGTGTTCCGGAAGGGACCGCCGCTGCAGGTCAGAAGAATCTTTGAACAGAATTTCTCCTGTCCTTCAAGACACTGAAAAACGGCACTGTGTTCGCTGTCAACAGGAATTATTTTCACCTTATTTTTTTCAGCCTCTTTCATGACCATATCCCCTGCCAGAACCAGAACTTCTTTTGTGGCAAGAGCGATGGTTTTTTTTGCCCGGATCGCCGCAAGGACCGCAGGGAGCGAAGTGATCCCTACGATTGCACACAGCACCAGATCCACCTCCGGACGGCTGACAAGTTCACAAATGGCATCCATTCCGGCGTATGCTTTGCATCCGGAAGGGAGTTCCTTCTGCAGCTCTTCCGCCTTCCCGCTGCCTGTTGCCGCAAAAGAACAGCCGAGAACAGAAGCCTGTTCCCCGAGCCGTTTCAGATTGGTGTTCCCGACCACCCCGAGGACACGGATCTTTTCCCGCATTGCCTGAGCAACACGGAATCCGCTTTCCCCGACAGATCCGGTAGAACCGAGTATGACAACATTTTTCATGATTTTGCTTTGCTCTCCAGCATAAAGGTTACCGGCCCGTCATTTTCGATCGATACCATCATATCTGCGCCGAATCTGCCGGTATCGACTTTCCGGACCCCTTCCAGCCGCAGTTTTTCAACGAAAAGATCATAAAGTTTTTCCGCCATGACCGGTTCTGCCGCCGCATCAAATCCCGGACGCCTGCCCTTCACACAATCTCCGTAAAGAGTAAACTGGGAAACCGCAAGGATCTCCCCTCCGATATCAAGCAATGACAGATTCATTTTTCCGTTTTCATCTTCGAAAATCCGGAGATTTGTGCACTTTTTGACCAGGTAATCCACATCCTCCGGAGTATCCGTATGCGTAACACCGATCAGCAGGACGAGTCCTTTCCCGATCTTGCCGACACATGTTCCGTCGATCGTAACACTTCCGGCTGCGGCCCGCTGCAAAAGAACTCTCATGGTCAGCTCCGCTGTACGTTGATCAAACTGAGAAATTCCATGCGGGTGGCGGTTTCCTTCCGGAAAGATCCGAGCATGGAAGAGGTGATCATCTGGGAGTTCTGCTTTTCCACGCCCCGCATCCGCATGCAGAGGTGCTGTGCTTCCACGACGACCCCCACGCCTTCGGGTTCGATGATCTCAAAGATCTGCTGAGCGATCTGCTGAGTCATCCGTTCCTGAATCTGCAGTCTCCGTGCAAACACATCCACAAGCCGGGCGAGTTTGGATACGCCGAAAACCCGTCCTTTCGGAATGTAGCCAATGTGGCATTTTCCGAAAAACGGAAGCATGTGATGTTCGCAAAGACTGTAAAATTCAATATCTTTCACAATGACCATATCGTCGCAATCCTGAGTGAAGATCGCGCCGTTGATCACCTTTTCAATATCCTGCGTATAACCGCGGGTCAGAAATTTCAAACTTCTGGCGACCCGTTCCGGAGTTTTGATCAACCCTTCCCGTTCGGGATCTTCCCCGATTTCCAGCAGTGTTTGTTTTACAAGATCTTCAAGCATGATGGTTCAACCTTTCCTTTCCAGAAGGACCTGCGCAAACGTCTGCAATCCTTCTCCTCTGCCGCAAAAACCCATTCCTTCGGTGGTTTTCCCTTTGATGGAAACGCAATCAGAGCCGATTCCCAGCGCAGATGCGATCCGTTCCCGCATTGCATCCGTATGGGGAGAAATTTTCGGTTTTTGAGCAACAATCGTTATATCTATGCTGGAGATTTCCCATTCACGGAATGGTTCCAGCGAGTAAGCTTTTTTCAAGAGTTCCACACTGTCCGCATCGCGGTAGGCTTCCTCTGTATCCGGAAACATTTTTCCGATATCGCCCAGCGCGAGAGCCCCGAGAAGGGCATCTGTCAGAGCGTGAAGCGGTGCATCTGCATCGCTGTGTCCTGCAAGACCATATTCACAGGGAATTTGGATCCCGCAAAGCATCATGCGGCGTCCCCGCTCAAATCTGTGTGCATCATAGCCGAAGCCGCTTCTGAATTTTGCCATGTTACAACCCGCAGTTAAGTAAGTAATACCAAATAAATCCCGAGACAATTCCCATTCCCAGCGTGATCAAAGTCCTGAGCCTGCTGCCAAGCGTAAAACCGGCAATCCAGAGGATCCCGCCGCTGACAGCTCCGATCGCGGAAAGAAGAAGAGAACTGCACATCATGAAATATACCCCGGAAAGAATATAATGTCCTGCCGCAGTATCCGGTAATTCTCCGGATTCTGTCACATAGACAGCCGCTGCACCCAGAAGCGAGTACACAACGATTCCGCCTTGCAGAAAGATTAAAAATGTCATCAGCGATTTCAATTTTTGATTCTCCGGAGTTTTTACCCGATAATATACTTCCTTTTCCTCCTACTTTCCAGAAGATTTCGGAAGAAATCTCAAATTTCCTTGATTTACATCCGTCTGTCAAGAGAACGGTAGCCCACCGCCTCATAGATGTGTTCCATATTGATTTCAGCAACACCATCCAGATCCGCAATGGTCCGCGCCACCCGCAGGATCCTGTCATACGCCCGGGCACTCAATGCAAGTTCATTGATCATGTGCCGCAGACGGTTTTTATCCGCCATGTTGATCTGACAGAATTCCCGGAGCTCTTTCGGTCCAAGCTGGGAATTGATGATCCCCCGCTCATTTTGGATCATTCTTGCCCGGAAAACCCGTTCCCGGATCGCTGAACTGGGCTCGCTCACAGGGGCATTCAAAAGCTCATGATCCGTCAGAGAAGCAACTTCCACATGAAGATCGATCCGGTCAAGAAGCGGTCCGGAAATCTTCGCACGGTAATCCTGGATCCGCTTTGCTCCGCACCGGCAGTTTCTCCGCGGATCTCCGAAATGTCCGCAGGGACACGGATTCATTGCCGCCAGAAAGAGAAAACGGCAGGGAAAATCAAAACTTCCCGCCGCACGGCTGATCGTTATGACCCCCGTTTCCATCGGCTGACGGAGCGTTTCCAGAACACTCCGTTTGAATTCAGGAAGTTCATCCAGAAACAATACTCCATTGTGGGCAAGACTGATCTCCCCGGGCTTCGGATCGGTCCCTCCGCCCAGCAATCCGGCATCGCTTACCGTATGATGCGGTGACCGGAACGGACGGGTTTTCAGTAAGGGCGATTCCGGACTCAGCAGCCCGGAAACACTGTAAATCCGGCTGGTTTCCAGAGATTCCTTTTCCGTCATGGGCGGCAAAATCCCCGGCAATCTGCTGGCAAGCATGGATTTCCCCGTTCCCGGAGGCCCGATGAACAGCACATTATGCCCGCCCGCTGCAGCAATCTCCAGCGCACGTTTCGCCATATATTGACCTTTGACATCAGCAAAATCCGGATAGATTGACCAATCCGGCTCCTGGAACAAATCCTTTTCCGGCGGCGCAAGCGGCAGCAGCGTTCCGGCAATCGCATCGGCAGCCTCCCGCAAATTGGAAACCGGATATACACGCATCTGTTTCGCGGCAATCACAGCTTCCTGCACGTTTTTCGCAGGAACAATCAGATTTCTGATCCCGGGAGCAAGATTCCGGGCAAGCATCGCCATGGGAAGACACCCCTTTACCGGGCGGACTGAACCATCCAGCGCAAGCTCGCCAATGATCAGTGAATGTTCCAGTTCTTCCCTGTTCACCAGCCCCATAGCAGATAAAAATGCCAGGGCTATCGGCAAATCAAATGCCGCACCCTCTTTCCGGATGTCCGCCGGCGCAAGATTCACCAGCGTATAACCGGTCGGATGACCGTATCCGCTGGATTGAAGCGCAGAACTGACCCGGTTCCGGCTCTCCCGGACTGCAGCATCGGGAAGCCCCACAATCACAACGTTGGACTCCTCCCCCTGTCCCGTTGCATTGACTTCCACCTCAATGCACCGGGCTTCCACTCCGCTCAGTGTCGCTGAAAAGGTCTTCGTAAGCATCAGAGTTCTTTCAGAATTTCCGGATGATATGCTTTCAGTACGCCAAATTCAAGACCGCGCAATTCCGCAAGCCCTTTCATCCGCCCGATTGCCGTATAACCGGGATTCGCAACCGCAGGCTTTTCCAGATCATCCATCATCACATGTCCATGGTCCGGACGCATGGGAATCTGCCAGTCAGCTCTGCCTTCCGCTTTCCGGCGGATCTGTTCTTCACAAACAGCTTTCATCAGTTCAAACATATCAACACAGCCTTCCAGATGGTTCGCCTCAAAAAAGTTTCCTTCATCATCATGCTGAGTACTTCTCATGTGCAGAAAACCAACTCTCGGAGCACAGGCTTTGAACATTTCAACAATGTTGTTGTCACGTCTGCCGCTGAAACTTCCGGAACAGAAACAGATCCCGTTCGCCGGACTGTCCTGCATCGCCAGAAGATTGTGAATATCTTCAAGATTGCTGAAAATACGGGGCAGCCCGAGAATCGAACGCGGCGGGTCATCCGGATGGATCACCATGATACAGCCCGCTTCTTCCGCAACAGGAACAACTTCAGAAAGGAAATAACGCAAATTCGCTTCCAGATCTGCTCTTGTCATCGTCTTGTAACGGGCAAGCATACTGCGGACATCTTCCAGAGTCACACCCTTGAATCCGGGGAAGTTGTCAATGATCCCACGGGTGAGCGCATCCCGTTCCGCTTCCGTCATGCTGTCGTAATAAGCCTTTGCTTTCGCAACGGTTTCGGGCGTGTAATCAGCTTCCGCCCCTTCGCGCTGAAGAATGAAGATCTCAAACGCCGCAAACTGTTTCTGATTATAAAACAGCGCTTCAGAGCCATCTGGAAGCTTGTAATGAAGATCTGTACGGACCCAGTCAAGAACAGGCATAAAGTTATAGGTGATCACTTTGACCCCGCATTTTCCCAGATTGCGGAGACTTTCCTTGTAATTTTCAATATATTCAAGATATTTTCCGGAACGGACCTTGATATCTTCGTGAACAGGCAGACTTTCCACCACGTTCCAGATCAGCCCGGCATCTTCGATCACCTTCTTATAAGAAAGGATCTCTTCTTCCGTCCAAACTTCACCGTAAGGAATATGATGAAGGGAACTGACGACTCCTGTTGCACCGGTCTGGCGGATATAAGAAAGAGGGACCTGGTCATTCGGTCCATACCAGCGGAAAGATTCTTGCATCAGCATTTGACATTTCTCCAAATTGTGATATATTATGTTAAAATTGCCTGGAACAGCCGGAAAGGACCGATCCAAGAGTTAGGTTTATAAAGAAATCTAATGGTTATTTGCCGAAAATCAAGCGATTTTGAGATTTTTTTTGAAAAAAATGCAAAAAAAACTGTTTTTTGATTTGACATATTCAAAAAGTGGATTATATTAATGCCCTATCCCGCACTCTTTGTGCTCGCATGAAGTGATGCGATAAGGAAATGCCCACGTGGCTCAGTTGGTAGAGCACGTCCTTGGTAAGGACGAGGTCACCGGTTCAATCCCGGTCGTGGGCTCCAGTTTTTCTCCCATCGGAGACTGGCTGCAAAAATAAAAGAAAACAATAACGAGCGTTAGTAAATAAACGTAAACAAAAGGGCCATAGAGTCACCGAATAAGGAGGAAGAGATGGCAAAAGAGAAATTTAACAGAGAAAAACCCCACGTCAACGTTGGTACAATCGGTCACGTCGACCACGGTAAGACCACTTTGACCGCGGCAATCACCCATGTCCAGAACCTCAAAGGTCTTGCGGATTACATCCCCTACGACCAGGTCGCTAAAGCTTCTGAATCCCAGGGCCGCCGTGACGCAACCAAGATTCTGACAATCGCAACATCCCACGTCGAATACCAGACAGCAACCCGTCACTATGCTCACGTTGACTGCCCCGGACACGCTGACTATGTTAAAAACATGATCACCGGTGCTGCTCAGATGGACGGCGCTATCCTCGTCGTCAGCGCAGTTGATGGTCCCATGCCCCAGACCCGTGAACACATCCTCCTCGCAAAACAGGTCGGTGTTCCCCGTATCGTCGTTTTCTTGAACAAAGTCGACCTCGTCGATGATCCGGAACTCCTCGAACTCGTCGAAATGGAAATCCGCGAACTCCTCGGCAAATATGACTTCGATGCTGACAACACCCCCATCGTCAGAGGTGCTGCATATCCTGCTCTTCAGGCAACCGATCCCAACACTCCGGAATGCGATTGCATCCAGAACCTCATGGACGCTATCGACAGCTGGGTTCCCGAACCGCAGCGTGAAACCGATAAACCCTTCCTGATGCCGATCGAAGACGTCTTCTCCATCGAAGGTCGTGGTACAGTTGTTACCGGTCGTGTCGAACGCGGTGAAGTCAAAGTCGGTGACGCAGTCGAAATCGTCGGTATGAAAGAAACCGGCAAAACCACCATCACCGGTGTCGAAATGTTCCGTAAAGAACTCGACAAAGGTCAGGCTGGTGACAACATCGGATGTCTCCTCCGTGGTACCAAGAAGGAAGAAGTCGAACGCGGACAGGTTCTCGCTAAGCCCGGTTCCATCACTCCTCATACCACATTCACCGCTGAAATCTACGTCCTCTCCAAAGAAGAAGGCGGACGTCACAGCCCGTTCTTCTCCAACTATCGTCCTCAGTTCTACTTCAGAACCACAGACGTTACTGGTATCATCAAACTGCAGGAAGGCGTTGAAATGGTCATGCCTGGCGATAAAGTCACCATCAATGTCGAATTGATCGCTCCTATCGCTATGGAAAAGACCCAGCGTTTCGCTATCCGCGAAGGCGGTCGTACAGTTGCTTCCGGTCGTGTCACCGAAATCGTGAAGTAATTGAAACTTCCGGGGATTTGCGGCGGTCATTAAAAACTGCCGCATTCCCGGTTGTAACTGGAATTTGAAATTATGCGTGAGATCATTACACTTGAATGTACTGAGTGCAAGCGTCGCAACTACACAACGACCAAGGAAAAAAGAAATACTCCCGGTCGTCTTGAAAAAGTGAAATTCTGTAAGTTCGATCGCAAACGCACAGTTCACAAGGAAACCAAGTAAACCTTCAGGTTTCCTTTTTCCCGCAGGGGTTTAGCTCAGTTGGTAGAGCAGCGGTCTCCAAAACCGCAGGTCGTGAGTTCGAGCCTCTCAGCCCCTGCCATTTTTTTTAACAGTTTTCTATATGGAAGGAGCAGGACCATGAATGGATGGTTCGCTAAAACAAGAGCGTTTATCGCAGAAACAATGGATGAAATGGCAAAGTGCACCTGGCCGGAAAAAAGTCAGCTGCTGGAATCCACAATCCTTGTTATCATCGCATTGGCTGTAACTTCCATCTTTGTTGCGGGCGTGGATCAGATCCTCTTCCACATCGTCAAAGGCATCATTAAACTTTAATCAACCATATACCGGGAGCATTGATTATCATGGATAGAAATGTCGGACAATGGTTTGTTCTGCATGCCCTCTCAAGCCGCGAAAATAAAGTCCGGGAAAATATCCTGGCAGCTCTTCAGACAGAAGAAAAATCCTTGCCTGTCTACGAAGTCCTTATCCCTACTGAACGAGTCGTCGAACATAAAAAAGGCGGCGGACAGAGAAAACTTGACCGGAAGTTCTATCCCGGTTATGTCCTCGTCAGAATGGATCTTTACAAAGAAGACGGTTCCCTCAATGAAGATGTCTGGTATTTTATCCGCGGAACTCAGGGGGTAATCGGTTTCCTCGGGGGAACACCCGAACGTCCAACTCCACTTTCTCAGACTGAAGTCGACGATATTCTCCGTCAGACAGATGTCAGCGATTCCAACGCCGAAGCCAAACCCAAAATCGAATATGAAGTCGGCGAACGAGTTCGGATTATTGACGGCGCCTTTGAAAACTTTGAAGGTGTTATTACGAAAATTGACGGCGAACATGGTAAGCTCGAACTTGATGTGACCATCTTCGGCCGTTCCACTCCAGTGGAAGCAGAGTCTTGGCAGGTCGAACGGGAACAGTAATTTACTGATCTCTTTCGAAAAGACTGTATAATAAAAATTACGTCGTAAACGCGGGAGAAGCCCTGCCTTTCCTACCACGTTTACGGAAACGGAGGAACAAATGGCGAAAAAGGTGACAGCGGTTATCCGTTTGCAGATTCCCGCCGGCTCCGCCAACCCGGCACCCCCCGTGGGTCCCGCGCTTGGTCAGGCTGGTGTCAACATTATGGGATTCTGTAAAGAATTCAATGCCGCCACACAGTCCCAGGCGGGAATGATCATTCCCGTGGTGATTAGCGTCTACCAGGATCGCTCCTTCACGTTCGTAACGAAATCTCCCCCGGCTGCTGTTCTGATCAAGAAAGTGGCTGGACTTGCATCTGGAGCAAAGACTCCCGGACGCGAAAGCGCCGGAAAGATCACAATGTCCCAGATCAAGCAGATCGTTCAGACGAAGAAGGACGATATCAACGCCCGCAGTGAAGAGGCCGCGATCAGAATTATCGCAGGTACCGCACGCAGCATGGGAGTTGAGGTGATTGATGGCTAAGAGAAGTAAACTCTACAGAGCACAGCTCGCATCTTTCGACAAGAATGCAGTGCTGAATGTTCTGGACGCCCTCAAGACGTTGAAGGCTATGCCTGCGGTCAAATTTGACCAGACAGTCGAAATCGCGTTCAAGCTCGGTGTCGACCCCAAGCAGACTGACCAGACCGTCAGAGGCGCTGTGCCCCTTCCGAAGGGAACAGGAAAAAAAGTTGTTGTTACTGTCATTACTGATGACGAACAGCTCAAACAGGATGCTCTTGCAAACGGTGCAGACTTCGTTGGTTTCGACGATCTCATCGAAAAAATCAAGGGCGGCTGGGTCGATTTCGACGTGCTGATCGCATCTCCGGCAGCAATGGGTAAAGTACGTCCTCTGGGACGTCAGCTCGGTCCCAAGGGATTGATGCCGAACCCCAAAACCGGTACAGTGACTGACAAAGTCGGTAATGCCGTTGCTGAAGCAAAGGCAGGTCGTGTTGAATTCCGCGCAGACAAGGGCGCTTGCGTCCAGGTCCCTGTCGGAAAACTCTCCTTCACAGCTGAAGATCTCGCAGAAAACTGCGGTGCTGTTATTCAGGCTCTTGTGAAGGCAAAACCTGCATCTGCCAAAGGTGTTTACATTCAGACCTGCACAATTTCTTCCACGATGTCTCCTGGCATCAAGGTTGATGTGCGTGACTACATGAAGGAGCAGAAATGAGACAGGAAAAGATCCAGATCGGTAACGATATCGCTGCCATGCTGACAAGTTCTGATTTCGTTTATTTCGTCTCCTACAAAGGTCTCACCACTGCAGAGATGAATGGTTTCCGTGACAAGCTTTATGCTGTCGGTGCAAACTGCCACGTTCTCAAGAACCGTGTTGTTCGCAAAGTCGCGGAACTGAATGGACTTGAAGCTCTTGCAAATTCCAAGATCACCGGCGACACAGCTGTTGTCGTTGGAAATGGTGATGCAAGTGCAGTAGCCAAAGTCATTACTGAATTCACAGCTTCCACCAAGGAAGTTCTTGCCCCGAAGTGCGGTTACTTTGAGGGCGCGATGTTGAGTGCTGCAGAAATCAAAGCAATTGCTGATCTGCCCTCCAAAGATGCTCTCCGTGCTCAGTTGCTCGGTCTGCTCAACGCTGTCCCGACCGGTCTTGTCCGTGTCCTCAGCGCAAAAGCTGGAAGCATTATCAACGTCATCAACGCATACAAAAACAAACTCGAAGAAGCAAAATAATAGGAGGACATTACAATGTCTGAAAACGTCGAAATCACTGCTGAAATGGAGCAGTTCATCTCCTACGTCGAGAAGCTCTCCGTTCTCGAACTCTCCAAGTTGGTTAAGGCCCTCGAAGATCGTCTCGGTGTCAGCGCAGCTGCTCCTGTTGCAGTTGCTGCAGCTCCCGCAGCTGGTGCAGCTCCCGCTGCAGCTGCTGAAGAGCAGACTGAATTCACCGTCATCCTCGCTGATGCTGGCGCAAGCAAAATCAACGTCATCAAAGAAGTTCGTGCTCTTACCGGTCTCGGCCTGAAAGATGCAAAAGATCTCGTTGACGGCTGCCCCAAGAACATCAAGGAAGGCGTCTCCAAGGAAGAAGCTCAGAAGATCAAGGAAACCCTTGAAGCTGCTGGAGCTAAAGTCGAAGTCAAGTAATTTGATTTTGTCTTACAACCAAACGGCGGTAGACTCATTTGAGTACTTACCGCCGTTCGGTGTCTCAGCCTGACGGGACAGATTCTGACAGCGATTTAGGTAAAAAATGTCCCGTAAACCCTGTGAAAAGTATCATAGGGATTTTGTCGTATTAATCGGATGTTGAAGGCGGATTAATATGATTTTTGAATATAAGCAGCACTTCTTGAACTCTTTAGCAAGGTGAATCTATGCCAGAACGTGTAAATTTCGGAAAATTGAAAGACGTCTTGGAAATCCCCGATCTGATCGGCATACAGGTCGATTCCTACAAAACGTTTTTACAGCTCGACACTCCTCCTGAACAGCGTGTCAATCAAGGGCTCCAGGAAGTTTTCAATGAGATCTTCCCCATTGAGAGTTATGACAAACAGATGGTTCTTGAGTTTCTTTCCTATGAACTCGGACAGCCGAAGTCTGATGTGATTGACTGCATCAAGGGCGGAAAGAATTACAGTGCATCTCTTGAAGTCAATTTCCGTTTCAAAAATAAAGATGCCATCGTTGAAGAAAAAGTTCCCATCGGCGAAATTCCCATGATGACAGAGCACGGGACTTTTATCATCAACGGCGCAGAACGTGTTATTATCAGTCAGCTCCACAGATCCCCTGGTATTTGCTATGAAAAAACCAGACATTCCAGTGGACGTACCCTTTTCTCATACAGAATTATTCCTGATCGTGGTTCCTGGATGGAAGTCCAGTTTGATATCAACGATTACATCTACATCTATCTCGACAGAAAGCGCAGACGCCGCAAGTTCCTGATTTCCACATTCTTGCGTGCGATCGGCTATGACACAGACAGGGACATGATCGAAGCTGCTTATACGATCAAGACCATGACTCCTGCTCAGTTGCTCAAAGCGGAAGATATCGGGCATTACTATACGTTTGCCCCTGTGCTTGATGCTGACGAAAATGTCGTTGTGCCCGCCTTCATCCAGCTCAACGAATCTGACGTCAAATCAATGTCGGAACGAATGATCAAGAAAGTTGAACTTGCCTATATCCCTGATGGTGATGCATATCTGATCAAATGCCTCGAAGCGGACCCCTCTGACAATCCTGATGATGCTTTGAAGGAAATTTACAAGAAGATGCGTCCCAGCGATCCGGCAAGTGTAAATAACTCCAAACAGCTCCTCAAGAGACTGTTTTTTGACAACAAGCGTTATGACCTGGGGGCTGTCGGCCGCTTCAAATTGAATGAACGGCTTGGTCTTTCTCTCCCTGAAGATCTCCGTGTTCTTGACAAATTGGATCTGATGGAAGCGACCAAGCAGCTGATGAAGCTCCGCAGCAATACGGGCGGACATACAGATGATATTGACCATTTGGGCAGCCGCCGTGTGAGAACCGTTGGCGAATTGATGCAGAATCATTGCCGTCTCGGTCTGCTCCGTACGGAACGTCTGATCCGGGAACGCATGTCTCTTCTGAATGCAGATTCTCAGGGAACGACTCCTTCCAAGCTGATCAACTACAAGGCATTTGCCGGTGTGATCCGTGATTTCTTTGCAAGAAACCAGCTTTCTCAGTTCATGGATCAGGTCAACCCGCTTTCCGAGCTGACCAACAAGCGCCGTCTTTCTGCACTCGGTCCCGGCGGTTTGAGCCGTGAACGTGCAGGGTTTGAAGTTCGTGACGTTCACTCCAGCCATTATGGAAGAATCTGTCCGATTGAAACTCCTGAAGGACCGAACATCGGTTTGATTTCCTCCCTTTCTCTTTATGCACGGATCAACAAATTCGGGTTCCTTGAAACCCCGTACCGCCGTGTTGAAAACTGCAAGGTTCTGGATGAAATCGATTATCTGACTGCGGACAAAGAAGAACGCTTTGTGATTGCGCAGGCGAACGCTCCTTTGAATGAAGATAATATGTTTATCAATCCGACGGTTATGACCCGTTATGAAGGTGACTCTGCCGAGCGGCCGAGAGAAGATGTTCAGTATATGGACGTTTCTCCGAAGCAGCTGGTGAGTGCTGCTGCCGGTTGTGTTCCCTTCCTGGAACACGACGACGCGAACCGTGCATTGATGGGTGCAAACATGCAGAGACAGGGTGTTCCTCTGATGATCACCGAATCTCCGTATGTCGGAACCGGTTTGGAAAAGAAGGTTGCAGTGGATTCCCGCGCAGTGGTTTCCTCCACATCTGAAGGGATCGTTGCGGAAGTTTGTGCGGATGAAGTTGTTGTTACAACAGATGGTAAGAACCGCACAGAAACAGCGGACCCGAATCCTGTTGTCTACCGTCTTGTGAAATTCCTGCGCAGCAATGCCGGAACCTGTGTCAACCAGCGGCCTTTGGTCCGTACGGGTCAGACTGTGAAAGTCGGCGATCCGATTGCGGATGGTGCTGCGACGGATCATGGGGAACTTGCTCTCGGGAAAAACGTCCAGGTTGCATTCATGTCCTGGTGCGGATATAACTTTGAAGACGCTATTGTTCTGAGTGAACGTCTTGTGAAAGAGGACGTTTACACCAGTATTCACATTGATGAATTTGAGATTACCAGCCGTGACACCAAGCTTGGACCGGAAGAAATCACCCGTGATATTCCGAACCTTGGTGAAACAGCGCTCCGCAATCTTGGTCCGGATGGCGTTGTCCGTCTTGGAGCAGAAGTGAAGCCCGGAGATATTCTTGTTGGTAAGATCACACCGAAATCTGAAACAGAGCTTGCTCCTGAAGAACGGTTGCTCCGTGCAATTTTCGGGGAAAAAGCAGCTGATGTGAAAGATTCCAGTCTTGTGGTTCCCAGCGGTAAGGGCGGGGTTGTGATGGATGTCCGTATTGAATATGCGAAGGACTCCACACGTCAGTCCATGACCAAATCTGAACGCAGAAAACAGATCAAGCAGGCAAAAGATCATTATAAAGCACAGTTCACCAATCTGTTGAGTGAAATGACAGTGAAGCTTTCCGAAGCGCTGAAGGACCGGAAGCTTCCCTATGCGATCTATGACACCTCTGCCGGCAAAGATGATGTTGTTCTGGTTTCCGCGAACCGCAAGGTAACGCCTGCCTCCATCAACAAGCTTGCTGCAAAATATGATTCCTACCGTATGGAAGATTGTGAAATCAAGCAGAAGATTGATGAAATCATCGGCAGCTACCGCGGATCCTTCAAGGATTTTGAAAGACAGCGTGATGAATCCATTGATGCATTGGAAAACGGTGACGGTGAAGATCCCGGTACCATCAGCAAGGTGAAAGTCTACATTGCCTCCAAGCGGAAAGTTCAGGTTGGGGACAAGATGGCAGGACGTCATGGTAACAAGGGTATTGTTGCGAAGATTGTTCCTGTGGAAGACATGCCGTTTATGAGTGACGGAACCCCTGTTGATATTGTTCTGAACCCCCTTGGTGTGCCGTCCCGAATGAACGTTGGACAGGTGCTTGAAACCCACCTTGGCTGGGCTGCAAAGATGCTTGGCTACAAGGTTGCGACACCTGTGTTTGACGGGATCCATGAAGATCAGATTGTTGATATGATGAAGCAAGCCAATGCCAAGATCAAGGAAGAAACCGGTGAAGATTTCCACTGGGGCTTCCGCGAAGTGGATGGCGAATTGAAATATGACGGGAAGACGGATCTTTATGATGGTCGTACCGGGGACAAGTTTGACCAGCGTGTTATGACCGGACAGATCTACATGCTGAAGCTTGACCATCTGGTTGCGAACAAGATCCATGCCCGTTCTGTCGGACCCTATTCTCTGGTTACGCAGCAGCCTCTGGGCGGTAAAGCTCAGCACGGGGGACAGCGTTTCGGGGAAATGGAAGTCTGGGCATTGGAAGCATACGGCGCAGCCTATACGCTTCAGGAAATGCTTACGGTCAAGAGTGACGATGTTACCGGCCGTACCAAGATCTACGAATCCATTGTCAGAGGTGAAAACGTTCTGGATGCCGGCAGACCGGAATCCTTCAACGTTCTGCTGAAAGAAATGCAGAGTCTCGGACTTGATGTCCGTGCAGAAAAACGCTCTGAAATGTCTATGAATGAAAAATCCGGAGGAACGGAAGAATGATTGATAACAGCTATGTACCCGGAGACCGCAAGGATTCATCCGCGCAGTCTCAGACATCCGCATTTGAAGCGGTTGTCATCAAAGTGGCTTCTCCCGAAGTGATCCGGTCATGGAGTCACGGTGAGATCAAGAATCCGGAGACCATCAATTACAGAAGTTTGAAACCGGAAAAAGGCGGATTGTTCTGTGAACGTATTTTCGGACCTTCCCGTGACTGGGAATGTAACTGCGGAAAGTACAAACGGATCAAACACAAAGGGATCATTTGCGACCGCTGCGGAGTGGAAGTTACCCTGAGCAAAGTCCGCCGTGAACGTATGGGACACATCGAACTTGCAGTTCCTGTCTCTCACATCTGGTTCTTCAAATGTATGCCCAGCCGTATTGCAACCATGCTTGACATTACTGCAAGAAAGCTGGAAGGTATTATCTATTATGAAAACTGGGTCGTTACAGATCCGGGCGATACTCCGCTGACCCTTGGACAGCCTCTGGATGAAACAGAATATCATCAGGCACGCGAATTTTATTCCGGCGAAGATACCTTCAAGGCTGATATGGGTGCTCCTGCGATCCGTGAACTTCTTTCTCAGATCGATCTGGAAAAACTCCGTGGAGAACTTGCAGCTCAGCTGCAGGATCGCAATAACAAAGCAGAACGGAAAAAACTTTCCCGCAGACTCCGTCTGGTGGAAGGGTTCCTTTACAGCAATTCCCGTCCGGAATGGATGATCATGGAAGTTCTTCCTGTGATCCCGCCGGATCTCCGTCCTCTGGTTGCTCTGGAAGGCGGACGTTTTGCGACATCCGACTTGAATGACCTTTACCGCCGCGTGATCAACCGGAACAACCGTCTGAAAAATCTGCTTCAGCTCCGTACACCGGAAGTGATCATCCGGAATGAAAAACGTATGCTTCAGGAAGCTGTTGACGCATTGCTTGACAATGGACGTCACGGCCGTGCAGTGACCGGTGCAGGAAACCGTCCTCTGAAATCTCTCAGCGAAATGCTGAAAGGAAAACAGGGCCGTTTCCGTCAGAACCTGCTGGGTAAACGTGTTGACTACTCCGGACGTTCTGTGATCGTTGTCGGTCCTGAACTGAAACTGCACCAGTGCGGTCTTCCCAAGAAAATGGCTCTGGTTCTCTTTGAACCTTTCATCATCCGTCATTTGAAGGGACGCGGAACCTGTCATACCGTCCGTAACGCCAAGAAGGCGATCGAACGCGGTGATACCGAAGTTTGGGATATTCTTGAAGAGGTGACCAAGGGGCATCCTGTGATGCTGAACCGTGCACCTACTCTGCACCGACTCAGTATCCAGGCATTTGAACCGATCCTGATCGAAGGTTCTGCAATCCGTCTGCATCCTCTTGTCTGTACAGCATACAACGCTGACTTTGACGGGGACCAGATGGCTGTTCACGTTCCTCTTTCCGGTGCGGCTCAGCTGGAATGTAAGCTTCTGATGCTTGCAACCAACAATATTTTCTCACCTGCGAACGGTAAACCGATCATGACTCCGACCCAGGACATCACTCTTGGATCCTACTATCTGACCAGTGAACCTCAGAATCCGGAAAAGGCACGTTCCTTCCGCGATCTGAACGAAGTTCTCTTCGCTCTTGATCTGGGTCACATCAAGATTCATGATGCCATCCGTATTCCGAACCCGGACTATGGTGTGGAAACTGTTCACGGAAATTCCAAGGATAAATTCCTTCTTACCACAGCCGGACGCTGTATTTTCAACAGCATCTGGGATAAGAGACTCGGTTTCTTCAACGATGTGGCAAAGAAGAAAAATCTTGGTAAACTCATTGCCAATGCTTACAAGTGCATCGGACACATGGCAACCGTGGAACAGCTTGACAGATTGAAAGCTCTGGGTTACAAATACGCAACCCTCTCCGGTTTGTCCATCTCCATCGCAGACATGGTTGTTCCGGAAAAGAAAACGGAACTGATCACCGAAGCACGCGGAGAAATTGACAAGATCAATGATCAGTACAGCAAGGGTGCTCTTACCCAGCTGGAACGTTATCATAATATTATTGATTCCTGGACCAAGACCAGTAACGCTGTGGCAGAAGCTCTGTTCCGCGAACTGGAACACGTCAGCCGCAAAGAGATCAACCCTGTTTACGCTATGCTGGATTCCGGAGCTCGAGGAAGTAAAGACCAGATCCGTCAGCTGGCAGGGATGCGCGGTTTGATGGCAAAACCCTCCGGCGATATTATCGAACGGCCGATTTTGTCCAACTTCCGTGAAGGTCTGACCGTGCAGGAATACTTCATCAGTACCCACGGTGCCCGTAAAGGTTTGGCAGATACCGCTCTGAAGACAGCTGACTCCGGTTATATGACCCGTAAGCTTGTTGACGTTGCACAGGATATCATCTGCCGCTGCGAAGATTGCGGCACCATGAAAGGGATCTGGATCAGTGCAATTGTGGAAGGGGACCAGGTCATGCTGCCTCTGAAGGACCGTTTGATCGGCCGCTGCAGTGCACAGGATATCCGTGACCCCATCTATGATGATGGACGTCTCCTTGTGAAGGCCGGCGAAGAGTTCACTCCTGAACTGGCTGAACTGGTGGAAAAACGGAATATCCAGCGCGTTCTGATCCGCTCTGTTCTGACTTGCGACGTGGAACACGGTGTTTGTGTGAAATGCTATGGTAAGAACCTTGCAACAGACAAACTCGCAGAAGTCGGAGATGCTCTTGGTATTATTGCAGCTCAGTCCATCGGGGAACCGGGTACTCAGCTGACAATGCGTACCTTCCACATCGGAGGTACCGCTGTTTCCAAGTACGTCAAGCCCGAAATCGTTGCAAAAGATGAAGGAACGATCCGTTTTGAAAACGTCCGTACCGTTGAAAACGAAAAGGGTGAAACCGTCGTTGTCAACAAAAACGGTTATATCATCGTCTTTGATGCGGATAAGGCAAAAGCAATTGCTGCAAAGGCACAGGAACGGGCCCGCAAGGAAGCCGAGATCATCGGTGCATTCTATAACGAAGGATATGACTTCCTGCAGGATGCGATCAAGGAATGTGAAATCGAACGCTATACAGCAGAAGTCGGTGCGATTCTTTATAAGAAAGACGGCGACAAGCTCAAGAAGGGCGAAAAGGTTGCAGTCTGGGATCCCTCTCACCTTCCGATCATTGCAGAAGACGGCGGTATCGTTGAGTTGAAAGACTTGATTGAAAACGTCACCTTGAACCGCGCAATCCGCGGGGGCAACGAAGAACTTACTGTTATGCCTCACCGCGAAGACCTTCATCCTCAGATCATCTTGAAAGATGAAGTGGGCAACGTTCTCTCCTACTATCCTCTCCCCGCCGGAGCATTCGTGATGGCGAAGAAGGATCAGATGGTGAAGAAAGGTATGGTTCTTGCACGAGTTCCGCGTCAGCAGTTGAAGAACAAAGACATTACCGGGGGTCTTCCGCGTGTGTCCGAGCTGTTTGAAGCCCGTACACCGAAAGAAGTTGCTGATATTGCAAGAATCGACGGTATTGTTGAGTTCGGCAAGATCCAGAGAAGCCGCCGTCAGCTGATCATCCGTGATCCTGACACCAATGAATGTGAAGAGCACAGCATCCAGTTGAACAAACATCTGTTTGTTTCCAAGGGCGACTATGTCCGGAAGGGTGCAAAGCTTACTGGCGGATCTATTGTCCCCAGCACAATTCTTGAAGTTTGCGGTGCCCAGGAATTGCAGCGTTATCTGGTGAACGAAGTTCAGACAGTGTACCGTTCACAGGGTGTGGAAATCAATGACAAACACATTGAAATCATCATCCGTCAGATGATGCAGAAGATCAACATCACCAAACAGGGATCCACCCCGTTCCTCGAAGGGGAACAGGTTGATAAATATGACTTCCAGCGTGAAAACGAGAAGGCAAGAGCTGCCGGCGGCACCCCCGCTGAAGGCGAACCTGTCCTGCTCGGTATCACAAAGGCATCTCTTGAAACCGAAAGCTTCATTTCGTCTGCATCCTTCCAGGATACCACCCGTATTCTGACGGATGCCGCTACACTGGGCAAGACGGACTGGCTGAGAGGATTCAAGGAAAACGTCATCACCGGTCACTTGATTCCTGCCGGTACAGGGACAGCGCGTTATCAGTCCATGTATCCCGAAAAACTTGGCGAAGAAATTCCGCTGGAATTCCCGGATCCGGAAGATCTCGAAGATGAAGTTGTAATGGAAGATGATACTGCATCTGAAGTTGATGAAATGTTCGGAGACACCATTTTTGATGAAAATGAAATGGGACTTTCCGATGACATCCGCAGTTCAATTGATGAGGCAGAAGAGGAAGAATAACGCGTTCTTTGGCCGCGATAAAATAAAAAAAATCGAAAAAAAATTACAATTGCGCTTGAAAACTGCACACTTTGGTGTTATTTTAAACATCTGTATGCAGTTTCAAACGTAATTAAAGGACATTAAAGGAAAGAATATGCCCACAATCAACCAGCTTGTAAAAGCGGGCCGCAGCCCGAAAGTGAAGAAGAGCAAATCCAAAGCTCTTGACCGTTGCCCGCAGAGACGTGGAGTCTGTCTCCAGGTTACCACCAAAACCCCGAAGAAACCGAACTCCGCTATCCGTAAAATCTGTAAAGTCCGCTTGACCAATGGTCAGGAAGTTACCGCCTACATCGGCGGCGAAGGTCACAACCTCCAGGAACACTCTGTTGTTCTGATCAAAGGCGGTCGTGTAAGAGACCTTCCCGGCGTCCGTTATCATGTCGTTCGCGGTGCGCTCGACAGCCTTGGCGTTGCTGATCGTAAACAGAGCCGTTCCAAGTACGGTGCCAAGACTCCGAAGGCTGGCGATGCAGCCGGCAAGAAGAAATAAGGAAGGATAACAGGTAACTATGAGAAGACGCAGAATCACCAAAAGACCCATGACGCCGGACGTCAAATACAACAGCGAACTCGTTGCCCGTTTGATCAACACGATCATGCGCAACGGTAAAAAGTCCGTCGCTCAGAACATCGTTTACAGTGCCTTCGATGTAATCAAGGCAAAGAAAAAAGATATGGACCCCCTGGAAGTTTTCCTTCAGGCTGTCGAAAATATCAAACCCAAACTGGAAGTCAAGAGCCGTCGCGTTGGCGGAGCTACTTACCAGGTCCCTGTTGACGTCCCTGCAGAACGTCAGGTCGCTCTGGCTATGCGCTGGATCGCAACCTACTCTCAGGCAAAGAAAGGCCGTTCCATGGCAGATTCTCTCTCCAGCGAACTGCTCGACGCTTTTGAAAATCAGGGCGCATCTGTAAAGAAGAAAGAAGATACTTACAAGATGGCGCAAGCCAATAAAGCATTTGCTCATTACCGCTGGTAATCTGCAAAATAACCCAATGCTCATTGAAAGACTGAATTATGACTGAGGAACACAAATACACAGAGTCCCCGAAAAGACAGGCTGCACTCGCTAATGTGCGGAATATCGGGATCATGGCTCACATTGACGCCGGAAAAACCACTCTTTCCGAACGTATCCTTTATTACACCGGCATCAATCACAAGATCGGCGAAACTCATGAAGGCGCCGCAACCATGGACTGGATGGTTCAGGAACAGGAACGCGGAATCACCATTACCTCCGCAGCAACCACCTGCTTCTGGCATCGTTTCAATACCAAACACAGAATCAACCTGATCGACACCCCGGGGCACGTCGACTTCACCGCTGAAGTGGAACGTTCTCTGCGTGTTCTCGACGGCGCAGTCGGCGTATTCTGCTCCGTCGGAGGCGTGCAGCCTCAGTCAGAAACAGTCTGGAGACAGGCAAAGAAATACAACGTTCCCTGTATCGCGTTCGTCAACAAGATGGACCGTACAGGTGCCGATTTCTTCAAAGTCGTTGCTGATATGAAGAAGAAAATCGGTGTCAACGCAATCCCGCTGACCCTTCCCATCGGAAAAGAAGCAGACTTCCTCGGCGTCGTTGACGTCCTCGAACAGAAGGCATATCACTTCCTTGGCGAAAATGGTAACGATGTTACTGAAGTTCCCATCCCGGAAGATCTCGTTGATATGGCTGCTGAAGCATACAGCAATGCAGTTGAAGCAGTTGCTGACGATGATGAAGAAATCATGATGGCTTTCCTTGAAGGCGAATTGCCCGAAAAGGAAGCTCTCCGCAAAGCTCTCCGTAAGAGCGTTATCGCCGGACATATCGTCCCCGTCTTCTGCGGAACCGCATTCAAGAACAAAGGTGTCCAGCCCCTCCTGAATGCTGTCACAGATTATCTCCCCTCTCCCGTTGATATCTGGGAAACCAAGGGAACCAATCCTGACACCAACGAACCCATATCCCGTCATTGCGGTGACGATGAACCGTTCTCCGCTCTGGCATTCAAGGTCGCAACTGACCCGTTCGTCGGAAAACTCTACTTCTTCCGTATTTACTCCGGTACAGCTGTCCGCGGTATGACCGCATACAATCCCCGTACCGGCAAGACCGAACGTTTCGGACGTCTGCTTCAGATGCACGCAAACTCCCGTGAAGAACGCGATGAAATCTTCTGCGGTGACATTGCAGCGGCAGTCGGTTTCAAGAACGTTGTTACCGGAGATACCCTCTGTGATGAAAAACATCCGATCTGTCTGGAATCCATGACATTCCCGGAACCTGTTATTTCTATTGCAGTCGAACCTGCTACCACCGCAGACAGAGACAAGCTCTCTGCAGCGTTGATCTCTCTTGCAGAAGAAGACCCGACCTTCACAGTTTCCAGCAACCAGGAAACCGGACAAACAATTATTGCCGGTATGGGTGAACTTCACCTGGAAATTATTGTTGACCGACTGAAACGTGAATTCAAAGTGGAAGCCAACACCGGTAAACCGGAAGTTGCATACCGCGAAGCTCTTCTCAAAGAAGTTACTCAGGATTCCAAATTTGTCCGTCAGTCCGGTGGACGCGGTCAGTATGGTCACTGCGTTCTTACTGTTACACCGATGGAACGCGGTCATGGTATCACGATTGTCAACAAGATTGTTGGCGGTGCGATTCCGAAGGAATTCATCAAGCCGATCGAAAACGGTATCCGCGAAGCAGCCCAGACTGGAGTTCTTGCCGGCTATCCTCTGATCGACTTTAATGTTGATATTATTGACGGATCCTTCCACCCGGTTGACTCCTCTGAAATGGCATTTAAGATTGCCGGATCCATGGGTCTGAAAGAAGCTGCCAAGAAAGCTGGCATTATGCTTCTCGAACCGGTTATGAAGGTTGAAGTTACCACACCGGAAGAAAACATGGGAGAAATCATTGGTGACATTACAAGCCGCCGTGGAACCATTGCGGAACTTGACTCTTCCAATGCGACAGCATCCCGTGTTCTTGCCAACACACCGCTTTCCGAAATGTTCGGATATGCGACAGCCATCCGTTCTCTTTCCAAGGGCCGTGCTTCCTATACAATGGAACCGGATTCCTTCGAACGTGTCCCTGCTAACATTCAAGAAAAAATTGTGGAGAATACAAAGAAATGAGCGCAAAAACAGCTTCCAAGCCTCAGCAGAAGATCCGTATCAAGCTGCAGGCGTACGAACACAGACTGCTTGATCAGTCTGTCGCGGAAATCCTCAACACAGCCAGACGTACCGGTTCTGTTGTTGCCGGACCGATTCCGCTTCCGACCAGAATTGAACGTTTCACCGTGAACCGTTCTCCCCATGTTGACAAGAAGTCCATGGATCAGTTTGAGATGCGGACACACAAACGTCTGATGGACATCATCAATCCCACAGCGAAGACAGTTGATGAACTGAAGAAGCTGAATCTTCCTGCCGGTGTTGATATTGCCATCAAGATTGGCTGAGAAAAGCTGAAATTGAGATCAGGTGTCAAGGTTGGCACCTGAGCAAATAAACGGGATTCTCTGTGTTGCCGCGGAGGATCCTCAACGGCACCAATGCCTTTATCCGAGGGTACGTGCCAGTAAGGAGTACTATGAAAGGTATTATCGGAAAGAAAGTCGGAATGACTCAGGTCTACGACGAAAAGGGAGTTCTGATC
>JAFTIQ010000028.1 GCA_017456805.1 Lentisphaeria bacterium
ATAATTCAAACCATTCTCTAGCTTATCTAATATAGCACAAAGTTTGAATTCTACACTGTACTGACGCTGTTTTTTTTGTTTTTTTTCCATAAAAAAGTACACCTCAAAAGTTGTGTCCAACTTTTGGGGTGCACTTCATTTTGCAGCAGCCCCTTGCTTTTCAGGTTATCTCAGGCAATTGCCAATGTTCCGGAGAGGGAAGCATCTTTGATCAGCCAGGCGGTCATCTGATCGGATGCTGCGTTGTGAACCGGAAGATCATCGGTGCCGTCATGACAGTAATCCGCAATGCCGGCGATTTCTTCCGAAGCGGACAAACTGCCGGGCCAAAGGGGGGGCTCGCCTGAAACAGAAAGATTGCTGCCGTCGGAAAGAAGGGATTCCTCCATTCCGTCTCCGTTGAAATCACCGGTTCCGAGATCGGTCCAGCTTTCCGTTACGGAAGCATCGCAGATTTTCAAGGTCAACGCTTTGCTGTTGGTTGCATCATCGAAACAGTACAGAGAATAGGTTTTTCCATCGTAAGTCAAACTTTCCGTTGTGGAGAATGTTCCGACTTCTGTTCCATTGACAGTGAGGGTATAGCTCTTTTTGTTTGCTTCGCCTGCCCAGTTTGCGAGGATATAGGAACCGTTTTCCTGATCTGCGGCAACGGATATGGTCATATCGGCTTCCCGTGCAACGTAGAAATTGTTCAGCATAGCTTCCCTGTAAGATTCTTTCATGGCAGAGGCTGCGCGTTCCGTCAGATCGAACGTGATGGCGCATTCGCTTGTCACGACTGCGTTTCCAGCCAGATTCGCTCTGCTGTGGATCGTTGTTTCACCCAGCAGGATCCCGCCGTTGTTGCAGTTGAGAGTTCCGTAAATTTCATTGGTATCGGCAGTCGCCCCGGACATGACTGTTAATCCGCCGCCTGCGCTGACGAATGTTTCCGAGGCGCTTGCTCCGGAATCAAGGATCAGGTAAGAACCGTAATCGACAGTGTTGGAAGATGCAGTTCCGCCCTGGAAAACAGAGGTGACGGTTCCCCGTTTCATATTTGTGTTGTAAATTTCTCCGCCGGAAACCAGAACTCTTGCGCCGAAACTGGTAACGGTATCGGTTGCCTTGCCGCCGGAAAGAATGTGCATACTGCCATTGGTCATGAGCTGCGTATCATCTGCACTTCCGCCGGAGAGAACGTTCAGTGTGCCTCCGTTTTTGGTGATACATCCGCTTGCGGTTCCGCCTTTGGAGACGAGAATGGTTCCGCCGGAAGCGATTTGAGAGCTCCGGACCGCTTTGTTTTCAATGGTCATGATCCCGCCATAGAGCAGGACAACATTATAGCAGGTTCCTCCGGAATATTTCAGAGTTCCGCCGTTTTTCAATGTGACATTTGTCGCCTCTGCACCGGAGCGGATCGTTAACGTTCCGCTGGAATTGACGGTCGTTCCGGTAAGTTTTCCTCCGCTGGACACGGTTGCAGATGCAGCTCCGTTATAGAAAAGTGTGTTGACAGTTCCTCCGCTGGAGATGTAAAGCGTTCCGTCAGAGTAGAGATTCACTCCATACATGGAACCTCCGCCGGCAGCATAGACTTTGCCTTTGCTGTAAACAGAGGTGTAATTCGCATTGCCGTAAACATACATGTTTCCGCTGGTGTTGACGGTTGTTTGTTTTGCAGATCCGCCGCTGTAAATGTACATGGAACCGCGGTTGTTGATGCTTGTATTGGCAGCCGTCGTTCCGGAATGAAGGGTGGCACTTTCAAAACTCAGGCTCAATCCGTTGAGATTGTTGGCGATAAAGGTCACATTTGCACCGTCTGCAACGTTGACATATCCGCCGTTCTCTTTGATTGCAATTGCAGTTCCGCCGCTGTTGACTTTCAAATGTCCCTGTGCATTGACTGTTATTTTATCTGCGGCACCGCCGCTGTAAATATACATGGATCCTTTGCTGTTGAGGATCGTATCGCTGGCAATTGTGTTTTCATGTACCGTAGCAAGACCTTCCTTCAAGTTCAACCCGGTGAAGGTGTTTTCCAGAAATTCCACATTTGCGCCGGATGCGACATAGACGTATCCTCCGTTCTCCGTGATCCCCTTCACGGTTCCGCCTTTGGAAGCGTAGAGAGACCCTCCGGAGTTGACGCAGACCGCAGTTGCAGATCCGCTGCTGGAAACATACAATCTCCCGCCTGTATAAATGACAGCACTGTTTGCCGTCCCGCCGCTGGAGATGTACATTGCTCCCTGATCGTTGATGATGGTTTCTGTCGCGGTTGTTCCCGAGTGGAGAGAAGCTGATCTTCCGGACAGATTCAATCCGCTGAAGGCGTTTGCGATAAAGGTTGCACTTGCGCCGGATGCGACATGGACATATCCGCCGTTTTCCGTGATTGCCTCTGCAGATCCTCCTCTGGAAACATGCACTTCTCCTCCGGGATTAACGGTCAGGGCACTGGCAGATCCGCCGCTGGAAATGACCATTTCCCCGCCGTCGCTGATGACAGCACTGTTTACTGCTCCGCCGCTGGAAATGACCATGCTTCCGCTGCTGAGGGTGATTCCTGTTGAAGTTGTACCGCTTGTAATAACGCTGGATTCAGCGCTTTCTTCATAAGCGGTGAGCTCTCCATTGAAGTCAGGAGAAACCGTTTGGTTCAACCGGGAAACCTTTTGTATCCCGCCGGACTGGATTGACTGAGACATTCTCTACCTCCGAGACAATAGCAATTTTTATTATGTTTCAGGGGAATATACCACAGAATAGAGTTTTTTTCAAGGAAAAAAGAGGAAAAGGCGGAATTTTGTATAAATCTTCCCCGCCCGGAAGGGGAATGTATGATTTTTTTCCGGAAAGGTTTTGACTTTTTCTGTAAAAAGTGTTATATTTCAGCAGAATCTTTAAAGAAAAGGAAAGAAAAATGCTTGATCTTACTGCAAAATTTTTGGAACCCGGGGAAACTCTGGTTTGTTTCGGCGACAGCTTGACTCATGCGGATCCGGGGTATGTTTCCGTTTTACAGGAACGGCTTCCGGAAAATAAAATCATCAATGCCGGTGTTGGTGGAGATAAGACGATTTCCGCGCTCATGCGGTTCCGGAAAGATGTTCTTGATCTGAAGCCGGATGCACTTTCCATTTTTTTCGGGACCAATGATTCTCAAGTCGGCAGAGGCTGCTGGGCAGATGAACCGATGATCTCCGCAGAAGCATACCGGTGCAATCTTGTCTGGCTTGTACATGTTGCCCGTTTGAACGGGATCAAGAAGATTTCCATTGCCACTCCTCTGGCAGCTCCTGAAGGGAAAGTCTGGCATGAACAGGGCGATGTTTATACCGAATATTGCAAAGCTGCCCGGGTTGCAGCAAACGAAATGAAAGTCCGCTATGTTCCTCTCGATACCATGTCCCTGGACGAATGGAAACGTCATCCGGGGCATACCGGGCTTCTTCTGACCAGAGACGGGGTCCATCCCACAGATGAGGGGTATAAAATGATCGCTGAAACCTTCCTGAAGGCTTGGAATCAGTAAGATCCGGCAGAGTCTCGGAAAAGGGGAATCGGAATGACAGATGAGAAACCTTCCATTGTTATCATCGGCGCCGGCCCGGCGGGGTTGACCGCCGGATATTCCCTTTTGAAATCCGGATTTCCCTGTAAAGTCACGATCCTGGAAGAACTGGAAACGGTCGGCGGAATTTCCAGAACCGTTTGTCATAATGGAAACCGGATGGATATTGGCGGACACCGTTTCTTTACCAAAGATCCGGAAGTCAATGCCCTGTGGAACGAACTGCTTCCGCTTCAGGGGGCTCCGGCTTTTGACGATTTGATGCTGAACCGCCCGGTAACGCTGCAAGAAGGCGGGGCTGATCCGGAAAAAACGGATAAAGTCATGCTGAAACGGAACCGTGTCTCCCGGATCTATTACCGGAAACGGTTCTTTGATTATCCTGTAAAAATGAATTTCAACACCATCCGGAACATGGGATTTTTCACAACTGTTCTGGCTGGAATGAGTTATTGTTCCTCCATGATCCGGAAAGCACCGGAGAATTCTCTGGAAAATTTCTATATCAACCGGTTCGGCAAAAAACTTTACTCCATGTTTTTTGAGGGGTATACGGAAAAATTATGGGGCAGGCATCCCTCGGAGATTTCTGCCGATTGGGGCGCTCAGCGGGTGAAAGGGCTTTCCGTTACGGCTGTGCTCAAGGATATTTTTTCAAAACTTCTTCCCCGATCATGGCGGAAAAACAGAAGAGTGGAAACCTCTCTGATCGATGAATTCAGCTACCCGAAGTTCGGTCCCGGTCAGCTTTGGGAAACCGTGGCGGAAGAGATCCGGAACATGGGCGGAACGATTCTTCCCGGATGGAAGGCGGAACGTATCATCGTTCAGGATCAGAAAATCGTGAAACTCTTCTGCCGGCATGACGGAACCGTTTCTGAGCTGGATTGCGGTACGGTGATCTCTTCCATGCCGCTGAAAGATCTGGTGCAGAGCCTCAATGATGTCCCCGAAGAGATCAGAACCATTGCAAACGGATTACCTTACCGGGACTTCGTAACGGTCGGGCTTCTGGTGGAGAAAATCAATCTGAAGAATCAGACGAAACTCAAGACCTTGAACAATATCATCCCTGACTGCTGGATCTATGTGCAGGATACCGGAGTGAAACTGGGAAGAATTCAGATTTTCAACAACTGGTCGCCTTATCTTGTCTGCGATCCGGAAAAATACGTTTGGATCGGGTTGGAATATTTTTGCGATGAGGGTGATCCGTTCTGGAATTTAACGGAAGAGGAATGGAAAGAGAAAGGCGTTTCCGAATTGGTTGCCATGGGCGTTCTGAACCCGGAAGAGCCGATTCAGGATCATCATGTGGAAAAGGTCCGGAAAGCATATCCGGCTTATTTTGACACCTATTCCCGGATCGATGAGCTGACAGCATATCTGAATGAGATTTCCAATCTCTATTGCATCGGCAGAAATGGACAACACCGGTATAATAATATGGATCACAGCATGGTGACTGCCTTTGAAGCCGTGAAAAATATCATTGCCGGAAAGAGTGCGGATAAATCTGCAATCTGGAACGTGAATACGGAAAAAGAGTATCACGAAGAGAAGCAGAAATAAAGATCCCGGAAAGCGGATCTCTTATTTCAGCCTGAGGAGCCGGATTTCGCCGGGATCCAGTTTTTCTGTTTTGATCTGAGGATATTTGACTGCCATATAATCCAGAAAACGTTTGGGATCTTCCGTATTGCCGGGGAACATATCATAATGTGCCGGGATCACACATTTTGTCCAGCACCATCCGGCAAGATCCGCTGCTTCCTGATAGGTCATGCAGCCAATACAGCCTGCCGCATAGCGGACTGCATCGCGTCCATTGATGGGGAGCATCATCAGATCCGGCTCTGCATCTTTGAGAAGCGCAGAGAGCCCTTCATAAATACAGCAGTCTCCGGCATGATAAAATGTGGTTTCATTCATTGTGACGATATAACCGAGGTACGGATACAATCCCTGTTCCGACTTGTCCAGAAATTCATGGGCGGAGGCGATCCCCCGAATGGAAAGCGCATCTTCGATTTCCAGAACTTCTCCGTCATTGATCCCGATCATCCGGTCTGACGGCAGTTCTGAAATGGAGTTCCGGATCGCTTCCGGGATGATGAACAGTGCGTTCGGGGAGGCCTCCGCCATTGCGGCAAGGGCGGGGCGGTCAAGATGATCGCTGTGATCATGAGTGCAGAGGATCAAATCAATTCCGGCAAACTCTTCCGGTCGGATGAGGGCAGGGATCAGCCGTTTCGGATGCTCGCTCAGAAACGGGTCGATTGCAATGAGAGTGTTCCCGCCTTTTACCAGAAAACTGTGCTGTCCCAGACGGCATACTGCTAAAGTTCCTGCTTCCGGAGTCAATTCGCTGAATGTCTGCAATATCATATTCATCATGGTTCCCCTTATCTGTTTTTCCGTAATATAATACCGGAACCGAAGATCTCAAGAGAAAATGCTTCTCATTTCAGCTTTTTTTTGAAACTTTTATAGAGATCATTGTTTGAATTTTGAATGAAAAAGCTGTATTGTACCTGAGCTGACGGGAAAACGTAAAATAAAAAAGGATATCCTATGCCGAACCAGATGAATCAGTATGTTTCAGTTGTTCCCAGTGTTCTGAAGACGGGAGAGCTGGAAAAAGAAATCGTAATCTGTCCTCTGCAGCCGCAGATCCGGAAGAATTTTGAACACGCGTTCAAAGTCAGAGTGTGGTTTGTTGACTCCAATGTTGTCCACAATACAGCCTGGGGAACCAATGTGGAAGGATCTCCTTTCCGGATGACGGAAAACGGGGATCTGGTTGTGACGCTGAAAACGCCCCGGGAAGGGGAGTATGCCGTTGCTGTCGATTTTCAGAAACCGGATTGCGATCCGCAGAAAATGGTATTTTCCATTTATGCGCTGAAGGAAGATCTGTTTGCCCTGAGACCGTTCAAAGGGGATTTTCACATGCACAGTTTCTGCTCCGACGGTGCTCAATCTCCTGAGTATGTTGCTGCGACCTGCCGGAAAACCGGATTCGATTTTATGGCTCTGACCGATCATAAACGGTATGCACCTTCTCTGCAAGCCCGGGATTTTATTGCTGAAATGGGCTGCGATATGCTTGTGACCCCAGGCGAAGAGATCCATCTGCCGGATAATCCTGTCCACATCGTCAATTTCGGCGGAACATCCAGTGTGAATGATCTTGCGTACGGGGATGAGGAACAATACCGTGCCGGGGTTGCAGAGTATATGAAAGCGGTTCCGGAAGATTATGAAGCACCTGCCCGTTTTCAGGTTGCCGCATCAGAATGGATCTTTGACCGTGTCCGCGAGACAGGGGGGATCTGCATGTTCTGCCATCCCTTCTGGCGTCCGATGAATCATAACTATATTGGTGAGGATGTGATTGATCTGCTTATGGAACATAACAAATTCGATGTTCTGGAAGTTTTCGGCGGATTTTATGTTCAGGATGTTGAAGATAACATGCTTTCTCTTTCCCGCTGGCAGGAAGAACGGGCAAAAGGAAAAATGATCCCCGTTGCCGGGGTGAGCGATTCTCATGATTGTGATCACGATCTTGCCGGATGGTATTATACTGTTCTGTTTGCGGAGAAACTGGATTTTGATTCCATTGCAGAATCCATCCGGAGCAACCGGTCAACGGCGGTCCATTGGATTCCCGGCAGGGATCCTGTGGTCGCAGGTTCTTTCCGTCTGACAAAATTTGTCTATTTCCTGCTTCGTGAATTTTATCCTCAGCATGATGCACTTTGTGCTTTGGAAGGAGAGATGCTCCGCCGTTATCTTTCGGGAGAAGAGCCGGATGCAAAAGTGTATCTGGCAAGCCGCAAAGGGCGCGTCGCTGCGTTCATGAATCAATATTGGGAAAAAGCGTAAGCCTTCAAACGCCGGAAAACATATATCGCTTTACAGCAAAGAGGAGCTAAAATGAAATATTTGAAGAACACCAAGTACTGGTTCTGGAAATACTTTATCGTTCCGATGGATCATGAAATCGGAGAAGAGTGTTTTATTGACGGAAATATTCAACTGCAGGACGGGTCCGTTGTGGAAGGAGTGAGATTTTCATTTTCAGAAGATTTCCAATTCAATTTCAGCGGATTGATCCCGACAGATAAAAAGGTGATCGTTGTCGGGAATTTCATCTCGGATCATTGCGGAGTGCTTTTCACCGGTATGGCGGCCGGAAGTGTCTGGACTTTCCGGTTCAATGGAAAAATGCGGATCGACGGCTGGAACATCGGGAACAATGAATATCCCCTGCAATTCAACAACCATATTGCGCAGCTGGATTATACCCCGGGCAGAAATCAGGTGGCGATTGAAATCAAAGGCAATCCCAACGATATGCTCCTCATGTTCCGGATCATGGAAAATATCCCCTGCCTCTCCATGAAATACGGTCCTTTTGTTTCTTTTCCCGACAGCAGCGAAAATGCGGTTTCCGTGATCTTTGCCGGAACAAGAAATACCCCCGCAGCCGTGGATTACCGGGAAAAAGGAACCGATGCATGGCAGCGGCTCTATGACAATCTGGGCGGACAGTGGCGGCATGACAGACCGATGCATCACATCCGGCTGGAAGATCTCAAACCGGACTGCGAATATGAATACCGGGCGGTCCTGATTGATGATTACCGGGAACTGAAAGAGCTGATCCCGGATCGGATCGAAACTTTCCGGACTCCTCCCGCAGGAGATCAGCCGTTCCAATTCCTTTTGACCGCTGATTTGCAGAACGTGCCGGAACGGATGGAATATTTCAAGCGGATCTTCGGCGAAAATAAGATCTTCCATCCGGATTTCTTCGCGTTCGCAGGAGATTTGTATTGGGCAAGCAATTTCAACCGTTCCATCATGGACGAATTCATTGAGCCTTACCGTCAGTTCACCGATAATAAACTGCCCCTGGTAATGGTGCGCGGAAATCATGAAATCTACGGAAAAGAGTCAAACCAATATTTTGATTATTTCACTCCGCCCTGCGAAGGAAAAGAAGGATATTACATGTTCCGCTGGGGAAATACCTGTTTCATCGTTCTGGATTTCTGCGACGATGACGGCTGGATCCATCCGCCCTCCACCCGCCAGTTCCATGATTTTGAACCCTATATTGCTGCCGAGGCAAAATGGCTGAAGAAAGCTGTGGAACTCCCCGTTTGCCGGGATGCAAAATACAGAATCGTTCTGGCTCACGGCGTTCCGGTGGGCGATCCTCTGGAATATATGCCCTCTCATGTCCGGCAGGTCATTGACCCGGTTTTCGCAGGTACTGAACCGAAAGTGAAGATCCATTTGTGGATCGGAGGGCATGTCCACCGTCCATTCCGGAGTATTCCCTTCTCCAACAGCTGTTATTCCATGCTGGATCCGGCAGAGTTTCCGGCGGTTCATCCCAAGGTCGGCGAACGTTACTCCTTCCCCGTTGTGATCACCGGCGGCCCCACCGCAAAATTGCCTCCGGAGATGTATTTCACCTCTGTGATGACAGAAGTTTCTGATGCGGGGATAACTGTACGCAGCTATGACCGTTACTGCAAGGAATTTGATTCTTTCTGGATCGCTCCGGATGGCACTGTGACGGAAGATAAACGGAGCAGTGAATTCAAATTTTATGAATATTGAAGTTCCGTTTCACAGATCATCAGGGAAGTTCCGCAGCAGGATAATCCCTGATGATTTTTCCTGACTTCAATTCAATAATGCGGTCGCAATATTTTTTAATGTCTGCCATCTGATGGGAAACCAGGATCAAAGTGGTCCCGTTGGAGAAGAGTTTCTGCATCCGTTCCTGACATCTCTGTTTGAAATCAGCATCTCCGACTGCCATCACTTCATCCACCAGCAGGATTTCCGGATCGATTGCTGTGGCGATGCTGAATCCCAGCCGTGCCCGCATCCCGGAGGAGTATTGATAAACCGGCGCATCAATGAATTCTCCAATATTGGCAAAATCGATGATCTCATCCATCAGTGCGAACATCTCCTGCCGGGTTTTCCCTTGAAAAACCCCGTTCAGAATGATATTTTCCCGTCCGGACAGTTCCGGGCAGAATCCCGCACCGAGAGCAAGAAGCATGGAAACTCTGCCCCGGACGTTTACCTCTCCGGAATACCGGCGGTAAACCCCGCCAATGACGGAAAGAAGCGTTGTTTTTCCGCTCCCGTTGTTCCCGATAAGACCGATCCGTTCCCCCGGCTGAATCGTCAGATTCACATCTTCCAGAGCATTGATCCATTTCCGGTTTGCCTTGGTTTTCAGATATTGCGGCAGATGCAGCAGCATGCTTTTGAACCCGTAACGCGCTTTCTCAATATCAAAACGCATGGTCAGATGATTGATTTCAATAATCGGTGTCGTACTCATGGCAGCTCACATTTTCTCCGCAAATTGCGGTTCCAGTTTCCGGAAGATGAAGTATCCCAGGAGAAACACCGTGATACATACAGCGAACAGGTAAGGAAACCGTTCCGGATGAAATCCCGGCACATAAAATGCATCCCGCCAGGTGGAAAGAATTCCCGCCATAGGATTCAAATAATAAAGATGAAGATATTCATCCGGGATCAGGGTAATGGGAACAAATACCGGTGACATGAACATCCATGCCATCATCAGGAGTCCGATGATCCGTTCCAGATCCCTGAAAAACAGGTTCAGTGCGGCATAGAGAAAGCCGATCCCCATGGAAAGCAGGGCTGTCAGAACGAATACAACCGTGATATTGATAAACATTGTGGAGAACTGGGGGCAAACGCCAAACAGCCACATCAGAAACGCAAGGATCGGGATCGTCAGAAGAAAATGGATCGTCTCCGTTGAAAAAACTCCGAAAATCAGAAAACTCCGGTTGAACGAAGTCTTCTTCAGCAGAGCCGCATTGCTCAGAAGGATCCTGCCGCTGGATGTGACAACGTTCCCGAAGAAATACCAGAGGAAGTTGCCGCTCAGCAGATAAAGAACATAATTCGGAAGACTCCAGCGGATCAGAAATTTAAACACGACACAATACACCAGACTGGTAAAGATCGGCACAAGAAGACTCCACATGAACCCAAGCACAGTTGAGTTGTACTTCAATTTGAAATCTCTGAGAACCAGTGTAAAAATCTGATCCCGCGCTAATATGAACTTCCTCGACAGCATCAGAAATCTTTCTATTTGGAAAGTTCAGCACTTTTGCTGTCAACAGCTTTTCCGGCGGACCAATCCGGTTCTTTTCCGGATGCCTGCCGTGCCAGCCACTCCGCTGAAACAACAGGAAGGATATCATGTCCGCCTTCAAACAACGTCAGACGCACCCGGTTGGATTGTTTCCGGAGATAAACCGTGTGTTCTCCGAATGCCGGATCGCCCTCTTTTGCCGCAAGGTGTGCGGGGATCTTCTCATTTGCTTCCATATAGGCAATATCTTCTTCGGAGATCCGGTCGGATTCTGCAGCCAGCGCATTGAAGGCGCGGATGGCGTGTCCGACGGGAACACTTCCTGTATGCCCGTCATGGATTCCTGTGCTGATATCCACCGTAACCCGGTTGACAGCGTTGGGCAGCCAGGTGAGGGGAGAGCGGAGCCGTGCTTCATGCAATGCCTGTTCCGAGCTGTCAGGCGCACCGCCGCAGGCTTTTTCAATATGTCCGGCATACGCATTTTTCCGTTCGGAACTTTCTCTGTGCCAGCGGGCGATATCGGAAATCGGACACCAGGCGGAGACTGCGCTCCACAGATCCGGTCTCCGGGCAGCAAGAAGCAGGGAACAATGTCCGCCGCCGGAACCTCCCACAAGATAGATCTTTGCCGGATCCACATTGTAATTTCCGCACATATAAGCCACGGCATCTTCCAGATCTGACACCACAAGATCCGAGCCGCATCCTTCCGGGTTCCAGTTCGGTCCGCGGAAATGCGGGAAAATCATGTGCCAGTTATATTTTTCTGCCAGTTCAGCATAAAGAGTACAATCTGCATCGTAAGAGAAACTCCAGGTATGCAGCGCCACCATCAGGGGCCGGGGCTCTGTTCCGGATGCCGGCTGACACATGGCGGGCTGGAGCGTATGATCAAATTTACTCAGATATTCTATCTTGCTGGGCATGGGTTCCTCCTTGTGATTCGAACTCTAATATACACCGCTTGAGGGATTTTTCAAGTCGGATTCCACAGAAGGATCCTGCCGGATTTCGGTGCGATCTCCAGCCGCTTCCCGGGAGTATACTCCTCTGCTCTTTGAAAATCAGGGATTTCCGGCTGAATGAACGGAAGCTTTCTCCATTTTTCAGGAAGGCGTAAAGAAACGGTTTCTGTCTGCCCGGACCAGGAACCTATGGCAAGCAGGATTGCTCCATCCGCTTTTTCCCAGAGCGTCACATGCACCTCCGGAACATCTGTACCGAATTCTCCATTGGAAAGGCAATCCGGTTTCATTTCGGCATCTCTGATCCCGAACTGATCGAAGAGTTTCCAGAGTTCACAAGGCTCTCCACCCCATCCGTAACGGCTGGTCATTCCGAAAAGAACTCCCAGAAACGGATTGCCTTTTCCAAGCATCTCGCCTGTCAATCCAAAGGGAAGTCCGGAAAGCCGGATCAGCCAGTTCTCCCAGGATTCCATATCATATTTAACTCCTTCGCCCAGCCACAATCGGCTGAGAAACGGAAAACGTTCCATATCCCGGAGCGGAACACAATAGGCACTGTTGAAGCTCTCCCAGGCATGAAAATCAAGAATCGGTTCTGCGCCGCGATACCTCCGGAAGATCCGTCTCAGCCGCTGCATCCCCGTTTCAGAAAGATCGCAATCATCCAGATACAATCCGTCAACAGGACACCGTTCCAGAAGGAAACGGATCCCTTCCAGATAGAAATTTTCCATCCGGCTCCGGGGTACAGTGATCAATGATCTGTCCGGAATTCCATGAAGCACTCCGCTCTTGATGACCTCCGTCCATGCCGGAAGAAAACCATGATCCAGATGTTCTTTGAACCAGGGATCAGGTCCTTCCGCAGGAGTGGTCACCGGCCATTTCCCATTATCATGCCACGGGAAAAAAATCTCTCCGTCCAGCGCATAGAGCGCTTTGAATTCCGGCGCATGAACCGTAAATTCCCTGACCGTGTAATAGAGCAGAACTTTGAACCCTTCGTCGTGAGCCCGTTCAACAAATTTCTGCAATCCGGGAAGCGATTTTCCGGAAAACGGATAATTGATAATGGGGTTCAAGCTGACAGCATGGTGGAGATTGATGCAGTTCACGCCCTTCTTCCGCAAGGTTTCAAAATCAGGTTCCGTGAAACAATCTTCCTCTTTGAGCTCAAAAGAGTGCATGTGCGGATGGAAAAACCGTGTTCCGAAATGGTTGTTCAAATCGACTTCATGGAACGGAGTCAATCTCAATTCAAAATGATAGAGCCGTTCTCCGGCAGAATCACATTCCCCGCTGTAACAGCTGATTTCCAGATTTTTTCCCGTTTTCCGGAGAGAGATCCCTCCCTTGCCCTGATTGTGCCAATGTTCCGGAGGGATCAGCGGCGACCATGGATAATAGCAATTCAGCAGCGGGACCTGCTGTTCCTTTCCGCCGGTCAAACGGAGAATACAGCCGGAATCGACATTCCCTGCCCAGAAGGAATCTTCCCAGCGTTCCGGATCCCAATGCCAATCCAGTGCGTCCGGCGGAATACAGGGGCGTTTGACCCCCAAACCAAGCATATAGGGCGCATCGGCAAGCGTACAGTTCAACCGGATTCCTTCCGGCGCATCACTTGAAAATTGAAACCGGAGCGTTCCATTAAAGTTGATTTCTCCGGTAAGACTGCCGGATTTCCACTTGATGACTGTTTTTGTCTCTTCCAGAAATTCCAGTGTTTCTCCGGAAAATAAATGGTTTCCGGAAAGAATCTCAGGCGGTTTTGCAAACAGTTCTTTTTCCGGATGAACGATTTCCCGGTTCAAATTCTGGTATCCGGAACGGATCTGCTCCGGAAGCCCGTTGCAGCCGAGTGTGATCACATGTCCTTTCAGAAAAATATGATTTTCCACCCGACGGAGCGGCTGATAAGGTTCCGGAACTTCATCTTCCAATCCGATTCTGGAATTGAGCCAGCGCAGACGCGCCATCCGGAAATCATCCTTTTCGCCGCCATCGGACAATGTCTCCCCGGAAACATGCAGGGTCAAGGGGATTTCATGATTTCCGGAATCAAATTCCAGCAGGATTTTCCCGGAAAAATCTTTTTCAACGTTCAAACCGCACCAGAGGATCACTGTTTTTTCCGGGAGAACGGTAATTTCTTTATGAAAAGGTTCTCCCTTGAAATTGACTCCCTCCAGGTTGAAACAGGTGAAGTCACGCGCTTGAGAACAGGAGACTTTTTTCAGAAGAAGCTCTTTCTTTTTGCTCCGGAGAACAAGCTGAAAGACAAGATATTCTCCCGGCTGGGCGCGAAACTCAGCCCGGTTCAAAGTGCCGGCCTTTCCCGTTGCAACCGCTTGGGGAAGCGCGAATTTTCCATCCAGCGGATGTTCTCTGCTGACCCCGAAGATGGAAAGTCCATCCGGCAATGACTGCAGTTCCTGAGCAGAAGCCTCTGTTTCCAGTTCAGGAGCTTCCCCGTAAAAACGCAGGAACCGGCTGCCAGATGCCGCCTTTACCTGTGTTTCATCTATTAAATTTACATCTTTCTGTGCCATGATTTTTTTATTCTATGTAGCTCTCCCCTTTTTCAAGAGGGATTTCTGTTGTATGATGATCTCCCGGCAGCCTGAAACGGAGCGTTGTATCTCTTTCTGCCTTAACACAGAGACTTACCCTTTTTCCTTCTTTGAATTCTCCCGAGGCGATCATCCCGCCGGGAAGATGCAGATTCTCAAAAGAACAATGTTTCCAGGATTTCGGGATTCCGCGGAAGAAATGAATGACTCCATTGATATCATGAGCAAAAAGATCCTGAACGGCACTGACTGCACCCATTGTCGCATCCATTTGCATGACCGTGTTGCAGAATGCAAATTCCGTAAAACCCCAGAACATTCCGTCATGGAGAGAATTTCCGCCTTTATTTGTAAAGCATTTTTTCCAGAGATCCAGCATCAGAACCGCTGCTTCCGGATTGCCAAGACGGCTTCGCAGCTGAGATGCCCAGGTGATCCCCCAGCCGGTCCATTCCCCCATCCCTTTTCCGGTCCAGCGGCGGTTGCTGTTGAAAACGATCTCTTTCCATTCATCCGCTTCCGGATCAATGGTATTGAACGGGCAAATTCCGCCCAGATGGGAATGGTGCCGGTGGCTTTCTTCCAGCGGGAGCCCTTCCCACAAGGCAATTTCAGGTTTCCCGTTTTGCGTGTAAAGAGAACATTGCGGCAGCTTCTCCGTGATCTTTTTCCAGAACGGATCCGGTTCCACATTCAGAAGTTCGGCAGCTTTCAACAGATTCCGTGCCAGAGCGTGAATCGCCGCAAGCTGGAAACTGGAATTTTTACCGCAGGCATCCAGCGCAGTTCCACGGTATTCGGGCGAGATGCTGACCGGCAGCGAAAGCGTTCCGTCCGGGGCTTCTTCCAGCATTTTTGCAAAGACGTTCATAACGCCTTTCATGAAACCGAACACCTCTTTTTCCAGAAATTCAAAATCCCCGGAATAATCGCAGTAATCGTACATCATCATTGCGATCCAGGCTGTACATGCGTGGTCGATACTCCCGGTCCAGAAACTCCCCATGCATGTCCCCCGGTCATCAGTCGCATGCGGAAGCATACAGCCATCATCGATCCCGACAAAACATTTTGCATTGTATTTCAGCTGATCTTTCCAGGAAAGAACCATCCGGAACAGGGGCATGATATGGTCGTACAATCCCGCCTTGTATCCGGGAGAATTGCACATCTGAACATTGATGTTGAAGTGATAATCCCCCTGCCAGGGCGGACAGGTGTGATCTTCGATCCAGGGACCCTGCAATCCGGGGGTAACTCCTGCCGGATTTGTCATGATCCCGTATTTATACATCCCGCAGCAGTAGATCTCATTCAGAAATGCTTCCGGTGTTTCGATTTTCGGGATCTTCCGGAAATAACGCTGCCACCACTCCTCAGAGCTTTTCCGGAGTTCTGCAAAAGAAGGCATTTCCTTTTTCAGAAGGCTTTCGGGTGATTCCGCACCACGGAAAAAGTCCAGCGAAAATTCATCCTTTTTCCGCTTCAGCAGAAGGGAAAAAGAAGGATCTGCCGGCATCTTCTGCGTGAAAACGAACGTTGTTCCATCGTTCCATTCAGCTGGCGGTTCATAACCGCGGTCAGCAAGCGTTTCCGGTGCGCCCGTGATATTCGTCTTATAGAGAGCGAAAGAGGGGAGAAGCTCCAGCTGCATCTGATCTGTCAGCCCCCGGCATGCAAAGCCGTGTTTTGTGCTCATATCGGAACAGAAAAGAAGTTCATTTTCCTGTTTGTTCTGACAGTACACGACTTTTATCAAGCCCATTTCCGGGTGTGTTTCGACCCGGCTGAGCTGAGCATTCTCGGGAAGCCGGATCACCGCTCTGCCGCAAGGGATCAACGTTGGCCTTGATACGATCCCCCCAGCGGTTTTCGCGGAAAAAACCTCTTTGATTTTTTCAATTTCTCCCGCAGCAACTGCTTTTTTAATGAACTCAAAATTCTGTTCAGGAGTCCAGGGTAATCCTCCCCGGTGATCCCACAGGGAGGCACAGCCGATACTCATGTTGAGGATATTCTTTTCCCCCCAGAGCTGGGCTCCGAGCAAGCCGTTGCCCAGCATTGCCCCCTGCTGCTGTTCCGTCAGCGGAAATTCATTCGATAGAACCATTGCAGCTTACTGTTCAAAAGGAACTTGATTGAAGAAGAAATAGCTCTGGACTTCTTCTTTTGTTTCAACAACTGCTTCAATGATGACAGAACCTTTTTTGCCATCCACGCCCTTGAACCCGTTATACGGGAACTGGAAGGTCCACTCTTTGCTGTCTTTGCCTTCCACGGGCTTTGCCAGATAGCGTTTGACATTGGGGATCACTGTGATTGCAGGCATGGTGTAGGCTTTGTAAAATTTCAGCTGAACCATTTCCGCAGGTTCTTTGGTTTTGATCGTTACGGTAACATTGGAACCCTTTTTGATGGGATCGTTCCCCAGAGAGACTTCGCAGGGAGGTTCTTTGAACATGCCGATATAATCAAATGTGATATTGGCATTATGGAAATCCAGCCGCATATAGTTGAATCTGGGTTTTTCTTTCAATTTCGGGGAGGCGGACATCGGGATGCAATAAACTCCTTTCGGGATCCGGCTGACAACAGAGAAAACTCCGATATCCAATGCAAGATTGGTTGCCAATGCATGATAACCGCTTCCGACACGTTCCACACCTCTGATTTTCATACAGAACCAGGGATACTGAGTGGAAACAGGAACGTAAATTCCCAAATTCCCGGAGGATCCGATTTGAAAACCGTTTTCCAGAGAGGTGATCTTCAGCTTGCCGCCTGTTCCCCAGACAAATTCTCCATGCCCGTTGGCAAATTTGATGTTTTTTCCGGTTTCGATCCAGGATGTGTTGGGATCCGGATTTTTTACGATTTCTGCCTGAACAGCCGCGAAAACGGATGCCGCAGCCAAGAGAGTTGTGAGTTTTTTCATGGTCAAAGTTCCTTATTTGTAATTGTCATGATTTCTACAATAGAATCTTCCCAGTCGGGATGAACTTCAAAACGGGTTCCGGTTTTGACTCCTTCAACGGAAAGGTCGATCTGTTCCCGGAGAACCCAGGTGTTGGCATAGTCTTTATGGAACATGATCCGTTCCAGAGTAAAGCTTTTCTTCAATTCAGGGAAGACAATTTTTGATCCGGAAAGATAACGGGTCGCAATGCCGCCTTTTCCTGTTCCGGTTCCCCAGAAATGATTGCCGAGATTCCGAATATCATTTTTGACTTCGCCCCGGTGATCAATGAAGAACGGTGCATTTTCCAGATAGACAAATGTTTCTCCGTTTTTATGTTCGATCCGGTCAACAGTATAGACTTCTCTGCGGGCTCCTTTATTATAGCCTGCGATAACAGTTTGCCCTTTCAAGGCTGTTCCAGCGGGCCATGATTCCGCTCCCTTGAGAATCAGAACAGAACGTTCCGGGGTCCCGGAGATATCTCCTTCGATCCGGCTCAAACGGGCGCGGAGCGTCCCTTTGCCGTCTTTCACAAATGTTCTGCCCATCCAGATCAGCTTTGTTCCGCCGGAAAGGGAAACAAATTTGACTTTTCCCTTTTCGTTGACCCGGATCAGTGCCGCCCGGGCATCAGTCATGAACAGTTCGCTGTCCCAGGAGGTCATTTCCGCGGTCGGCTGCCAGATCACAATATCTCTTGAGCCGTCAGGGAAATTGATCTCTACTGCACTCTTGTAAATATTTTCCCTGTCATCGCAGGGGAGTTTTGCAACCGTGGCAAACAACGGTTTTTCCTGATCGGAATAGCAGCTGTAACATTGAATATAACAATTTGAAATACCTGTTCTGCTCTGGACCCGGATTCCGGCATAATGAACCGCATTTTCAAACTGGAAACGATAGCTTTTCTGTTTCCCGTTGAAGGTTTCCCGGATCGTGACAGGGTAGTGTCCATCTGCCCGGATCCCTTGTGCATAACCGTTCAGAAAACCGTGAACAGAGAACACATGGGGTTTGACTTTCAGTTCCGGGGGAAGCGGAGTTGTTTTGGGTGCCCATGCGGCATAATCAAAAAGCCATGCATGACTCCATGCTTCTTTGACGGAGCCGCCCAGATCCACGTTGTTCAGGACTCTTCCGGGGAAGAAAACGTTGCCTGCATTCATCTTCAGATCAGCGGCAATATCACCATCCGGGATCTCATTCAAATGGTTGAATTTCTTGCCCCGGGGCAAGGTGCTGCGGAGCTCTTTTCCGCGGGAATGAAGCAGAAACAGATGCCGCTGTCCGCCGGAAACGGAAAAGAAATCAACCGCATAAGGCGTTCCATCCGGGCGGGTCACAACTGCTATTGCCCGTTTGTAAAAGGCGATTCCCTGATAGTTCTTTGAGAATGAATCCATCCCGTCTGCTTCCACAAACTGAAATACGTTTTCCGGGATGCGTCCGGTTCTGGCGATCAGGTTTCCGTAAGGAGCCCGGGCATCGGGGATTCCGCCGCGATAGGCGGTGTACCAGGCGTTGGTGGACCAGTATTCATTGACCATCACAAGGTTTTTGGTAAGAGAGGTGGTCATATCCTGCAGATTGAACCCTCTCGGACGGGGGTCGTTTGTCACAAACGGATAAGGATATTTCAACTTTTTGAACGCTTCCAGTTCCGGGATCTTTTCATTCAGATCCTTTGTATCCCGGGTATCTCCGAAATGTTCCAGCATGGGGATCCCACGGTAGAAAAGCTGAAGTCCCAGCATGTCATCATGAGAATGACCTTCCACCCGGTCATGATGGAAGAAGAGTTCCATTCTTTTATCAGCTGCTCCTGCGCGGAGGATCGAGATCCCGAATCCGCCCAGTTCCTCTCCGGGAACAGTTGTCGCCGGAACCGGTTTCCTGATCCAGTACTGGGTCGGATGATCATCCCCGTAAGGAGCATTTCCGCCCCGGGCAAGAGAGACTCTCTGAATGGTTTTGCCCATCAGCGGAAGAATCGGATTTTTCTTCATAAACTCTTCATTGGCAGTCAAACCGGAACTGCGGAAAAGATTCCACATTCCGCCGACCATTCCGGTATATGCAGGGCTGCCTTCCGTGCTGATCCCGTCATAGAAGTTTTCATTATAAAGAAAATCTTCCATGATCCGGATGAATCCGTCATAAAGATATTGATCTTTCAAAACGATTCCCAGAGAATTCAGGGCGGGGGCATACATACCGATCCCGTTGCCCACGCACTGCTTTGCGCCGTAAGCATAAAAATGAAGTTTTCCCTCTTCAAAGAGATTTTTATAGATAAATTCCTTTCTTCCGTTCCAGGATTTGGAATCAGCAAGCTTCATCCATGCGATGGAAAAGTTATTGAAATAGACCGCTTCCATAGGGTTCCGGAAATTGGATTCTGCCGCAGCGATTCGTGCCGGACCCAGCCAGCCGTGATATCCGGAATCATGAACCTTTGCTTTTTGCAGCAGTTCCGCCCGTTCCAGCGGCTTGACACTGGAGTGAGCCGCCCAGGGATAGCCGGGAAGTGCTTTGGCAAAACCGTACATAATGGCAATAGCCCGTTTGGCATATTCCTCATTTCCTGTTACATAATAAGCGTTCGCAAGAGTCGGCAGCGCACCGCCGCTCCAGGTCCCCATCAATGCCTTGATCCGTTCCCGGGCAAGATAGTTTTCCGGATACGCTTTGACAGGGGAATTATCCCTTTTATGATTCTTGACCGACGGCGCAAGAACATAATTCCGGGAATACTTTTTCCCCCGGTAATCCGTGAAGAAATCTTTTCCCCCGACAGGGAAGCTCATGACATCTTTTCCCGTGTTGGCGCAGTAAAGATGATCCGGATCGTTTACAAGATCGTACTTGAACCACGTTCCGGTTTTTCCGCAGAAAGGACAGATCGTGGAGTTGTAACCGGAATTGAAGGAATCATTTTCCGTTAAAACCGGAGCAGGGGATTCCTGCGGAACAAGAGATTCATATTTTTCAGGAGATAACTTCAGGTAAGGCGCAGCTTTTTCAATGACCGCCGGATCCATGGATCGTTTTTCCGGAACCGGAAAAATCGTTTCCGGGATCGTTGCGGAGGAAAGCGGAATGAGGATCCCCGCCAGAAGAGAGAGGCAAATCTGTTTCATCTGGTCAGCCCTTCCGCAAGATTGATGTTGCCGAAAATATCATGAGGCCGCGCAACAGATTCCACATGACCGTCAAAACAGCCGATATTGGTCGTTCCGAACTTATATTCCTTTTCGGATGTATTATGCACTTGAACGACACCTCCCCGGTGACGTGCTCCGCCCAGGGCAAACTTGGGCCAGTCTGCAACCGGGGAACCAAGCCTTCCGGAGTCAAACTGAACTCTGAAATTGGAGGGCGAGGCAACACTGGAACGTTTGATCGGTTTTCTGTCATCTGCCGGAGGAGTATCCGTTTGAAGCCCTGTCTTATAATTGCGGATATAATGTGTATAGGTGAATTTCTTGTCATTGTAAGATCCCCAGGGCGTATTTTCGGAAGGACATACGAAGATCGGGAGTTTCTTCATTCCGTTTTCATCGCTGCCGTAAGAGTAATTGCTTCCGCCCATATAAAGTCCATAGATTCTGCCCTGGTATGTGACACCGGAATTATACTGTGCAGGCAGAACCCAGCCGTCAAAATCGTTGGCATACATCATGTCGAAATTCAACTGTGCCTTGATATTGTTCACACAGCTGATGGTGCGGCTGGTTTCCCGTGCATTATTCAGTGCGGGCAGCAGCATTCCTGCCAGAATCGCAATGATTGCAATTACTACGAGCAGTTCAATCAAGGTGAATGATCTTTGTTGTTTTCTCATTTTTCTCTCCTGAATGGTTGTTTATATACATGTATAAATGACATGTGGTGCTGTTCAGAGGTAATTATATCATAAAACAGCAATTTTGTCAAGAGAAAAATGAGTGATTTACAAAAAAAAATCCCGGAACGGCTGCTCTCACAGGAGCAGACAGGATGCCGTACCGGGAATGATCAGGGATTATTTCCCATTCTTGGGATCCCCTTTGGTGTCGTTGCAGGCAGTATCGTTGTTCCCTTTCTTGCAGTCCTGACAATCTGCTGCAGTTTTTGCGTGAGCTTTTTTCATCTCTTTGCATTTTTCCTGCATTTCTTTCGGAACTTTTTTCAGATTTTTCCGGCAGCAGGCACAGTCTGCTTTCGCCGGACAGACACAAATATCTTCCTCAATGCAGTCGCAATCATCGCACCCGTCAAGGTATGCAACGTCATCAATAATCAGAATTGCATGGGGCGCAGCGGCCTGTTTCTTATGATTTTTCTTGACATCCTGAGCGCAGCAGCCGCTGCAGCCCGTGAATGCGATCGCCAGAGTCAGAAGCAGTACTGAAAAAATTATGTTTCTCATAAAACACCTTTTCCTTTTGACCGGATTGTTAAACGCCCCGTTCCTGTCTGCCGGACGGAAGAAGTTCCGGTCTTTTTCCCCCTTCAAACACAATAAAACAACATTTTTTGAAAAAAGGAACACCCCCATTTTTTCTTCCAAATGGGGGATCTCTGATAAATATCAGAATCTTTTCCGGGGGAAAACTGTCAGGAAAAAAAATAAAAAAGTCTATGCAAACATTGCATCATGAAAAACGGATCTGCGGCAGAATGATGATGTTTACAGGCTGATTTCTGCAAACTCAATATTTGTTCTGTCTGTATCTTCTCCTTCGTACCAAACGATGTAGGCGGTATCATGTCCGGAGGCGATCCCGGCGGGCAGTCCGAGGGAGAATTTTGTCATTTCGTTCCACGCGCCGTTCACATGATTTTGTTTTGAGGTCTGCTTTTTGTTTTCCAGACTGCTGATCTCAAGCGTTTCCGGCTGGAATGTTCTGCCGCGGTCAAAACTGATTCCTGCAGCAATTTTTGGAATTCCTGTCCGGTCGACCAGCGGGAGCAGCAGAGCCCCGTTTGAAAATTCAACAGGTTGTCCGGCTTGTCCCGGCAGCCCTGTATCTGCCGGGGCAGTCCAGGTGGATCCCCGGTCATCTGAATAACTCATGTGGATATTCCGGTAAGAATTGGAAGCGTTATCCCATGTCCAGTAAAAGTTTACGATTGCATCATCCTGTAAGATGAGTGGACGCTGATCCCAATAGAAGATGTTATTTTCCGGATCTTCTGCAGGAATGGCGTGTCTGTTGAATATCAGGTCCTCCGATCCGGAAAATTTCAAAACCGGCAAATGCCGCCAGACTTCCCGGGAATCATAAGTTTTGTTCAATTCAAATTGCAGAACTTTTTCCCCGTTGCTGAACGTCAGCAGCGGACCGGTGGTCGGAGTCGATAAATGTTCAAAGGGCGCGGAATCAATAAATTGCGGCTGACTCCATGTTTTTCCGTTGTCCTCAGATTCGGAAAGGAAAATCCTGCAATCGAGCAGACCGGAATTTTCTTCTTTGAAAAAAGGGCGTCCGGGGATACTGTCATCCACCCAGCAAAGAGTCATGCAGAGTTTTCCGTTAACCCATGAAGGGAAGCCGGTCCGGAATGTGCCGGGGCATGAATTCAGCATTGGAGCACGGAAAACATTTTCCGGAGTGCTCCATGAATTGCCGCCATCATCGGAAATGCTGTAAAAAACATTCTGTCCGGACAAAGATTCTTTTTGCGGAGCATTTCTCCATGAGACAATGATCTGCCCGGATGGGGTAACGGCGATCCCGGGGAAGGATTGACTTGTATTTTCAGAAAAATCATTCCAGGCAGAAACAGTGCTGCGTTTGATTACTTTCATATAATGTCTCCTTATTTTTTCAAAGTCTCAAATCGGGAAATCCCGACGAATCCGTTCCTCCGGCGATCTCTCTTCCGGAATTACCGATGTCCTTTCGCAGTAAAATAGCATCGGACATTTATTTTTCAAGCTTTCACCGCTTTCTTTCAAAACTTTTTCAGATTTTTCCAGCAGAGTACAAATATAAAAAAAATAAAAAAAAGTTTATGCAAACATTTGCATAATTGAAAAATGGTGCTATTTTATTATCAGATGCAGATGAGAAGGAACAGATTTCTGCAAATAAAACGGAGTTGCCGGACAATGAAAAAACGGATTACAGTCAAAGATATTGCGGAGCGCGCAGGCGTGAATTACGCCACGGTGTCCCGCGCACTGAATCCGGCAACAGCTTCCATGATCAGTGAAAAAGTCCGGAATAATATTCAGGCTATCGCCGATGAACTTGGATACCGCCCCAGCTATTCCGGAAAATCCATTGTTACGGGAAAGACCTACAAGATCGGCATGATCCTTGGCAGTATGAAGCAGGATTTTGCAGCGCATGACTGGGCGAGGATCATGTGTGGTTTGAGCGCAGAAATCCAGAAACACGGGTATGCTTTGACTCTTCTTTATGCGAACGGAACTGAAGCCATGGACACTCAAGTGTTGAATTTTCTGATGTCCGGGGTTGCTGATGGTTATGTGACTGGCCCTTCCATGGTGAAGGGAAAAGTTACGGAGATGCTGGACAAAATCAAAGTTCCGCTGTGGGTCGTTTCGGAATCCGGTCAGACAGTGGAAAATGTGAATCATATCCAGCGTGATGATATGGAGTCTTTCAGTGAAGTCTGGCGAAACATTCCGAAACGCTGCCTGAAAAAAATGTTGTATTTCAGTGAATTCTCCAACGAAAAAAAACTGCGTTTACAGGAAATAGAGCGTGCCGGACAAATGGTCTATCCCGACGGTGCATACTGTATGAAGGGGATGTTTTTTCAGAAAAATATGAGTTCGACAGTTTCCCCGTATCGTCTGGCGATGTCTTGTGCCATGAAAAATATTGATGAACTGAAAAAATACAAATTCATCTGGTGTGATTCTGACTTGAGCGCACTTGCGATTTATGATGTATTGAGCAATGCCGGCGTGAAAGTCGGAAAAGATATCTTTCTTGTCGGTTATGGTGATTCGGAAAATTATGGAGAACGACTCTCCCAGCCTGTACTCTCTACGATTTCTGCAAATGCAGAGCGGATCGGAGCGATGCTGGGGATAGCGTTGCTGGACCAGATTTCCGGCAAAAAGGAAACAGAGATCGTTGCGAAGACGGTTTTTATTTCAAGAGAGACATTTCCGGTGAAGTGATCCGGAATTTTTTATAAAGAAACTATAAACCGTGAAGAAATCTCGGTTTATGCGATATAAAAGTTTGAAAAACCTGTTGAGAAACAGTATTTTATGGTGTTCAAATCCAAAGGAATACTAACTAACCCAACAGGTGATTCGATGATTAAGATAGCACAAG
>JAFTIQ010000044.1 GCA_017456805.1 Lentisphaeria bacterium
TCATGGCACAGAAGATCCGGTTATGTTGATTTCTGAAATGTATCGGATGCAAGAAGCTTTGAAAGATCATTCTGATGCAATTTTCCGTGCAATCCCAGGAACACATGATGCGCCCGCTCCGTTTTTTAACGAAGTCTTGTTAAGTCTTCTCGAAAAATAATTTTTTTTGCGAAAAGAAGCCATGTAAAATGTAAAGGGGAAAGTCTTATGGCAGAAAAACATGATATTTCAAAATATGATAAAGCTGTGTCTGTCAAAAATGAAACTCTGGATGCTTGCCGCCGCCGAAAAAACATTCAAAAAGGCTTTGGATATGCAGCTGTTGGATACAGATGATCCCAAACTCTACTGAGCATTCGAAGGAATGCCGGAAAAAGATTGTCCCGATCCCCGCAAGCTGACTCAGATGCGGACAAATGCTTATATGGTGATCGCATTACTGAAACTGGAAGGTAAAATCAAAAACTTCTGGCTTGGTGGAGAACACAACACGCAGTTTATGGATCCTCTGTGTGATAAAACACTGCCTCCTTATAAATTTAAATGGTAATTCGTGGGGTACCAGCTATGCGCGGGATCTTTTTTATTCCCAAGGACTTGTGTACAGTGCACATCTGCTTGAAAACAAAGAATTATATCAACAGGGAAAACAACTTTTTCTCAAAGTGCTTGATGCTGTCGAAGATCAGACTGATAATTGATAGATCAGAGTTCACCGTTTTCTTTCAAATATTCTATGTACGGTTTGTATTCTTCCAGGAATGTGGCAGAGGCAGTTTCCAGAAAAATCCGGCGGCGCTCCGGAATGTTGATCCGACTAATCGATTCAACTACTTTGTCAGGATTTTTATATCCAAGTAAAACTTCCATCGTTTCCAAATATAAATATCGTCCGGTAAAACCAACCAGGTCAAGATCCTGCATCGGATAAATCCCACGCATGTCAAACGGCGGAATCGTTACAGATAATGTTTCACAGATTTTTCGGTATTGCGAACGGTATACTCTGTCGTTCACGGAAAAGTTGATCTCCGGGGAAAGAAACAATTCCTGGATATGGTCCATCAAAATAAAACGGAAAAAGTCATATACGACATTTTCATGAGCTGTATTTTTTCCGATCGCCAGATGAAAAATGGTCTGACAGGAAAAACCGTCTTCCAGCAGAGGCTGTCCAAGAAGTTCAAACCGGTTTTCTGTGATCGGATGAGAGTTCAGATATCCTGCCATGATTCCCTGCTGTCCGCGGTGAAACAATTTTGCCATATTATTTGTGGTACTCAGAATCTTCTGCTGTCCGAGATATTTGGAAAAATGTTTAAAAAATCTTTTGATTTTCCGCGGATCCATCAGGAACTCATTGCCCCTGCGCCGGATATCGATTCCCCAGTTGGCAGCGTGATATACATACCCGAAAAAAGTAAAACCATGAACGCAAAGGCCCTTTGACTGCATATAATCTCCCCAGCTGAAACAATCATAGGGTTCTTTGAAATTCTCTTTTTTCAAACCGCATTTCCGCAGCATGTTTCTGTGTCCCCAGAATGCTCCGGGGGCATGAAATACAGGCAAGCCATACTGTTTGTTATATTGCACCCCGGTTTTGACGATATCTTTCACCATACCTTTGACGGCGGAAATTTTTGAAAGATCAATGGGACGGAACGGGGAACAATCCAGCAGAGGCAGCCAGAGGAGATAGCAATCCGCACCGATATCAGCGGAAAGTTTCGGGTTGGCAACCAATTCGATCTCTACGGAAGGTTCCACCATGTGAAACATCTCTGCGACACGTTCCCAGTGGCGGTATTGGATGGCATTCACAGCGCTGGGAAGGGAAAATTTGAGTTTAACCATTTGATCCCGCCGTTTTACAGTTCCGGAAAGCAGCGGGGTAAAATACATTCCTCTGCGGCCGCCGGAGGAATAAATCAGGCCTTCCTGGATCAGCATCACCAATGCCCGATGAACCCGGTTTTGTGACTCTTCCAGCTGTTCTGCAATCTCAATTTCCGATGGGATCCTGTCTCCCGGGCAATACCGGCTCAGGACTTCAGAACGGATGCGGGATGCAATCTTGGAAATATTTTTATAGACACTTATCCGCATAAAAGACCTTTCTGTTAAGATAAATCCTTTGATTTAGGATAGCACCGGTTTTAATAAATTGCAAATACCGGGCTTGCGTTTTACTGATTCAAACGGCGATTGCGTATCTGTTCCAATCCGGCATAATATTCTGCCAATGATGGTTTTCCGACAAATGCACCCCTGCAGCCATCCGGCATGATCAAGTGCGGTTCTGCTTTCAAAATCTCTTCCTCCGATGCAATATACTCCGGCTCCTGAGTCAAAAACAATTCTTCTCCCGCTTCAAGGGAAAAGGTTTGATGATGTTCCGGAACAAAGGACTTCCCGTTCAGGAAAACAGTGCTGCCCTCTTCCCAGGGATTCAATAATGCAAAAGAGTGTTTTCTCTTCGCCTTGATCCTTACAAAACGGATCTTTCCATTTTTCTTTTCGGAGGAGACCAGCAGACCGCCTTCTGCCTGAAGATCCCGGAACGATGCATCCCGATCGTCTGGATATGCCGGAAAAAGACGGATCAAACCATGATAGCTCTGCATCAGCATCTCGCTGACCAGCAGCAGGTAAATGGCTGGTCCTTCCAGAACGGGATACATTTTTTCCTTGCAGGAGGGGTCTTCCGTTCCCTCTTCTTCGCTGCGTCCGCAGGCGACTTCAGAAATGGAAACCGGATCTCCGCCGCAATCGTGTTCGATGATCATATCAGGGATATTTTCCGCATTTTTCTCGCTGAGATCCGTATCAGTAAGAAGGGCCATATTATGAGCGATCAGGCCGTTTGGTTTGACACATCCGTAGATCAAATCGCAAAGATATTTCCATGCGATTTTCTTTTCGCACAAACGGCAAGCGGGGATCCCCCGATGATAAACTTTCCCCGTCCAGCCCTCAGTAAAGCCGTCATTGCAGCTGTATGAGTGCATGAACCCCTTCCAAGTGGGATTGAACAGCTCTTTTCTGCCCTCTTCGAACTGTCCTTCCGGAAATTCCGGATCCAGCTCACCTGCCGGGAAAACCGGTGTAAGGGTACGGGAATGATTGATATGATTTTCTGGCAATCCGGTCAGCGGGGAGAATCCGTAACAGTTTGTTGGATATGCCGGGAAATGATCAAGAATGTGCTGCCATTTTTCTCTGTCGGATTCGTCACAGCGGAGCAGCCTGGAACAGGCGACTCCGGCATGAAGCGTACTTTTCAGGAACGCCAGGGTGTCAATGGGATCCTGAAGATGAATGTAGAACAGTTCTGGATTCTGGCTGTATCTGAGGTGATAGCACTGTTCCGTTTCTTCCCATTGGAGGTATGCCGCAAAGAACCTGCAGACTTCCCGGACCACATCATAGCCGTATTTTTTCAGAAAATCCTGATCTCCGGTGTAAAGGAAATGACGATAGATCAAACAGCACCAGTAAGGACCGCTCCCCATGCACAAACGGAAAGGACCGGAAGTTATATCATGTCCAAGTGGACCGCAATTGAGCGGATAGTATGCTCCCGGCATTTTGAAGAGCGTTTTTGCATTATCCTGAGCCGTCGGAAGCTGATCATGGATCATCCGGAAGGTTCCTTCCGCCAATTCCGGACGGTTGATGGCTCCAGCCGGGATGACTGGAGCCTGAGCATTGTAATCGTTGGTAAAATATCCGAACCAGGGCAGCTGCTGTTTCAAATCGCAGGTTCGCCCGAACCACGGACCGCAAAGTCCCCATGCGGGGTTGACTTTCCCGGCGATCCCCAAATGATAATTGCTGAGATACCAGAGCTGTTCCAAACCGGGATCCCCAAGTTTTACTTCATTTCCAGTCCAGAATCCATTCCAGAAACGCTTTGTTTTTTCCCGCAGTTTTTCGCTTCCGGCAGCAGCACATTTCCGGAGGTTTGCAATCAGTTCCGACGGGGAATCTGTGGGGCTGATACTCATAAAAACATCATAGTTCCCTGTAACAGAGATCTCTGCGGAATATGCCTCCTTTGCAATCCGTTCCACCTTCTGAGGTGCCGGACAGGGGGTGGATCTGATAAACCGGGAATAACGGTCCGCATAAGCAACGGGCTGATCGGGCCGTGAAACAACCAATACTGCGGCGGAGTACATCATGGATCCGATATTCTGCTGAAACGCAGCGGCATCTCCTTCCAGATAAAATTCCGGAGTCTGATACTCCGGCTGGGGTTCCCGGAACAGACGCACCCGCTGGGGGTAAGTTGCCAGACAGGAAACATTCCGAACTTGAATCACGAGGATATCTTCATCGGGAACCACAAAAGCGGTATGCACCGGATGGGAAAAATGACGATCCAGTTTTGCTTCAAGAAGACCGTCAAAAAGATGCAGTCTGCGGGAGACTTTGTGCGGGGCTCTCATTGTTGCCCGCTGGCCGGATTCCAAACGAAGGTTTGCTCCATAGGCAGGAACAGGTCTCAATCGGGGTTCCGGAGGATCTTCTTTTTCCATTTCTTCCCTGTATGGAAGGTTTTCATCGGCGATCCTGCGGATATGTTCTATCGAATGACGCTGAAATTCCGTGAACCGGTTATCCCAGAGCGCATGATGATTTACGAGGAATTCCGGATAAACCCGTTCGGCATCGTAAGCCAGGGCGCACAGCGAACCGTTTCCCGTTGAAATTCCATCCAGCCAACCGCAGGCCGGGGAATCATAGATCAAATCATATTGAGAAATCCGTTCCCGTAAAGTACTCATCCTTGAAAATCCTCTTCTCTTTTGCAGTTTTTATTATTTTTCACGGAATATATCAAATATTTATTTATTGTCAATAATGTAAAAAATATATTTAAAACTTTTTTGACAGAGGCTTTAAAGGTAATTTCAAAAGTCCGGCAAAATTTGGCTGAAAAGAGATTGCTGATGAGCTGGAAACGGCAGTTTGAGCGTGGCTGGCTTGTTCTCCATAGCTTCAGCGAAGGAGAAAGTAACCACCGAAAACGCTCCATTTTCAGATCTCTGCAAGAATTTTCAGACATTTTTGAAGACTTTTGAAATCATCTCTTTAAAAAAGATTTTCCCGGTGTTTTTTCCAGTAATTCGGAGATTCGCCCATCAGACGCTTGAAAAAACGTGAAAACGCAAATTCATTGCTGAATTTCAAACGGAACGCGGTCTCCTTGATACTGCATCCGGAAGAGAGCAGATCCAGACATCTGCGGACAACATAACGGTCGATCATCTGTTTCGGGGTGATTCCGGTATAGGCGGAAAAATTCCGGGAGAAACTCTCTCTGGATTCTCCGGTAAGTTTTGCGATATCGCTGACAGATGTTTGCGCATTTCCCTGATTGATAAGATATTCTGATATTTTGGAATACTTTCTCAGCAAAAGAGGTCCCCAGAAATCTTCTCCGGAATAATGATCCAGAAGAGAAATCAGCAGGGAATATATTTTTATTCCGGCGCGCTGGGAATCCGGAATGACCTGTTCCGGCGGAGAATAAATATATTGCAGGATCTCTCCGATCTCCTTTTCCCGGGGCAGAGCAACGATTTTCGGGCAGTTGGAAAACAGCTCCACGCCGGGAAGAATTTCCAAATGTGTGTGGATAGAGAGAAAATTCAGTTGGCTGCTCAACTTCCACCGTGTCGGGAGATAAGGCGGGATGAAATAAAGATTTCCAGGAACCATCTTGTGCCTTGTATGATGATCCTCAATATAACTCTCATCCCCCTCAGGAACGATCAGCGGACAGAACATTCTGTTAACGGGCATGCTGCACCAGTTCGGTGTATAAACCGGATGATACGTCCGCGAAAAATAACGCAATCGGAACGCTGCCTGATTGAAAACGGAAACGAGATCGACCCGTCCGCAAGAAAATTTATCCATGGACCCGGAGCTCCTTTGTTTTAAATTAATTTACATCCTGCCACAGGACAATGCAAATCACAAATTGGTATTTTTTCGATCTTTTTTGCAATGGTAAAATAGCAAAAAAAGTGATATTGTATCAAAAGAACAGAGGAGATGAAATCATGCAGCTGCAACCTTTCAATGAATGCCGGAAGATTCTGGAAAAACAATTTGAACATGCCGTGTACTCAGAAGAGAACGCATGGTCCCTTCAGAAGATCCGGGAACAATGGGAAAAATACCGTCAGGAACATCCGGAAGAAGACCGGCTTGCGGAACAGGCTTATCTGATTTCGCTTGTTCTCCGCCATGCACCGGTTGCCGTGGAAAAAGGGAATCCGTTCCCGGGAAAATTGCAATGCGGAGATCTGTTTCAGGAAAGTTATTTTGCAGGGATCCATCTGGCAGAAAAACAAATCCCGGGAGTAAGTTTTGATCCGACAAAATTGAATCAGGAAACGGGGATCATCTGGATGGTTGACCGCAGTCATGTTGCGCCGGATTGGGAAGCGATTCTCCGGCTTGGGATCCCGGGACTGATCGAACGGGCAAAGCAGGGAGATTCTCCTTTTCACCGGGCAATCGTCACGGTATATGAGGCGCTTGCAGAATTCTGCCGGAGAGCAGGCAAATTGAATGAGAATCCGGTCTGTCTCCGGATCGCTGATCATGCCCCGGAAACATTGCATGAGGCGTTTTCCCTCGCAGTGATTTTTCACAATGTCATCGAATATGCCTTCCAGCTTGTCAGAAGCATGGGAAAATTCGATGCGCTGTATATTGATTTTTACCGGAAAGATCTGAAAGAAGGAAGATTGACAGAAGCTTCTGCCCGGGAATTGATCAAATATTTCTGGATCGAATTTTATGCACAGCATCAGGGCAGACATTACGGTAAAAATTTCTGTTTCGGGCCTGAAATCAATGAACTTTCCTATCTCGGCATGGAAGTTTATTATGAAATGAACGTGGTCGATCCGAAGCTTTCCGTCCTTGTCCGGGAAGATACTCCGCAGGATTTCATGGAACTTTATGCAAAGTGCATTCGTGATGGCAGGACATCCATTGTTTCATTGAACTACGATATGGTCGTGGAAAGTCTGATTCTTCACGGCAGGACGCCGGAAGATGCGGCAAATTTCATTCCGATCGGCTGTTACGAGCCCGCGGTTGCCGGAAAAGAAGTCTCCTGTTCCGGCGGAAATCTGCTGTATCTTCCGATCCCGCTGCTCAATGCAGTTTATGCAGAACGGGAGTATCCGGATTTTGAATCATTCAAAGAAGGCGTCAAACAGGAACTGCGCCGCTCTGTAAAACTCATGCAGGAACAGCAGATCCTTTGCGATCTTTCCTGGAAATATGTGCATCCTGTTCCCCTGTTTTCCGGAACATTTGAATCCTGCATGACACGCGGAAGAGATGTCTCGGAAGCAGGGGCAGAATACAACACTTCCGGATGTGTGATCTGCCATTTTGCGGATTTGATCGACTCCATGACAGCTGTGAAATATCTTGTTTTTGAACGGAAGCTCTGTACATTTCCGGAACTCCGCAACATTCTGCGTGACAATTGGGACGGATATGAGCGGCTCCGCCTGACAGCTCTGCGGGATACGGAAAAATGGGGAAACAACACTTCGTTTGCCGATGCACTGGGCAAAGAATTTGCCGCCTTTCTCTCTGAGCTCTTCTGGACTCTTCCCAACGGGCGGGGCGGAACATTTTTTCCGGCATTGTTCGGACAGCAAGTGGTGGAAGTCGGGGCGATGATCGGCGCTCTCCCCTCCGGGAGAAAGGCAGGAGAACCGGTTTCCAAAAACATGTGTGCTGCCCTTGGAATGGATCGGAAGGGAATCACCGGATTGATCAATTCCGTTCTGAAAATCGATATGCGCCAGTTCCCGAACGGAACTTGTACGGATATCATGCTTCATCCGAGTTCGGTTTCCGGAGAAAGCGGAATCAAATTACTGGTTTCGCTCATCCGAACCTTCCTCAAACATGGCGGAACAGGAATCCATTTCAACATCTTTGATGCCGATATTCTGCGGGATGCCATGAAACATCCGGAAAAATATGAAAATCTTCAGGTCAGAGTCTGCGGCTGGAACGTCCGTTTTACCGATCTCTCACCCGCAGCCCAGGAAACATTTGTCCGCGAAGCTGAATCTGCGGCATCTTGAAAGGAATCTGAATATGCTGGAAGCACATTATACTGATATCAAACGATTTGCAGTTCATGATGGTCCCGGGATCCGGACAACACTTTTTTTGAAAGGATGTCCGTTGAAATGTATCTGGTGTCACAACCCGGAAAGCATTTCCGGGAGACCGGAACTTGCCTTCTATGCGCACCGCTGTACCGATTGCGGGGCATGTTCGGAATACTGTCCGGAAAAGGCACATCAGATGATTCAGGGGAAACATCACTTTACAAGAGAAAATTGCAAAGTCTGCGGAATCTGCGAAAAGGAATGTCCGAACTTTGCATTGAAAACCTATGGCAGAAAAATTTCCCTGAAAGAAGCCGTTGAAATCATGCTGGAAGACAGGATCTTTTATGAAGGTTCCAATGGCGGGATCACCATTTCCGGCGGAGAACCGCTGATGCAGAAAGAGTTTACTCTCGCACTTCTGAAAGAAATGAAACAGCTGGGAATCCATACAGCTCTTGACACCTGTGCATTTGTTCCCGAACAGTCTCTGCGGGAAGCTCTTCCCGTGACAGATCTCTTTCTTGTGGATTTCAAACATGCCGATCCGGAACAGCATTTCAAACTCACCGGGCAATCCAATGAACGGATCCGGAAAAATCTTATATTCTTATCAGATTCCGGGGCAAACATTGAAATCAGGATCCCGTTTGTGCCGGGGTGCAACGATGATCTCCGCAATATGGAACAATCCGGAGAGTTTCTCGGAAAACTCAATCTGAGTGCCGTCAAACTCCTGCCCTATCATTCTCTGGCGCGGAGCAAATATCTGGCTCTGGAAATGAAAGACACCATGCCGGAAGCGGAAGCCCCGTCAGAAGAGACGATTCAGTCAGCCGCAGAAATTTTACGTTCTTACGGTTTGAATGTAAAATCCGGCAGGGAATGATCAAAAAAAACTCCGGTGCTCCCGGAGTTTTGAATATCTTCTTTCGATCTTACTGGTATTTCACCACCAGCATATTATAATATGCAAAGGCGGGAAGCGTGCAAACGACCTTACCGTCCTTCACTTCGAATTTCACAAGTTGCTCTACAACTTCATCTTTTTCATGAACATCATAAGGGCGCATTGCCTTTACAAGAACCGGCTTTTTCCCTTCAGGGATCGCAACGGTCACCTGCACATCCCTCAAGGTTGTGGGAGGAACGGTCCAGTTGAGATCCCATTTTTCCAGAGGATAAGGACGGACGAAGTGGACGATCACAGCTTCGGAATCATCATATTTTCTGGTGTAGACAAAATCTTCGTAAAGGAGTTTTGCCCTGGAACGGAGCTGTACTGTCTTTTTTGCCTGATTCTTGGGGAGAGCAATCAATTCTTTATCCCAGAGCAAGCCGCTGTAACGGGTCATAAACTGATCATAGGGCTGCATTGCCTGAATCCCCGGAGGCAGACACAGGATCGTATGATGATGCTGCGTTGCAAGAGTCAGCGCATGAAAATAACTGAGGGTTGTCCAGTAAAGGTTTCTCGGCAGACTTGCGATATCCGGATCAACATCAATACAGATATACCCGAAAATGATATTCCCCTTGTATTTCTGCACGATATAATCCCGCTGTTCCAGCATGTGATTCATCCAATATACGGGATTGCGTTCTTTCAATGCGGATTTATCGTTGAAACTGTGCTGGATCTCTGAAAGAAACATACTGTTGTAAACAGAAGTCAGTTCCCGGATATATTCATCTGAAACATCAATACCGCTTTCGACATCAACGCCCATTCCCATAGTGCGTTCCCACATTCCGAGACTGCGATACCAGCGGATCCCGTTGGGATTTGCCCCGTTGCACCAGGAACCGGCATTGGGGTTGTCCCGCCGGAGTTCCGTGTTCCAGGTCCGGGCAATACTGGCATTCAATGCAGCCAGATCTTTTCTGGTAAGTCCGGCGATATTGTATTTCCCCTCAAAGGTATAACCGGGCATCACGCTGGGAGTATCATCAAGATAAACAATATCGAGTCCCCCGCGTTTTTTCTGATATTCCCGAACACTTTTTGCGCCGTACGCCACGCACTCCAGGTTGGAGAAATCAGCAATAAACGTATGGCAGGCAGAAATCTTCACATCAAGAAAGGTTCTTCCGTCGAGAATTTTTGCACGGCGGGCGGGTTCCAATTCTCCGGGAGAAGCAATTTCAAAAGGATCGGGAACGCCTCCGTAAAAGGGGTCAATTTCCGGCTGGCCGTTTTCTCCGTAAAGAATATATTCCGGATGTTTCCGGACCTCTTCCAGACCAACCTGACCGGAAAAAGAGCGGCATTGATAAAATGAGACATGCACGAAGTCTTTCTCCCGCCACTTTCTGACTGACCGGATGAGGTTTTTCTTATTCATCAGACGGCGTTCATTGGAAAAGTATATCTGGTCATCAGTATCCTGCACGCCGAAATCGCTCTGTTCGTGTCCGAAAAGATGAAAGACGTTCTGATACCGGCTGGTTCCATGGAGCATCACCCGCATGAACTCTTTGTTTGCCTGAAAGAATTCTCTTCCTTTTGCCAGAATGGTTCCGTTTTCATCCTGAACGATCACTTCGATCGCGCGTCCGAAAGATTCCGGTCCGACATTGAAATCGAACCGGAAAGAGTTCCGTCCGTTCCGCAGGATCAATTCCCTGTCGTATACGGTTTTCGTATCATTGATTCCACTGTGCAAGACTCCTTTCAGGCGGACTTTTCTGGAGTTTCCGGAATTATTTTCCACGGAAAAGGAAACCATTGCATCGTCATTTTCATAATAAAGGATCCTTCCGGGTTTGATTCCGGTAACCTGAAAAAGAGCCGTTTTCCCCGCTTCAGCTGCCGGTATTATCTTTTTTTTTTCGGGAGATGGAGCTGCCGCAGCCGCTTTTTCCAGAACGACTTTGCTGCCGGTCACTTTCCAAATGGCAAAACTCAATGCCATTGCACGGTTCAGCTTATTCCGGCGGATCGTCTGCAATCCTTCCGTCAGAAGATACGGGCGGATCTCATTGGAATGTTTCAGGAGCTTTGCCGCAAGTGCATGACCGGGATTCTTTTTGACGAATTCCTGGAGAGCAGTATCCTGAGCGCGGTAAATCTCAATGCGTTTTTTCACTTCTTCATCCGGAACGATCTCTGCACCGCCATCGGTTTTGTGAAGTTTTCTCAAACGGCTTTCCGCTTCGCCCTCAGCAATAGCAAAAATATCATCTTTATCCACCCCGTAGATCAGGTCGACATTATCAATATCAATGGTCCCTTTGAGTGCCATCAGCGCCGGATGAAACGCTCCAACAGCATCGGTGCGTTTCATCACAAAAAGATAAGAAGTCCAATCCGGAGAATCGAATTCAAACGCAGCGGAATCTATTTTTGCATCAGCTTTGTTTGCTCCTTTTTTGGGATATACGAGGAAGGAAAGATAAAGAGCCCCTTTTCCGCGGACATCTATGCTGTACGCGATATAGGGAGTATCTCCGGGTTTCCCGTAATCCGTTCCGCAAAACAGCATATCTTTTCCGGAAATCCGGGCAAATCTCCGGTTGTTTTTCTCCCGGATGAATTCCACTGTTCCGTTTTTCCCGATACAATGCCAATAGGGAGACCACTGTTTTGCATCCGGACATTTAATCCCGTTTTTACGGAATTGTTCGATTGCTGCCGCATTGGGCGGATTTCCGCCGGCACTTTGAAAATTTCCGTTCCGGATGCGCGCCGATACCGATACACTCCCGAGCAATACCGCCAGACAAATCAATGTGTGTTTTTTCATATTTGAATCCTTTCCTTAATTTTGATTGATCTTACTGCAATTGAGAAGGAATTTCTTCCAGCCATCCCCCTTCCAGAACGGTCTGGCAGGATCTCCATGGGGCGCCATTGTACAGGCAATCACGGTTCCTTTTCCGTATTTCATCTTTACAATTGCAGGATATTCCCCAGCTTTGGCAAGGACGACGGCTCCTGGTTTCAGCTGCATTTTGTGAAGCCACGGCACATCAGGCGCGGTGGAAAAATCAACTCCCTCCAACTCCGGATGAGATCCGGTTGCTGTCAAAGTGTAACTTTTTCCCTTTCCAGCCCAGCCGAGATCAAAAGGTTTCATATTGATAAAGGGAACGAACTGTTCAAATGGAGTCCCTTCGTATTCTCCTGCACCATAGGAGTAAAAACCGCCGGTGATAACAAGCGTTCCGCCGTGAGAGATCCAATGACGGATCATTTCCAATCCTTCAAAACGCAGACATTTGAAATTGACGTTGCACATAAAAATCGTGCGGTAGCGGAACAGCTCTTCAAAGGTGGCAGGGAAACTTCCGATCCCGCTCGGATGCGCATTCCGCCAGGAAATTTCCGTCCCCGAATCGTTCCGGAATGTTTCATAAATTTTCAGATGATCTGTATAAAGTCCGAAGAGAACAAGCATCCGGTTCTTATCTCCGGGGAACTTTTTGATTTTGGAGAAATCCGGCAGATCCATCTTTTTGATTTTGACCGGAGGTTTGACCCGGTAAGCAGAACCGCGTCCGCCAGCCAGCACTGCGGCTCCGGCACCCATGGTTCCATAGAAAAATCTGCTGTTATATTCCGTTTTTTCATTCACATAATGATATTCAAAATTCTCTTTGTAATCCTTTCCGTCAGAGAGTACGGCCTTGATCACAATCTCTTCTTTTCCCGGAATCTCCAGTGTGAATGTCCGGATTTTGGAATCCAATGTTCCAACAGCAAAACGTTTTTCCGCAATCATTGTTTTGTTTTTATGGGAATACACTCTGACGATGAGCTCCATCCCATTTTTCACGCCGGACTTGGAAACCAGATCTGTTTTGATTTGAATCCCTGTTCCGGTTTCATCTGCGCGGATCCCAGTGGCAATTCCGCCTTTGGCAAACGTAACACGCTCAAAACCGGATACAGGATACACCTGATATTCCGTTTGAAAACTCTTTCCGGCAGGAAGCATGATGTTTTCCATCATCCATTCCCCGGTGATCCCGCAGGAATAGGTACGGTCCAGATAGTTATAATCGAACTCAAATACCATGTTGAAATCTTTGAGATCATTGACACTGAACCATCCGGCGACGGGATCATTGATAAACATTTTTCCGATGGTTTTGGTTCCGGGGGTGAGAACCGGTCCGACGATTCCTTCGCCGGAGGGAATATCCCAGCGGAAACTCTGATTATTTCCGGTCATACGGAATCCGTGCTGGAAATGAAATGCTCCGGAACGGGATTTTTCCGTGGGATTCTTCAACTCCATTTTCACTTTCACGATATCAGAACCATCTTCCAGAATAATCGTCTTTACGATCTGAAGTCCAATGAGTTCTTCATCTGTTTTGAGTTTGAGAGACTGGGCTGCTGAACGGTTTCCTTTCCCACCGCCGAGAGCCGGAACTGTCAAACTGAGTCTGACAGCAGAAGCCCCTTTTATTTTTACAATTTCTGCATGATACTTGAGATGCATCAAACCGCTGGGATATTTATATTTTGCCCAATGATCAATAAAAAATCCTTCATCGGATCCGAATTTCACAAGTTCCTGTTTCCGATCTTTCAGATAAAAACTGACCGTTCTGCCTCCTTTTCCGGGGGCGATCCGCAGGATCACTTTATCATTCTCCAAAGTATATACCTGTTCCCCATGATAAACTTCCTGCCTGACCGTTCCCGCAAAAATGGAAGAGACTGTTATAAACAGAAGAAATAACAGTAATCTTTTCATTGATTTATTTCCTTTCTGAGAGATTATTGATTCTCTTTTACAACTGTTTTACTGTCGCAGGCATATTCAGAAAGGCTTCCATTTCTGAACCGGATGATGCACCATTCTCCGCCTTCGATCTGCAATTCACATTTTTCCGTCCGCACAAAACAGCGCATTTCATGAGCTTTTCTGCGGAGTTTTCCAAAGTTTCCATTCAAAGACCTGGCTGAGTTCAGGAAGGTATCCGCCATTCGCCCCTGAGCGGAAAGAACAAGAACTTTTTCTGAACCGTCAGGATTGGAAAACCAGCTGTGATATGCACGTTCTGTATAAACAGTATCTTCCTTCCGTATCAAACCGGCTGTCAGATTCGCCAAATCTTCTCTGGGATCGCTCCCCGTCATATAAATGAGTCCGCCGGAAGCAGATTTCACTGCCATAATGCGGCCTTCAGAATCATAAACAGCGGTCCCGTCAGTCAACTCAACATAATGAAGGGAATCATACTGTTCCAGTTCCCATTCTCCGGGGTTGGGCAGGGAAGTGAATTCGGAATAGGATGCCGCAACATCTCCGAGCGTAAAGGGTTTCACTCCGGCAAGCCGTGCAAACTCGCTGCGGATCTCTTTTCCGCCGGTCGTAAACATCGGCGGAACGCCATATACAATAACCGGGAATCCTTTTGCCGCAATCTTTTTGACGATCTCCCAGCAGGCATCGTCCATGACATAACAATCGTCAAGGATCAGAACCTGAAGTTTTCTTCCGCTGCAAATCAGGGAACCATCTTTCCATTCTGAAGCGGCAAGAGATTCTTCCGAAATAAAGTTCGTCTGAATTCCTCTGTCGACAAGAGAAAATGCAGTATTTCCGATTCCGGTGAAATGCATTCTGGAAAGCCATTTCGGAGCTGCACAGATGGATTTCCAGCTGTAAACGATCCCGGCTTCCACCGCGGTTTTCATCTCTCCGAGCATCTCATCCAGTCTGTCAAGAGCCTGAACACATTTTACTGATTCACTGTGAAGCGGTTCCATACGGAAATTGATGATTTCATCTGTAGAATCGCTGTGCCAGCTGCTGAACCAGTTGACGTGGAACAACATTCTGTACCGGGTGGCGAACTTCATATCCTCCACAGCCGGAACTGCGGACCCCCAGTCGTTGTAATAAGCATCATGGAAACCGAGTTCATTCCGGAGACTGTCCGCAAGCATGATATGGAAGGTATACATGTGAAGATCGCACTCCCAGGAACCGTCTGTCCAGGCAGCAGTGAGCACCTTTCCGGCATTGAAATAATCGGTGATCCCGGCAGCGGTATCGGAAACCAGCCCTGCCCAGGTCTGATGCGTTCCGAAAAGCAATTTCCGTCCTGCAAGCTGTTCCGCATAATCATTGTGCTTTTTCTGTACTTCCGCATTCAAATGGTTCAGGCATTCATAATAATCCAGCCGGACTTTTACAGCTTCTGCAGTATCATCTGCGAAAGCGAGATACGGAAGTTTTTCCAGAAGATCATAGCCATATTCTTTTGCAAACCGTTTCAGAAATGCTTCTCCGGATTTGAAATAAACCGGATTATTGCAAGCCTTTGCCGGTTCATCCCATCCGAAGCCGTCAAGACCGCAATCCGCCACAAGATCCAAAACTTTTTTCTGTGTTTCCTGATAAATTTCTGAAGCGACATCCGGAAATCCGGAATAACGGACCGTTACAAAGCAATAGAGTTCTCCGGCAGAAATTCCCTGAAGATCACCTTTGATCTCAAATCCGATCCCGATGGTTTGCCATTCGTAACGGAACTCTTCTTTCTTTAACCGGCGGAACGTTCCGTTTTCTTCCACATAAACTTCCAATCCATCAAAGATCTGATGTCCGGTTTTCTGGAGCAATGTGACAGGTGCGCGGCGGCTGGTAAAGTGAAAAGCTCCGGATCTGACCTTGACTTTTTCCCCTTTATACAGTCTCAGGGAGCACTCCGGATGCCGTTCGCAGAATCCTCTGCTCCACCAGGCATAATCCGTGTCAAGCATACTCTTCATTCCATAACGGTGAATCATTCCGGAAATCGTTTTTATACTTTCATAAATTTCCGGTTCGCCGCAAAGCAGATTCCGTTCCAGATATCTCCAGAACATGATTGCTGCAGAATATCCATCCTCCGCCAGTCTCTTGATATAAGGTTCCGCCAACTCCGGTTTCTTAACCCATTCCGGGGTCATAAAAAACCCCGCAACCTGTCGTTTCATTTTCTTTCTCCTGAAATATGATCTTGCTATTTGAGGTCATTTCAAAAGTCCGGCAAAATTTGGTTGAAAAGAGATTGCTGATGAGCTGGAAATGGTAGTTTGAGCGTGGCTACTCTCTGAGTAACCACCGAAAACGCTCCATTTTCAGATCTCTGCAAGAATTTTCAGACATTTTTGAA
>JAFTIQ010000029.1 GCA_017456805.1 Lentisphaeria bacterium
ACCGACCGATTTCTCAAAAGAAATAAAAATTTTTCTCTTGGGTAACGGTTGTTTTAATTACCAAACCACCTCCGTAATCTCTGTAAACTCCGTTCACTCTGTTCAAAAGACTCAATTAAAATGCGTTTTCTGTATGCAGGTCTTGCAACAGCCCCTTGTAATTTGCCTTGATATCATCCAGTTAGAGAATCACTTTTTTTATCTTTTTTCCAATCCCCCTCTTGACATTATCTCTCTTTTGTGCTATTATAAAAAAGAAAAGAGTAATCGATTAACCATATATTTTACATAGGGTAATCGATTAACCAATAAAAAACAGAATACAGGAGAGGAAGAAGAATGAGACACTCTGAGAAATGGAAAGCCTGTCGGATTTCCGGGACTGGTGCTGCTAACTTTACATTGATCGAATTGCTGGTAAGTGTTACTTGTCAAATAGGTGTTTTACCGTTGTATTGCCTCAAAAAAATTCATAAAAACTGCACATCCTTACGCCCGTCAGGGCGCACTTCACGTTTGCCGCAGGCAAACTCTTCACACCTTCACATCTGCACTCAATCAGCGTTCACGCTGATTGAACTTTTGGTTGTGATCGCGATCATCGCAATCCTTGCAGGGATGCTGCTTCCGGCACTGAACAATTCCCGGGAAAAAGGCCGCACGATCAACTGTCAGGCAAATTTGAAACAGATCGGACTTTATCATTATACCTATGCAGATGAATATGACGGAGGCGGGATTCCTGTGAATGACTGGTCCCGTACCGGTGTCCCCTGCTGGGGCCGTCTTATTCAGGCTTTCTATCATGTCAGCGAAAAAATCATCCAGTGTCCCAGCCAGACCGTTCAAGTCGATTTCTGGGAAGCAACGATTGACGGACAGAAATACAAACATTATGCGAAGAACTATTCGGGGAACATGATCACCATTGGAGAACTTCTGAAGCCCTCATTTGCCAGAAGTGATACAGCTCTTTATTTCGGTAAAGGGATCAGAAACGCCTCCAACAAAGTACTGATGGGTGATACAGAATTCGCGGCAGCCGGATTCAACCGGGGCAACATGTACGACCGGACAGCTGTCAAACGTCATGCCAATACCACAAACTATCTCTGGGCGGATGGCCACGTCAGCAACGAAAAAGATGCCAAGCGGCGTCTGCTTCCTCTGGAAGAATATCACAGCAGATAATCATTTTTTTTTACATTCAAACATTATTCAGGAGGAACGAATCATGAATTCATTACAGAGGGCTTTTTGTGCCTTGATTCCCATGTTTTCCGCATCTCTTTTTGCCGCTGAGCCGGATTTATACTGGAACTTTGATACCGGGGAGAATATCAATACCGAGGCTGGGACCACAGAATTCGGCAGGGGAGAAAAACTTCAGTTCAAAGGATTGGGATCTGTCGGAAAACGCAAAGATTTGCTTTCCGCCGACCCGGCAGTGAGATCCACACATCTCTTTGCCGATTCCATCCGGAAAAAAGCGTTGAGAACTGGAAGAGATGAGGCTTCCGGAACTGTCAATGCCATTCATGGGAAGTTGAGCAAACCGATTTCAGCCGAACAGGGCAGTATTTGCATGTGGGTGAAACCGGAAAATTGGAACGGACTTCAGAAAGGGCCCTTCCGGATATTTTTTGCCGCTGATGACGGCAACCCGCGATCCGGCAATGAACTGCTCTTTTATAAAAACGGGTCAAACAACAATCTTCTTTTCCTGATCGGCCCGAACCGCCCGAAAGAATGGAGCGTGGTTCAGGCATCCATCTGGAAGTGGCAGCCGAATGAATGGCATTTCATCGCAGCCTCCTGGACAAAGGATACTTTGAATCTTTATATTGACGGAAAGCTCACCCAGCAGAAACGGAAACCGTTTCTGCCTGCCAAGCCCTATCAGCGGATCCATATTGGCGGAGACAACTGGAAAACGGAAAGCGGGATCACCTGGATCGACGATGTTATGATTTTTGATAAGACGTTGACAAAAGCTGATTTTGACAGATTATATGTTCAAACCCAGCCGACGAAAAAAGACCGTCCTGCCCCGATCGAACATCGGCTTGGACTCAGCAAACCGGCCCAGGATGGAAAAATCAATGATTTTGAATACGGTTTTGTAACCAACGGAACCTTTAATATCAGCTCCGGAGAATTGAGCAAAGATACCTTCTGGGCCGTCGCCCGGGATCAGGAAAAACTCTATATCGCCTGTTTGTCCAGGAAACCGGAACATGCTGCCGCAATTAAGAATCGTGACGGCAATATCTGGGAAGATGAAAGCATTGAACTTCATTTGGAACAGGACGGAAACAAGTGGCAGTTTGTCATCAATTCCGCAGGATTTTTTTATGATGCGAAAAATGGGAAAGCCGGCTGGAACGTTGCAAAATTCATTCAGAAACATGCCATTTCCGGTGACCGCTGGATTTTTGAAGGTGCTCTTTCCTTTCAAGATATCGGGATTGAAATCAAAGAAGATTCCAGACTTTATATGACTATGGGCAGAAGCGGCGGAAGAGGTGCCGGTTATACCGCAATGACACCCCTTTTCAAACGGTTTGCCGATACGAATAATTTTCTGAAACTGATCATGGATCGGAGTGCACCTCCAGTGGTTCTGGATTACAAAAAACTTCCGGGAAACAGCGGGGATCTGGAACTGACCCTGAAACTTCCGGCTCAATACCGGGGAGAATTGCACTTGAAGGGAATCGATGTCAACAGCCGGATCAATGCAGAAAAGAAAATTGCCGGAAAAACCCTTAACGGGCAGAATACAGCAATCTTTTTTTCTGACCGGCTGGCGCAGGAAGGCACGCTCGTTTATACAGTTTCAGCCAATGGCAAAAAAGTGACCGGGGCAAAGCTCAAATACATCTCTCCTGAAAAGGTCAAAGTGCGTTATCTTTTTGTTCATCAGAAAGATCAGAGATTGGAGACCGGGCTTGCATTGACGCCGCCGTTATCCGCATCCATGATGATCATTCAGGAGTTGAAAGATAAATCCGGGAAAGTGATTTTTCAGAGATCAGAACCTGTTGGAGCTCAAAACATTGCAAAATTCAAACATTCTCTTTTCTGGGATCTGAAAAAACTTGCTCCCGGTTCTTACGATTACTATCTTTCAATCGAAGAAAACGGAAAACGGTCCACGGTTCATCATCAGTATTTTCTGAAGCCTTCCGCATCCATGCCCTGGGATGATTTCAAAGCGGGGATCAGTGAGGAAGTTCCTTCTCCCTGGAGTTCGCCCGCTGCAGAGCAGGCAAAACTGAATTGTAAATATCAGCAGTATGATTTCACAGGAACACTTTTCCCGCGTCAGATCTCTGCAAAGGGAACCGAACTTCTTGCGGCTCCGATCCAGCTGAAAATCAACGGAAAGCTTCATACTGTCCCGGCAAAATTCCAGGTGGTAAAAAAGACAGCGCAGGCGGTATTTTTCAAGAGTTCCGGTTCTGCGGACCGGTATCTGTTTGAAATTGAGGGATCTGTGGAGTATGATGGATTCCTCAACATGAAATTCTCATATGCGCCGAAAAATGATTCCGGATCTGAGTTGAACGATCTTGCGCTGATCATTCCGATGAAACCGGAATACTCCAAACTTGTGACCTATTTCAAACCCGGCGATACCAGAGCCTATTCCGGAAAGCTCGTCAAGCCTTTCATCAAGGATCTGATTTCCCATCCGGTTTTCTGGTTCGGAGATGCGGAATACGGGCTTTACTGGGGTGCGGACAATCTGCGGGGAACACGGATCTATGATCCGGCAAATTCCCTTGTGATCACCCCGGCAAAGAATGGAAAAGGAGCTGTTGCCGCAATCAAGATCGTTGACCGGAAATTTCTGCTGAAAGGAAAGCGCACCTTTGAATTTTCTTTCCAGGGAACCCCGGTCAAAGATGTAAACCGGAAATTATCCAAGCCCTATATGTTCCAGGGCGGAGTGACCTTGGGCGTAACACCCTATTTCAACATTTTCAACTATAACAATAAAGAATATATGGACACGCTCCGTCTGAAACAGCAATCAGAAAATGGACGGAAGAAGTCACCGATCTATGCCTTTTATTCCTGCATTTACGGGGTTGCACCTTTTGCGCCGGAATGGCCGTGGTACCAGGAACGCTGGATCAGTTCTCCTCCTTATGCGGGGGCATACAAACAGGATTGGCCCACAAAAAATGAACTTCAGCGGAATCGCGGGCTTTGGGCATTCGGGTGTGTCAATGACCGGAATTTCATGAATTGGCAGCTTTATTATCTTGCTTCCGTCTACAATGATCCGGAATTCGGAATGAGGGATCTTTACTTTGATATGGCATATCCGAGAGCCTGCGACAATCCGCTCCACGGATGCCGCTGGGTCGATGATTTCGGAAGAGTCCGGACAACTTATCCCATCAAAGCGAACCGGGAATTTACGAAACGGATCAGAAGGATCATGACGGAAAAAGATCCGGCAAGTGTTCTCATGTACCATCCCTCCGGAGAACCGCTTCCGCCCATGTACGGATTGGTCGATTTCATGGTGGATGGAGAAATCTGGGTTTCCAAAGTCAGTGAGGAAGAAAGCTATTACAATATCTTCACTCCTGATCTTTTCCAGAGTTCTTATATGGGAATTAAAATCGGAACAAACAGCATTTATTTGAACCAGCTTGACCGTGCAGCCCAGATTTTCAATCCTGCCCGCACGGCGTATTGGAGACGGGAACAGAAAGCTCCGGAAGCAGTTCGTGCTGTCCGGCACTATCTGGGCTATCTTCTGCTGCATGACACCAGACCGCAAGCCGGAGCAGCAATTGTGAAAGAGGGAAGAATTCTGGAAAAACAGCTTTATTCTCTCGGATATGGGGAAGGAAACTTCACATTTCAGGGCTATTGGCGGAAAGATTGCCCCGTCAAAACCAATGCACCTGTCATGGTTTCCACTTATACGTTCCCCGGAAGAATTCTGGCGGTAGTCGTGAACGACGATTTGAAAAAGAGCGTGAAAGCGGCGCTGACGGTTCCCGCCGGTTTCAAGGGAAAAATTTATGATCTGGAAACCGGGAAAACATTACCCTCTCCGGAGGCAGATGTTCCGGCAAAAGGATTCCGCCTGATCGTTTTTGAGGAGAAGTAAACAATGAACCTGATAGCAAGCGAACAAATCATTTACAAATCCCCTTCCCCGGAAGATGTTTTCTGTTACAGTCCATCCATTCTGGTTCTGCCTTCGGGAAGGATTCTTGCCGGATTCGATTTCGGAGGACCGGGCGTGGGAAAACTTCCGGGAATAAAAACAGTCTCCGGAGATTGCAAAGCCGGAAATCAGGGAAAAATCATTGCATCTGATGACGGGGGAAAAACATGGAATCATCTGGCAGATCTTGCAATGTTCCATGCACGGCTCTTCACCGACGGAAACAGGGTTTATTTCCTCGGACACGATTACGGGATCACGATCAGTGCAAGCGATGATGAAGGAGAAACGTGGACGGATATCAAGCTTCTTGATGATTCCTGCCAATGGCATCAATCCCCCTGTGCGGTACATACGGATGAAGATTACATTTATCTTACCATGGAAAAGAAAGTGGGTGATGCATGGCCTGATGTTGCCCCCGTGATGATGCGGGGAAAACGGGGAACGGATTTGACAGAAAAAGCCAATTGGAGCTTTTCCAACCCATTGTTTTATCCTGCAGATCTGCCTTCAACGCTGGGAATCCCTTTTTATAAAACAGGGATCCTGAACCCGAATGGAGCAGATGAACGATACTGCGGACCGGCTTGTTTCCTGGAATCTCATGCAGTCAAAATCAGAGATAAAAATCACATTCTCTACGATGAAAATGCAATCCACGTCTGGATGCGTCAGCACAGCGGATTGACGAATATCGCCGCACTTGCAAAATGCACGATCCGGGACGATGGTTCCATGGAACTTGGATTGGAACACTCTCCGGCAGGAACTCCTATGCTGCACGTTCCCTTCCCCGGTGGACAGATGAAGTTTGATATCTGCTACGATGAAGAAACCAAATATTACTGGCTTGCAGCCACGCAGGCGACTGACAGTATGACCCGCCCTGAATTGCTCCCGGATGACAGATACGGTGTGCCCGATAATGAACGGCACCGGCTCGCACTCTATTTTTCCACGAATATGTTCGACTGGTGCTTCGCAGGAATGGCGGCAATCGGGAAAACCAACCGTCATTCCAGACATTATGCATCTATGGTGATCTTCAAAGATGATCTTCTCATTCTGAGCAGATCCGGCGATGAAAATGCAAAATCTGCCCACAATGGCAACCTGCTGACCCTTCACCGCGTTGAAAATTTCAGAAAACTGATTTACTGAGGAATAAATGAGAAATTTCAAAAAATTGCAGGGGATCGTTCCGCCGGTCGTCACACCGTTGAAAAAGGATGGATCCATTGATACGGACGGCTTGAAAAATCTACTGGAACACCTGATCAAAGGCGGAGTCCACGGACTTTTTATTCTCGGTTCAACCGGAGAGGGCCCAGCCCTCGGAATACAGCATCAGAAAGATATGATCCGGGAAACCATCCGGATCAATCAGGGAAGATTGCCCGTTCTGGCGGGAATTTCCAATGCGGCGCTGGAAGATACGCTGGATGTGGCAGATTATGCCGCAGCAGAAGGAGCAGATGCTCTGGTATGTGCTCCGCCAAGTTATTTTGCCCTCGGTGAAGATGAACTTGCAGCTTATTACAAACTCGTTGCAGAAAAAGTCAAACTGCCGCTCTTCCTTTACAACATGCCGGCAATGACAAAAATCACAATGAAACCTGCACTGGTCAAACGGCTGGCGGAAATTCCGAATATCCGGGGCTATAAGGACAGCTCCGGGCTCATGTGCGATCTTCATGAAGTGATCCTTGCGTTGGGGAGCCGGGAGGATTTCTCCATTTTTGTCGGACCGGAAGAACTGCTGGCGGAAGCCGTTCTTTTCGGAGCAGACGGCGGCATTGCAGGAGGCGCAAACATCCATCCGGAACTGTTTGTCCGGATGTACAATGCAGCAAAAGCAGATGACTTGGCAACGGTCCGGAACCTGCAGCAGAAGATCTATCAGCAAAGACAGCTTTATTCTCTCGGACGGTATCAATCCAGCATCATCAAAGGGATCAAATGTGCGCTTGCCTGCAAAGGGATTTGCCGGGACACCATGGCGCTTCCCTTTGACCCGTTCCATCAACCGGAACGGAAACAGGCAGAAATTCTTCTGAATGCAATTTCGGAACAATAAGAGAGCTTTTACAGGGATTTCAAATATTCGATTGCCCCGTCCCGGCTTTTGAGTTTGCCTTCCAGCTGAAGTTCTTCAATCTCTTTCAGGATCTTTCCCATAGATGGACCGGGTTTGTACCCCAGCGCGATGAGGTCTTTGCCCATCAGAAGCGGTTCAGGGATCACCGGTTCATTCCCGAGTTCATGAAGGAAATCCAGCAGGAAGAGATAGTCCCCCATCAAACCGTGACAGGAAGCACAATCGGTCCGGAGGACTTCCATCACAGCGGGGAAATTTTTCTGAGCGATCAGACGGCGCAAGGTATTTTTCCGCATTTTGGAAGCCCCGGTAAAACGCATGTGATCGGCAACCGCAGCTGAGACGATTTCTGTCAGTTCTCTGGAACTGTGCAGCCGTTTCATGATATGTTCCGCCATGATCCCGCCCTGGGCTTCATGACCGTAAAAATGGATTTTTCCATCCTGATGAACTTTTTGGGTGACGGGTTTTCCCACATCATGAAGCAAAATACTCCAGGCGGCTTCGGGAGTCGGATGAGCCATCATCCGGAGCATGATCATGGTATGTTCAAACACATCGCCTTCGGGATGAAATTCCGGTGGCTGTTCCACACCTTTCATCGCGGAAACTTCGGGCAGGATCACACGGAGGGCCCCGATCCGTTCCAAGGTGCGGAACGCCAATTCCGGGTTCGGCCCTGTGAGCATTTCTTCCAGCTCAACCTTGATCCGCTCTTGAGAAAGCAGGGAAAGATTTCCAGCCAATTTACAGGCTGCGGCTTCTGTCTCAGGCGAGAGAGGGAAGCTGTAACGGGCATGAAAACGGACAGCCCGGAGAATTCTCAGAGCGTCCTCCTGAAACCGCAGTTTGCCATCACCGATCGTCCGGATGACCCCGCGTTTCAGATCATCAAGTCCGCCCACAAAATCAAGTACCTCTCCGGAAAACGGATCAAGCATCATACCATTGATGGTAAAATCCCGGCGCATCACATCCTCTTCCGGGGATTCGGTATAAAAGGTCTCTCCCGGATGCCTGCCATCGGAATAGCCGCGCTCTTTTCGGTACGTTGCGGTTTCGAACTGATATCCATCCACATGAATGGTAACGATGCCGAAAGAAATTCCGGAATCATGAGTTTTCGGAAAGATGGAATGGATCTGATCCGGGGTTGCAGAAGTTGCGATATCGATATCCGCAGGAGTTTTTCCCAGAAGAAGATCGCGCACAGCTCCGCCGACGAAATAAGCGGAGAACCCGGCATCGTGCAGCAGGCGGACACTTCTGGCAGCCGCCAGAAAACCCGGGGATTTTGAAAAAAATTGAAAATTCTTCAACATATTTTAAAAACTCCACTTGTTTATCTGGAAAAGTGGGGTAAAATACCACTATATCAGAATATTTCAAGCGGAGAAGATATTTTTTTATGAAAATTGTTTTTTTTGGCGGGACTTTTGACCCACCGCACAATGGACATCTTGCATTGGCGGATGCAGTTCTGAAAAAAGGAATTGCCGACCATGTGATGTTTGTTCCGGCGTGGATCCCTCCGCACAAAATTCTGAAGGGACGGGTTCCCTATGCAGACCGGTTCCGGATGATGGAGCTGGCGGCAGGGGATCGGAAAAACGTATCCGTTTCCGGATTGGAAGGCGAACGCGGCGGGGTTTCTTACACCATTGATTCCCTGGAAAAACTTTCTGCGGAACATCCGGAAAATGAATATATTTTATTGATCGGCGGAGACAGTCTGGCTCAGCTTCACACCTGGCACAGGGCAGAAGAACTGGCAGAACGTTTCCGGATCATTTATTGTCCAAGACCGGGAGAAACACCTGATCTGGAAGAACTTTTGAAACATTGGCCGCTGAAAACAGCGGAAAAATTATTGTCAGGTGCAATCGCGGACCTTCCGCTTTCTGATCTTGCCTCTACGGAGATCAGAGAGAAACTTGCAGCAGGTATCTCCTCTGCAGGAATCCCGGAAAAAGTCCTGGCTTACATCCGTCAAAGGAGATTTTACATGAAAGAAGAAATGAACGTTGTCAAACCGACAGCTAAGGAGCTGGCCTGTTTTTGTGCAAATGTTGCCGACCAGCGCAAAGGAACGGATATCATTGTCCTGGAAATGACAGAACTTTCTGCGATCGCGGATTATTTCGTGATTTGTACCGGGACTTCCGCTCCGCACCTCAGAGCAATCTCTGAAAACATCCAGAAAGAAGCCAAAGAAAAATTTGATCTCAAAGGCAAAATCGACGGTACACCGGAAAGCAACTGGATCATCGTTGATATGGGCGATGTCATGATCCATATCTTCACACCGGAATCCAGAATGACCTATCAGCTGGAAGATCTCTGGGGCGATGCCGTCAAAATCGATGCTGTGCAGAAAGAAGAAAAGAAAACAAAATCCAGACTTCTTTGAAAGACCCTGTGATATGGAATATAAAGACTATTTTTCCCTGAATGAACATGATTGGGAAAAAGAGATCCGCAAGGACGATGCAAAAGTCGCTGCCTACATCTCTGAATTGCCGAACTATATTGATCTTCCCGGAGAGGATGCGATCCTCATGCGGACGATCCGGCGCAGACTGGGGCTGGAAAAAGATGCCATGCAGGTCAGCGAATGGGAAGAACTTCAGGAAGGAGAAGAAGCTGATGCAATGGATCTGGTCTCCTTCAATGTGGATCATAACTGGCGCGAAGCCCCCGGCGGTGCAGTTTATCACAATTGCAACATTCTCGCCCGGGATCTGAGCCTTTCAGCGGCAACTGCGCCCAAAAAAGAGATCCGCCCCCGGATCATGCGGGTGCTGACGCTCTATGGACAGCTGATGGCACGGTCCGCGGACCTGATCGAAATGTCCCTGCAAATGTCTCATGCGGCTTTTGATAAAGAGGAAGCTGAAATTCCGGAAGATCTCAGAATCGCAATCGTCAAGCGGCTTCTTTTTTATCAGAACAAACTGACCCGGGAATTGCGGACTCTGGAAGAGGAAGTTCCGGAGATGACGCCTCTTCTGGATGTGCATCTGGATGCCTCCGGAATGATGCATGATTATCTGATCTCGCTCCTGTATTCCATCCGGGAAAATAAAAAAGCGAATGATGAAGATTTTCCATTTTAAGGGGTTGCCATGTTGAAAATCGTTCATTTTTCTGATATTCATATCTCTGAGCCGCTGGGATCTGCCGGTGCACTGCTGGATAAACGGCTCATCGGATATCTGAATGGAGCCGTATTCCGCCGCAGATTGTTCCGCAGGGAATATCTGCTGCGGGCGATCCCCATGATCCTGGAGGAAAAACCGGATGTGATCGTATTCACCGGAGATGCCACCACCTGCTCTCAGCCCCGGGAATTCGAAACTGCATTAGAGATTCTGAAACCCCTCATTGATTCCGGGATCCCCATTCTCTACACTCCGGGAAATCACGATTGTTACGTCCCGGCAAAAGAGTGCGCGGAAGCACTCCGGGAATTCAGAATAGCGCTCACCGGCTCTGATAAGGAGCCTTCCAAATTTGAAACTCCGGAATGTGATTTCCTGATTTTCAACTCAGCCGTCCCGACAGCCCCCTGGCTTTCTTGCGGCTGTTTTACAGAAGAATCTGCTGAATTTCTGAAAAAAGAGTGTGAACAGAAGAAAAAACCTCTCATCATGCTCTCCCATTTCCCCGTTCTGAATACAGAAAGCGGAATTGCCGGAGCAAGACGGAAACTTTATGGTGCGGATCCGGTACGGGAACTCTCAGAATCGGGAGAAATCGATTTGATTCTGTGCGGGCATCTGCATACCCCTTATGAAATGCTTGATTGGACAGGCAGAGGAGAAATCGGAGCCGGATCGCTTACCAAAAAAGGAGTTTTCCGGACAATCCTTTTTGCTGACAATATGTTCCATACGGAAAACAAATATATTGATTTATGAAAGGACAGTAATATGCGCAACGTACAAACGTTAAACGGAATTTGGGATTTTGAATTCCTTTTCAAAAAAACATGGAATGAAGTAACCCTCAATACATTGACTTTCCCCGAACAGATTTCTGTTCCCGGCTGTTTCGATGCAATCCCTCAATATGAAAATAAACGCGGAACCGGAATTTACCGGACATACCCCGTATGCGGAGGAACCGTCAAACTGGAATTGGAAGCAACCGGACTGCGGGGAGAAGTTTACTGGGATGGAAAGAAAATCGCATTTCTTAATCAGCCGTATACCCCGCAGATCCTGATCTTTGATGCAGGAAAAAAGGGAAAACATGAGTTGATCGTTACAACAGATAACTTCGTCTACAAAGGGGATGATTCCACCTTTTCTCCGTTCTATGATTTCTATCCCTTCGGCGGAATCTACCGTAATGTCACATTGACGGAACTGCCGGAAAATTATATTGACCGGGTGGAAGTTCTGCCCAGAGATATCACCACCGGCGAGGTGCTTGTCCGGATTGAAACAAGCAAAGGAATCTCCGGAGTTTCTTTGAGGTTCGACACTTCGGAAACCGCCCTGCCCTGTCCTGTGAAAGAGGGAAAAGGCGAACTTGTCTGCAAGGTTCCCTCTTTCAAAGTCTGGTCCCCGGAACACCCGAATCTTCATACCCTGACCGTCACAACAGAAGAGGATGAGCTTTCTGTCGATTTCGGGCTTCGCGTTCTGGAATGTAAAGCCGGACAACTTCTTTTCAACGGGGAACCGCTCAAACTGATCGGCTGGAACCGTCATGAAAGTTATCCTGCATTCGGTGCGGCAGTTCCGGAATTTCTGACGTATTCTGACCTTCAGATGATCAAACATCAGGGCTGCAATTTTATCCGCGGCTGTCACTACAAACAGAGTAAAGCGATGCTTGATCTCTGTGACCGGATGGGGCTGTTTGTCTGGGAAGAATCTCTGGGCTGGGGAAATACAGAAGCTCAGCTTGGCAATGAAACCTTCCGGAAATTCCAGATCGAACAAACTGCGGCGATGGTCCGGAGCAGCATCAACCACCCCTGTGTGATCATGTGGGGCTTCCTCAACGAATGTGCCAGCAACACCGAAGCCGGAAGAGTCTGTATCGGAGAAATCTGCAAAACCATCCGTGCACTGGATCCATCCCGCCCCATCACATTTGCATCCTGCCGCCTCCAGAATGATATCTGCCTTGACCTTGTGGATATTATTTCCTTCAACACATATCCGGGCTGGTATGATTATCTTCTGCACGAAGAATCAGAAGGGCTTCCCCGGGTCGCGGCAAAATTGGCGGAACTGGAAGCGTTTGCCTCCAAGCCGGAATATGCAGAAAAACCGCTTATCATTGCAGAGATCGGTGCAGCGGCGATTATCGGAGATCATTCCGGAGTCCAATGGTCCGAAGAATATCAGGCAGATTTGCTGGAAATCGCTCTGCGGTACATTCTGGAAAGTTCCCGTTACACCGGACTTGCCATGTGGCAGTTCTCCAATGCCAAGACTTACAACCGGATCTTTTCCGTCATTGACCGTCCACGGGGATACAACAACAAAGGTGCGGTGGATGAATTCCGGAGACCGAAGCTGAGCTGGGGACGGATCGCCAATGTTATGAAAGAATATTCCGGGAAGTGATTTCCCGGAAAAAGATTAAGGAAATTCTTTGAAACTCCGGCTTAAAAATATTCTTTTCTTCCTGCTCCTTGTTCCGTTCCTGCTCTGTTCGGAACAACGGACAGAACAGCTTATTTTCGGAGTTCCGGCGAAGTGCGATTTTCTGATCCACAAGCAGGGTTTTACAATCGGTTACAGTCAGAAATACAAGCAGGCTTTATGGGTCGGTTATGTTCTCCGGGCGGAAGATCTGACCGGCCCTCAGGTTCGCAGAAAAAACAGATTCCGGAAAGACCCGGCGGTTAAAATCAATCCGGTTCTGCCATCTGACTATTCCCGAAGCGGATTCGACCGGGGTCATCTGGCTCCGGCAGCAGATATGACCTATTCCATTCTGACGGAACAGGAATCCTTTTTCATGACCAATATGTCTCCTCAGGTTCCCGGATGCAACAGGGGAATCTGGAAACGGGTGGAAAAACAGGTCCGGGAATGGGCAATCAGAGAAGAACGCCTCTGTATCGTGACCGGTCCGATCTTTTTGGAAGATTATCAAAAAATGGGAAAAGCAGAAATAGCGATTCCCGTTGCTTTTTATAAAGTGATCCTTGATTTGACTCCGCCCAGAAAAATGATTGCGTTCATCGTGCCGAATCAGGCATCCAGACGCAGGATCCAAAGCTTTGTTGTGTCGGTTCAAACTGTGGAGCGGCTTACCGGATATCTCTTTTTTTCCACATTGCAGGATCCCGCGAAAGAACCCATGAAAACTTATTCCAATCTATCTATCTGGAAATGAATTCGGGGATTGGGCAGGCAGATAGAGCTCCGGTTCAAACTTCGTCTCCACACCCGTCCTTGTCCAGATCGAAGTGTTCAGAAGTTTATCTGCAATTTGAACGAGACGCAGATCATCATTCATATAATAACATGGGATCCGTGGATCGATATCGCTTTTCCGGCGGCAGAAACTCAACACTCCGGAAGTTGAAATATTTTTCTGTTTCAGACAGTTATAAATATGAGAAGCCCGGTTTTCCACATTCTCTACAATGTAAAGAGTATCCGGGAGAAGCTGCAGAGTTCCGTTTTGTTCCCACTCCCAAGTCTCTGCGAAACGATCCTGAAGAAGATAATCATGGATCACCTGATACTCCAATCCGGCATGTTCAGCAGCCTCAATAAGCCCCTTTTCCATGTTGTTCATGTGCCAGTTATGATAGGAATGATTGATGAAAATAATCCGGCGGAAATTTCCATTCACGGCAAAATCCACGGCTTTTTCTCCGAGTAAATAATAATCCAGAGTAAAGAAGTGATAGCGTTTTTTTGATTCCGGCGGACGTGAGAGGAGAACGCATCTGCATCCCTGCACCTGCATCCGGTTGATGATCTTCAAATTATCCCGGCTGAGCGGATGAGGTTCGATGATCAACCCCCAGATCCGTCTTCCAAGAAGATATTTCAAAATAAACTCTTCATATCCGGGATCATTATGCGGGATACTGAGGGGCAGCAAATTCAGGTTGTGCCTCATAAATCTGTAATGAAGATCATTCACAAGATCATACTCCAACAGAGTTCCGGGGCTGATGAGCGCCACGCTGTATTCATAAGGTTTCCAGCTTTTCTTCCGTCCGGGAAGATAGATCCCGGAACCATGAATGATTTCATATTTCCGTTCAGAAGCAATCTGTTTCAATTCCTGATAGATCTTATATTGCGTGGAACCGACTTTCCGGCGGATCTGTTCAATACTCGGCAATCTGTCCCCGGACTTCAAATGAAGACTCGCGATGAAATCACAGATCTCTTTTCTGAGTTTGCTGTCCATAAATTTCTCCTTCCGGCATTACAATACAACTCTTTCAAAGATTTTCAAACACTTATTTTTAAAAATAAAGATTTTTCATCTTGATTAATAGAAAAACTCAATTATATTTCTCTGCTAATAAGGTCATTTTTAAGAAGAAAGAAAGGATTTTCAAAATGAATCTGACCATACAAAAAGATTTTATTGAAATTGATGGGAAACCCGTTTTTATTTTCGGAGGAGATTTATCCTATTGCCGCGTTCCGCGCCGCTTGTGGAAAGAACGTATGCTGCAAATGAAAGCCGCCGGATTGAATACTGTAACGGTTTATGCTGTCTGGGCATATCATCAGGAGGAACCGGGCTCTTTCAACTTCGAAGGAGATCGTGATCTTGCAGCATTTATCGACACCATTGCAGAATGTGGAATGTACTGCATCTACCGTATGGGGCCCTTCGTTCACGGGGAATTTCACAACGGCGGGTTGCCCCAGTGGATCGTTGACGAACTGGGAACAAAAGCACGCACCAACGATCCGAAATATCTGGAATATGCAGAAAAATATTATCACAAACTGATCGAAATTGCGAAGCCCCGCCAGATCACAAACGGCGGTCCGATCATTATTATTCAGCTGGAAAATGAATTGGGTTCTGCCGGATGCAAAGGCGATGACCTCCCCAGAGGCTCCGAATCCGTCGATGAAAATACCAAACATCTGCTGTTTTATAATGAACTGATCAAGCAAAACGGTATCACCGTCCCGGTGCTGGATATCAACCATATTCCCGATAAGGAAAAATATTTTGATAAACTGGTGGATGCCGGCGGACTTTATCCGGTCAACTGTTTCTATTGCGATGGGGATCTCGGCGATTATTCCATGAACTGGTGGAACAATCATACCCGGCCTAAAATCACAATTGAAACCGGCGGCGGAATGTTTGTCCGGTATTATGACACTCCGGCTTACCGGAATACCAACAGTTTCCAGGGGCCTCTGGTTCCCCCGGCAATTATCGAAGGCGCACTCAATCTGCATCTGGCAGAGGGCTGTTCCGGAATCAATCTTTATATTTTCTGCGATGGTCAGAATCCGGATAATTGCGGAGAAAGTATGCTCCCCGCAAAGAATATGAACTATCAGGCTCCGATCTCCGTAGTGGGACGCTTCCGGAAATCCTATTATGCAGTGAAACGGACCGGCTGGTTCCTCCGCTCCTTCGGACAGGAAGTCCTCAAGAGTGTTCCCAGCGATAACTGGGCGAAAGTCCGTTATACCGGAATTGCCCATCCCGGAGAAAAGAACGGCGGGGATCTCTTTGAAAACTATGATACCGTCCGCACCGAAGAACAGGGCACAACAGACCAGATCAAATATCAGGCAAGAACCACCAAGGGGCTGAACCTCAGCGAAAGCAACTTCCTTTTCCTCCGGAACGCCTCCAATCTGGGCTCTTCCTGGAAACGGGATATCAAGGTCCTTGTCACCCCCTCAAAACTGGCTTGTGAAGTCTTCCATGAATATCCGAAGAAGACTCAGATGGAAATGCCGCCGCAAACCCTGAAAACCATGCCCTTCTTTGTCCGGCTGGCAAAAGGAAACTTCCTGGAATACTCCACAGCGGAACTCCTTGACAAACGGGATTTCAAAGGAAAAACACAGGTGGTTCTCTGCGAAACCAATGAGGTCATGACGGAAACAAGGCTGGTTCTGCCCTCCGTGGAGAATATCCGCACTGCCGGAAACGTCCTGGTCCTGAAGGAATCCCCCAACTCCGTCACCCTGATCGCCAAGATGGAACGGTTCCCCATCATTGTGGAAACCGATGATCTGCGGATCGTCCTGATGGACAAACATTATGCGGAAGAGCTGTGGGATGTGGGCAATGATTTTGCCTGGTCCGAAGCACCTCTTACCGGATCAGCAAAAGAGATCACCTGCCTGACCGAATCCGATTCCTTCTGCATGGAATGGATGACCCCTGTCAAACCGCAGTTGGAAAGCGGCTTGAAAGAGTTCTCTGAAAACTATGATGAGGAACGCAATATTTACCGTCTTTCCGGAACATTCGGATTGCCTGTGCCTGAAATCAGCTGGAAAAAGAGTTATGAGGGCGAGGATATCGTTCTGACTGCACAGATCGGTCCGGAATTGCTGCAGGATGTCAAAGATACTGTTTTGACTTTGCATCATGACGGAATGATCGGGAATGCCTATTTCAACGGGAAGCTGGTCAGTGACCATGCTTACGGGAAACATCTTTCCTGGGAAATCGGCTTGCGCGGAATTGCTGAAACTGCCGGAGAATTGAAGATTGTCTGTTCCAAGGCAACTGTCTGCAATGTAGAAACAGCCGTTCAGGCGGAAAAAGTTCTGAAATTCCGCTGATTTTCGGAAGTTTACGAAAAGATGGAGTTGCTGAGTGACTGCAGCGGCTCCATTTTTTTTGGGCAAAAAAAAAGACCGCGATAAAAGCGGTCTTCTCATTTGGCTTGTTCAGAACTCTGAAATCAGGGTTTCTGGACTTTGCCGGAGCGGATGCACTGAACGCAAACTTTCCGACGGACAACGCGGCCGTCTTCAACGACACGGATATCCTGGATATTGGGTTCAAATGTACGAGGGGTAACTTTCACCACGTGCATACCGATCCCGCCTTTTTTCTTGGCAAGACCTCTACGGATGATGGTTGCGCCCTGGGCTTTCTTCTTTCCGCAAATTTCACAGACGTTGCTCATTGATATCTCCCAAAGTTTTGTTGATAACATAAACAAGGATGATAATATATCGCCTTTTCCGGAAAATACAAGTCTTTCCTGTAAAAAAAAAGGATTTTTCCTGAGATATTTCTCCATAACCGTGATTTTTCTCAAAAAGGGCACCGGAAAAAGAAACACAGCACGGAAGCTTTTTTCATTCCTGACGTTTTTTATAACATAAACTTAATGAAATATATTTGAAAAAACATACTTTGCATGATATATTATCTGCTCCCTTAATTTCGGGGAAATCAACAATCAACAGGAGAGTGTCCGTGTTATCAGAAATGTTTTTGCCGCTGGCAGTTATTGCAGCCTCCGGCGCAGGAGCATGGCTGTGCGGAAAGAAAAAGAATCTTTCAGCCGGCATCGGTACAACAGGTCTCATCGCAGGAATCATTTGGTGGACCGTGTTGTTGTTTTTGAATTCCGACTCGTTCAACCCCTCATACAGTATCTGGTGGGCAGTTCCGATCATTGTTCTCGGAATCTGCGGAGGGATTCATTCCATTGCCTATTTGAAGGGGCATGGGGAGGAACGGAGCAACCTTTATTATCTGTTCTACAATCTGACAGTTGCCTCCATGCTTGGAGTTCTTCTGGTCCGGGAAACGGTTTTGTTTCTGACGTTCTGGGAACTGATGGGGTTGGCAAGTTTTGCGTTGGTGGCGTTTGATTACCAATCCGGGAAGGCACGGAATGCGGCATGGCTCTATCTGCTTGTCTGTGAAGCGGGATCTCTGTTCCTGATGCTGATGTTTCTTGCACCTGCTGAACCGGTATTCCGTCTTATCTTCGGTTTGCTGGGATTCGGTTTAAAAATCGGATTCCCGCTGCTTCATATCTGGCTTCCGCAGGCACACCCGGCGGCACCGGCACCGGTATCCGCGCTGATGTCCGGAGCGATGATTCCTCTGGGATTTTACGGATTCTGGGTTTTCATTTTCCCCTGTCTGGATGGAGGGAATGTTATCCTTTCTGCGGGGATCACGCTTCTGATTCTGGGCTGTGTGGGAGCGCTCGGCGGAATTCTCTTTTCTCTGCCCCGGACGAATATCAAAGAATTGCTTGCCTATTCCAGTATTGAAAATATGGGGATCATCTCCATGGGCTTCGGGCTTGGGCTGGTGGAATATTCCAGTGGAAATCCGACAATGATCTATGTTCTTGCGTTCGGCGGGAGTTTGCTTCATATTCTCAACCATTCCTTCCTGAAAGGCGGTTTGTTCCTGGGAGCGGGGATCATTCAGAAGGCAACACATTCTCTTGAGATGGAAGAGATGGGCGGTTTGCTCAAACGGATGCCCTTCAGCGGTTCTTTGTTCCTGATGAACAGTGCGGGAATTTGCGGGTTGCCGCCGTTCAACGGGTTTATCAGTGACTTTCTGATCTATGCAGCGGCTTTGATGTCTGTCTGTTCCCGGCAGCCGCTGTTAATTGTCTGCGGGGTTGCGGTTTTGATCGTTCTTGCGCTGACCGGCGGGATCGCTGCAGCGGCATTTGCGAAGTTGACCGGAGCAGTATATCTCGGGGAGCCCCGGGGAGAAAAAGCCGCCAATGCTGTGGAAGGATCCAAGTGGATGACTCTTCCGGTTCTGGTGCTGTTCCTTCTTTCCTGCGGGACCACGCTTCTGATCGGTTATGGAAACCGGGAACTGGTTCCGTCACTGTTTGTCATTTCTCAGCTTTCCATTTCTCTGGTGCTTCTTTCTGCCGTTCTTTTTGTGATCCGCTGCAAGATCCTTTCCAAAGAGTATAAAGATAAAAGAGGCTGTACATGGGATTGCGGATTTTCCGCCCCGACTGCCCGGATGGAATATACCGGGTCCGCTTTTGTTCAGCCGATCACAGATTTCTGCCGGTTCCTGATGAAGCCCTTCCGGAAAGTAAATCTCCCTGAGGGGATTTTTGCCAGGGATGCCAGTTATGAATCGGAAACGCCTGATCCGGGACTGGAACGTTTCTGGGGAAAAATCTTCGGATGGGCTGCCAAACTTTCTGAAAAGATCCATTTTCTGCAATCCGGCTATCTTCACTTATATATATTGATTGCGACCGCAGCATTGATCGCCATGCTGATCTGGGGCTTGATGCTGCCCTGGAGCGGTTCTATTCTCGGAGGTGTCAAATGAATCAAAATATTTACTGGGTTCTCTGGCTGATTGCCACCTTTGTCCTCTGTCCGATCCTTCCGGGGATCATCAACAAGGTCAAAGCCTTTTTTGCCGGACGGAAAGGTCCGAGCATTTTTCAGCTTTATTATGATTTGAACAAACTGCTGAAAAAAGGCGGGGTGATTTCCAACACATCCGGCGGGATGCTGAAACTTGCGCCTTGTATCAGCCTTGCATCAATTATCATCGCAACGCTTCTGCTGCCGCTCGGGATCGTGGAATCTCCGTTCTCTTTCCAGGGGGATGTGATTCTGTTTTTCTATCTTCTCGGAACCGCGCGGCTTGTGACGGTTTGGGGAGCATTGGATACCGGTTCCAGTTTTGAAGGGATGGGAGCCAGCCGTGAAATGCAATTTTCTGCGCTTGCGGAGGCAGCAATCTTCGGGATCATCGGCTGTCTTGCAGTCCTGACTCAACGGGGCGATTTGAGTATGCTGCCCTCGACCATTTTCAGCAGCAGTATTCATACGGTTGCGATCCTTCTTTGTGCCTTTGCGTTTTTCATCATTCTCCTGATGGAAAACTGCCGTGTTCCTGCGGATGACCCGAATACCCATTTGGAATTGACGATGATCCATGAAGCGATGATTCTGGATTATGCGGGGCCGGATCTGGCGCTGATTCTTTACGGAGCAAGTTTGAAACTCTGGCTGTTTGCTTCCTTTTTTGTGATGCTTCTGATCCCTGCCTTGAGCGGCGGACTGCTTCTGAGTTCTGCACTGTTCCTTGCAGGAATCATTCTGACAGTGGTGCTCGTGGGGATCATTGAATCCTGCATTGCGCGATACCGCTTCCTGAAAGTGCCGCAAATGCTGATCGGTGCTCTCGGGCTCTCCCTGATCGCCTTCTTTTTCCTCATTTTCTTTAATGGAGGGGTAAAATAAAATGGAACATTTGATTGAATTTACACTGGCACTCTTTCTGATCACCAATTTGATGATGGCGGCATCCAGCAGATTGATGCACTGCATCAAGATTGTGATCATTCAGGGGATTCTTCTTGGAATTCTGCCTTTACTTCTGGGACACTTTGAAGGATCGCATCTTTTTGCCGCTTTTCTGAATATCTCGATCAAGGGGATTGCCCTCCCCTGGCTTTTGATCACCGCAATCAAAAAGGCAGATGTCTGCCGGGAACTGGAACCGCTGGTGGGGTATGCGACCTCCCTGATCATCGTGCTTCTGTTTTTTGCGGTATCTTTCTGGCTGGGCACAAAACTTCCGGCAAGCGAACCGTTCCTGCGACTTGCCACGCCATCCGCAGTGGCAACAATGCTGACCGGGCTTTTTATTGTGATGGCGCGCCGGAAGGCGATTACCCAGGCGATCGGTTTTCTGACTTTTGAAAACGGGATTTCTCTGTTCGGAACCGGCCACATGCTGGATTTCGGAGTGGCGGTGGAAATGGGAATTCTGCTTGACGTCCTGGTGCTGGTCTTTGTCATGGGAATCGCTGTTATGAGAATCAAACGGGAATTTCAGCATATTGACTCCGATAAGCTGCATTTCCTCGGTGACAATCAGGAAGAGGTGAAATAATGTTTGAACTGTTTTTAATTTTCTCTCCGGTTCTTTTCGGGATCTTTATTTATTTCTGCAAAAAGAATCTGCTGTTCATCCGGATGCTTTTGATCCTTACGGCACTTCTGCATAACATCGGATGTTTCCTTCTGGTTGCATATCCGGAATGGAATATTTCCATTTTTCCGGAATATATCGGAGCGGATCCTTACTCCATTCCGGTGCTTGGGATCATGAGTTTTCTGTTTCTCTGCGCGGCGGTTCATGCCTGTTTCTGGCTGCCGGTGGAAGCAAAACACAGTCAGCACCATATCCCGTTCAACATTTTCTGCGCGATTCTGTGCTGTTTTGTGTTTACCATGACGCTGACAGCGCTTGCGAGAAATTTCGGTCTGCTCTGGGTTGCGGTGGAAGCAACGACTCTTGCCAGTGCCCCTCTGATCAACTTTCACAGATCCGCCGGGTCCACCGAAGCAATGTGGAAATATCTCCTGATCTGCTCCGTCGGAATCGGACTGGCTTTGTTCGGAACGTTTCTTCTCGGGATGGCGGCAAAAACGCCGGAGGGACTTCCTGCCGGATTGAACTTCTCCGACTTCGGAAAAGATATTGTTCTGAATCCTGATTACTTCAAAGTGGCATTTATTTTCTGCTTTGCCGGATATGGTTTAAAAATGGGGCTTGCACCGTTCCATACCTGGCTGCCGGATGCTCACAGTGAAGCACCGTCCATGGTTTCTGTCATGCTCTCCGGGGCTTTGCTGAACTGTTCGTTCCTTGGAATGATCCGGATTCACTCCATTGCACCGGAAGGGCTGGATATCTTCTGCAAAGAATATTTCCTGATCTTCGGTCTGCTCTCTCTTGCGATTGCAGCGTTCTTCATTATCAAACAGAGTGACTACAAGCGGATGCTGGCATATTCCAGTGTGGAACACATGGGGATTCTGGCGATCATGTGGGGACTTTCCATGCAGGAGATCACATTTATTCACATGACCTTCCATTCCCTTTGCAAAATGCTGCTTTTCCTTGTTGCCGGCAATATTCTGATTGCTTACGGAACCCGGAAAACAGAACTGATCCACGGAATGTTTGCCCGGACAAAACGGAATGCGGCTTTGTGGCTGCTCGGAATCATTCTGATTTGCGGGATGCCCCCCTCCCCGCTGTTCCTGACAGAATTTGCTTTGATCGGGAATGCCGGGTTCGTATTGGGCGGATTGATCCTGCTCTTCCTCTTTATGGTGTTCTGCGGAATGACCTTCAATGCGCTCCAGATGACCATGGGAAAAGATCTTTCCGAACCCCTCCGGGAACAGGATACAGATGCCGAAAAGCTCTTCAAAGTGCCAGTCGTCATTGCAGTTCTCGTTGTGATCACCGGGATCCTGATGATCCTGAATAACCCGTTCAGCCTGTAAGGAGGAAATCATGAATCTTTTTTATCAAATGGAAAACGGTTCATCCGCAGATCTTTCCCTGATCCCGATTTTGAACGAACTGGATTTCCGGACCGCAGTTCTTGAAAAAACAGCTTCCGGATGCCGTTTGGAATCTCTTTTTGCCCTGCCGGAAGAAAATCAGTTCCGGATTTTTGCCATTCTGCTGAACCCGGCAGAACATCTTCTGGAACTCACCTCCATGAATGTAACGGATAAATATCAGGCTCTTACTTCGGATCTGGCGGCAGCGCATCTGTTCGAGCGGGAAATGGCAGAACAGTTCGGGATCATTCCGGAAGGCCACCCGAATCTGAAACCAGTCAGATTCCACGATTCTTATGCGGGTGGAAAGAAAGCTCCGGAAATCGGAAATATTGATTTTATGACCATGCAGGGAGAAGCTGTTCATGAAGTAGCCGTCGGACCGATCCATGCAGGAGTGATCGAACCCGGACATTTCCGGTTCCAATGCATGGGCGAAGATGTCTACTCCCTGGAAATCTCCCTCGGATATCAGCATCGGGGAATCGAAAAAATGCTGGAGGGAAAAGTCACTCCGCGAACGCTCCGGATGCTGGAAACCGCTGCCGGAGACAGCTCCATTGCAGAGGCAACCGCCTGTGCGGTCCTCATGGAAGGACTGAGCGAAAAAGCTCCCTCCAAACGGGCAAGACAGATCAGATCCGTTGCCCTGGAATTGGAACGGATCGCAAATCATATCGGCGATTTGGGAGCCCTTGCCGGGGATGTGGCTTTCCTGCCGACAGCCTCCTTCTGCGGACGGATCCGCGGAGAATATCTGAATATGACCGCAGAGCTTTGCGGCAACCGGTTCGGACGCAATCTTGTGATTCCCGGCGGCGTAAAATTCGATGTGGAACCTGCCAGAGCAGAAAAAATCATCAAGTGGATCAACCGGGTTTATCCGGAATTGAAAAATGCCCTTGATCTGATGTTTGACTGTCCGACGGTGCTTGACCGGTTTGAAAATACAGGAAGAGTCCCGAAAGAACTGGCGCGGGAACTGGGACTGGTCGGAATGGCAGCCCGGGCAAGCGGGTTGCAGATGGATGCCCGCCACGATCTTCCGCTGAACGGCGAAGATCCCGTTCCTCAGTGGATCTCCCTCAAACACTGTACCGGTGAAGTCATGGCAAGAGCCCATGTCAGATACCGGGAGATCGTTGCGTCCCATGCCTTTATTCTGGATACGCTTTCCAATCTGGCTGAGGGGAATTTGAACAGCTGCGATGAGTGCCGGATTCCGGAAAACAAAATTTCCGCAGCTGTGGTGGAATCCTGGCGCGGAGAACTCTGTCATGTTGCGATCACCGGAAAAGACGATACCATCCGTCGCTACAAAGTGACAGATCCCTCCTTCCACAACTGGACCGGATTGGCGATGGCGCTCAGAAATGAACAGATCTCCAATTTCCCGATCTGCAACAAAAGTTTCAATTTGTCCTATTGCGGACATGACCTGTGAGGTGATATTATGTTGAATGCACTGAAAGCAAGATTGTTTCAAGGTTACCGGACAGGGAAATTCCCGGATCAGCCGCCGACACTGCCGGACCGGTTCAATGGAAGACCCGTTCTGGATGCCTCCAAATGCTCCGATTGCGGCGCATGTCAAAGAGTTTGCCCCTCCAAAGCAATTGCGGCGGTCGGAAAGGATCTCTCCATCGATACAGGAAAATGTATTTTCTGCGGAGACTGTGCCGCAGCTTGCAAAATGGGAGCAATCACCTTTTCTCAGGAATACCGTCTGGCGAATATGACCAGAGAAAAGCTGCTGGCGCGCTCCGGAGAGATTTATGAACCGGAACGCCCGACGGACCGGGAATTTCTGAAATTCTGTTCAAAATCCCTGAAGATCCGTCAGATCTCTGCCGGCGGATGTGCTGCCTGTGAATTGGATTTCAACGTGCTGGGGACGCTGGCTTGGGATATGGGCAGATTCGGAATCCAGGTCGTTGCGTCGCCCCGTCATGCAGATTGTATTCTTGTTACCGGACCGGTCAGCAGAAATATGCTTCTTGCGTTGAAGAAAGGGTATGAAGCTGCGCCCCATCCGGTGTGGGTCATCGCCTGCGGAGCCTGTGCCATCTCCGGCGGGATCTATCAGGACTCCCCGGAAACGATGAGCGGTGTGGAAGAGATCCTGAAACCGGATCTTTATGTCCCCGGCTGTCCGCCGCACCCCACAACACTTCTGGAAGGGATCCTCCGTCTGATGAACAGAAAGTAAGAGAAAACGCTATCAGCGGAGATTATTTTACGCTGTCCCGCCGTATGAACTCACAAGGAAGCACTTCCGGCAGTTCATACGGCATTTTTTCCAGTTGAGATAACACTGCGCGGACGGCTGCCTGTGCAGCATCTGCAAGCGGGCGGCTGATGGTACTTAATGACGGTACGGCATATTCTGCTGCCCGGACATTATCGAACCCGATCACAGAAAGATCATCCGGCAAGTCCAATCCGATTGCACATCCGTTCTGGATCGTTCTCAATGCCAGATAATCATTCAAATGCATGATTGCTGAACAATCCGGATGCTCCGCAAGAAACGCTTTCAACTCCCCGGGAGCAACATCGTCATGGTCCAAACACCAGATATTTTTTTCTGAGACAGATCTGCTGAACTCCTGAAAACGCTGGTCATACGGTTCATAGTAACGCGTCTGATAGTAGATCCCTGTATGCCCCTGCCCTTTCAAAAAGTTGATCACATTCCGCATGGGAGTCTGATAATCGTAACGGAGCATCTTTCCCGGAAGGGAAGACGTGGGATGTGTATTCAGAACAACTGTCGGAACGGGAAGATCAACAACGGCTTCCAGCATTTCCTGAGTAAAAAATCCGCTCACAATAATAGCATCGTAGCCGCGCGCCTGAAATGACCGGAGGTTTTCGATCGTATTTCCCCGGTTTGCAGAAAAACCGACGATCACATGATAATTCTCATCAGCTGCGGCATTATAGATTTCAAGCATTTCATTGCGGGTGACCTCATTCCGGAGATTCTCGGAGTAATAACCGATGATATTCGTCCGTCCTGTCCGCAGACTGCGGGCAATGTCAGAGCAATGGTAATCCAATTCAGCCAGAGCCGAATCAATTTTTTCCTGCGTCTGTTTGGACATCCGGGCACTTGGATGGTGATTCAGGTAATTGGAGACCAGCGCAATCGAAACGCCTGCCCGGGCGGCAATATCTTTCAACGTAACTTTTTTCATCTCTACTCACTCATTTGTATCAATCCGGAACGTACCAGGATCAGAAGAGAAAGGGAACACCAGTTAAATACAGCGTGAATCAGAATCGCACGCGTGGTCGAACCATTGACCTGAAACCACTGCAGGATCAATGCCAGAAAAAACAGCAGAAAACTCTGCCAGACAAAGCCGTGACTGATGGCAAACAGAAATGATGGGAGCAGATAATGCAGAATTTTCTTATCCGGCAAATTCTGCTTGCACCATTCAAAATAGATGCACCGGTAAACCAGTTCCTCTGAAACAGGCGCAAGGAAACCAGCGGAAATCAGAATGATGTAAAACACATACGACGGGCAATCTTTTGCATATTCCACCAGAAGCTGCGGCGGAGTATCATACCAGAAATGATTCTTTAAAGCAGTCAATACCATAAACAGAATTGCAATCAGAATTCCCAATCCTGCAGGAAGAAGATCTTTCACGCCGGGGGAAGTCAACTTCAAATCTGCCCAAATACTCCCCCGCCGGTATAAAAATGTTGTAATAAAAACAGTCGTCAGAAAAAACGCAGGCATGATCAGAATTGCAGCAATCATCTGCACATCCGGATGAGGAAGGAACATTGCCGGAGAAAAAAGCATCAACCCTGCACTGCCGAAAAAAAGAATCGCACCGGAAAGATCCAGCCATGTTTTCCGTTCTGCACTGTTCATGGAACGGCTGCTCCTTCCGGCTGCTGCGGCGGTTGCGGGGCAGCTGTTTCCGGAGTCTGTTCCGGCACAGATCCTTGAGGGATCACATATTCTGTTGTCGGATCTTTGAACTCCTGAACTTCAGGGGGATCCGGAGGGAGTTCCAACGGCGGACGTTCCACTTTTTTCCGGACATTGGATTCCGGAGGAGTGATCTGAGGCTCTCTGGGAACTGTGCTCATTTCACCGGTTCCGCCATGATCAATCCAGTTCAAACCGATCAGAATATAATGCTTCACCGCAATCCGGAGATATTGAGTATCCGCTTCGGATCCTGTCCCGGAATCAGTCATGCACATCCGGCGCAATTCCGTTCTTGCTCCCTGGAAATCTGTCAGCAGAACAATCAGAGCAATCAACAGGAAAAACAGCAGAAAAAGGATCAGCTCAAAAATTCTTAAAAAAAGACTTTTGAGAAAACTTTTCTTTTTTTTGGGGGGAACTTCCTCTTCGGAAGAAGATTCCTGCAGACATAATTCAAGATCACATCCGCAAAATGGACATTCAGATTCTGTATCCGGGATTTTTCCCCCGCAATCTGGACACTCAATGATCATTTTATCTTCCGGGAACCTTCAACGTTTCCACAGGAGACATCTGCGGAGGAGCGGAAAGTTTTTCCAAATCTTCCATTTTCACCGGAGATTCCGCCGGAGAACCGCTCGGAGCCTCACTTCCGGAAGAGAACATCATGATCATTCCAACCGTCATCAGGATCAAAAGCAGGAGAAGGACTCCGGCAAGAATCAGGATCCGGCGGAACTTTTCCTGTTCCTCTTTATTGATCACGGCATCTTTGGACATACTTTCGTAAACTTCGTCCGGCGGAGAACATTTTGAACAGTATGCGGCAGCCTTTTTCTGAGCGATTGCGCTGGCGGATTTATCCAGATGATAGAAAGAACAGAGAGCTCTCACATAAGCGCCGGGAAATGCTCTGGAGGGCAGCTTGTCAAATTGGTCGCTTTCAATTGCCTCAAGAAATCTTTTATTGATCTTTGTCACCTGATAAACATCATCTTCCGTAACGCCTGCGGTTTCCCGGGCATAAAGCATCAGAGCTCCGAGAGACATAGCTTCCAAATCCCCATCAAGCACAACCGTTGTGTGCGGACGGACAGAGCGGACAGGTTCTTCAACGGCAGGTTCCGGAACAGATTCTTCCGCAAATACCGGAGCCGGTTCTTCTGCTGCCGGTTCTTCTGCCGCCGGTTCATCGGGAAGCGGGATTTCTTCCGTTTCCGGGGGGAGAGCCGGTTCAGGTTCTGCCGGTTCTTCCGATTCTTCCGGTTCTTCCGGTTCTTCCGATTCTGCGGATTCAGGGAGAGAGTCATCCAACTCGTACAAGTTTTCTGATTCCGGGGTTTCAGGAAGGTCTTCATAATCCTGAATCTCTTCAGGAGAAAATATTTCATCCTCTGCTTCAGGTTCCGGCTCATCAAAAAGGGGTTTGACGAATGCGGCATCGCCGGGATCTGAAAATTCATGTTCAAACAAAGGTTTGCCTGTCGGGACAGCGGCCTCTTCTGTGCCGAAAAGCGGCTTCACTGTATCGTCGCCGAAAAGGCTCTGTTCATTTTTGATTTCGTTATCTGACATGGTTATCCCTCTATATTAAATGTTGTTTGTATCAATCAGTTCGTCAAGGATCAGAATATCCCGTTTCTGTCCGCCCGGAAGGGGTGCGCTCACAATCTCCCGCTGTTCCAACTCATCGATCAGTTCTGCGGATTTATTGTAACCGATCCCCAAACGGCGCTGGAGATAGGAGGTACTGACCCGTTTTTCTTCCAATATAATTTCCAATGCGCGGCGCATCAGATCGCTGTCGCCGGGCTTCATATATTTGGCAACGATGGAGCGGACCGCAGATGTTGAAGGAGCATGGAGAGAGGTTTCATGGAGCTCATCATCTTCTGCTGCGGCGGCAATATCCTTGGCGGACGGCTGAATATTTGTATCAACGACTTCAGCTTCTGCAACCACCTGGCTGTCAAACTGCTGCGGGACCTGAACGGAAATAAAATCGACGACTCTCTGGATTTCAGGATCTTCCACGAGGGTTCCCTGAACGCGTTCCAGCCCTTCCCCGCCCGGAGCCATGAAAAGCATATCTCCATTTCCAAGAAGGCTTTCCGCACCCATACTGTCAAGAATAACACGGCTGTCGATTCCGGAGGTAACACGGAACGCAATCTTTGTCGGCAAGTTTGCTTTGATCAAACCGGTGATCACATCTTTTCGCGGAGTCTGTGTTGCAATGACCAGATGGATACCGGCGGCACGCCCCTTCTGAGCGATCCGGCAGATAGAGGTTTCCACATCTTTCTTGGCTTCCGTCATCATGATATCTGCCAACTCGTCAATGATAACCACAAGCAGCGGCAATCTGTCGGGTACAGGATTTCCATCTTCATCCAGCTCCGGTGTTTCCGGTTTCTGGCGGCTGTTGAATGCTTTGAGGTTCTTGGCTTTCACGGATGCCAGCAAACGGTAACGGCGTTCCATTTCATTATCCGCCCAGCGCAATGCAAGGGGAACCTGTTTCGGATCGTTCACCACAGGAGTGATCAAATGGGGGATCGGACGGTACATGGCAAGTTCCACATGCTTCGGGTCAACAAGGATCAACCGCAGATCATAGGGGGAAAACTTCTGCAGCAAACTCATGATCAGGGAGTTCATACAGACACTTTTTCCGCTTCCGGTGGACCCGGCGATCAGAAGGTGCGGCGCTTTTGCAAGGTTGGCGATCACCGTCCGACCGGCAACATCCCGTCCAAGCACAATGGGAATACTGCTTGCATTTCCGGTGGCATTCTGCCAGGCTTCCGATTCAAACAGAGAGCGGATATAAACGATGCTTGAATTTTTGTTCGGGACTTCCACTCCGATATTCCCTTCGCCGGGGATCGGCGCAAGGATTCGGACACTTTCCGCCTTCATTTCCATGGCAATATTGTTCTGGAGCTGAGTCACAAGCTGGACCTTCACTCCGGGATCAAGCTCAATCACGAACCGGGTGACTCTGGGGCCGACCACTGCACGGATCACCCGCCCTGCAACATTGAAGCTTTCCAGCACTGACTGCAGCACATTCTGAGAGTGTTCCAGATGAGAGGTATCTTCCGTATTGATCACCTTGGGCTCATCAAAAAGTTTGATGGGCGGAAGCATATAATCCTGCCGGTCATTGGAATCATTTTTTCCTTCGCCTTTCATCTGAGTTGTGATCTCAGAAGCGGCAGAAGAGCCGTTCTGCCCATTGACCACGGAAATCGGAGTGGAGGGCTGTCTTGTTTTTCTGGTGACAGGAGCCGGTTTCGGAGTTTCTTCCGGTTCATCCGGAGTCTCTTCCATTGCAGAAGCTGAGACTTCCGGAACAGAGGGTTCTGTTTCCGGTTCCTCTTCTTCCGGTTCATCCACCCGGTAAGGCGCAGGTTTCTGCCGTTTCAAAGGTGCCGCGGGTTCCGGCTCATGACGGTAAACGGGCTCATCGGCTTCCTCATCTTCAGCAGTTTTTTCTTTTCTCCGAATGGAAAAATGGAACGAAAATCTGTTGGTGAACAAATGTTTCCAGTCAGCGGCAAGAATGAATCCGAGCCCGGTCAGCAGGAATGCAATTGCCACCACGAGCGTTCCGATTTCACCGATCACACAGCAAATCAACCCGGGGGAACCGTTGACGGGTGCAGCAAGGAACTGCCCGATGGTTCCGCCTGACAATGTATACCATTTTTGAGTTTCTCCGGTTTGCCCGATTCCGATACTTGCAGCAGTCTCTGCAAAGGGGAGCGGATAAAGCGCAAAAATCAAAGTAGTTCCCAGGAGAACGCTCAGAAGCGCCCAGAGATATCCGGAACGGTCCGGAACAGGCGGGAAGAATCCCCGGATCAAACACAGACTCAAAAAGAATGTCATGGGATAAACCACTACACCGAAAAGATAGAACAGCCACATGGAGATCCATGCCCCCAGAGGTCCCACAAAATTCTGAATCACCCCTTCTTTGCCGCCCTCAATAATTGCGATATCTGATACCTGATGCGAAAAGATCGCCAGCATAAACAAAACCAGCAGAACAAAATAGAAAATATAACGTACACGGAATACGTTTTTTTCGCCCTTATTTTCCTGTTTTTCCATAGAAATTCCTCCAATGTGGAAAGATACCCCAAAACTGAAAATATTCAAGCCCGATTCCGCTATTTTTCAGCTATTTTTATAATTTTTTTTCAATATGCGTTTTTCTTCCTGATCCTGCACTTGAATTTTTAGAAACATGCAATATATTAACATAACAATCAACCGCAGGGGAGTCCGTGCAACGGGCTGAGAGGGAACTGAGAGTTCCGACCCTAAAACCTGATTCGGATCATGCCGACGTAGGGAGCAAGCGCGGATCTCAGAAACCTTCTGAAGAGATTCCAGGCGTCGGTAAGTCCCTAACTTGAAAGGTACTTTTTATGACGCAAATGGAACAAGCCAGAGCGGGGAAGATCACCCCGGAAATCCAGCATGTAGCGAACTCAGAGCAACTTGATGTACAAGTTATTGCAAAAGCTGTTGCGGAAGGACGGATCGTCATTCCCGCAAACATCAATCACAAATCCCTGATCCCATGCGGAATCGGGCGGATGCTGAAAACCAAAATCAATGCAAATCTGGGGAATTCCGCCCTCTCCAGCTGCCCGGGCGCAGAACAGAGCAAACTGAATATCGCGATCCATTACGGCGCAGATACCGTCATGGATCTGAGCACCGGCGGGGATATCGCCTCCATCCGGACAGCAATGCTGGAACGATGCACCGTTCCGCTGGGAACAGTTCCTGTTTACGAAATCGTCGCCCGTTACGGCAACAATGATTTCTCCCGGGAAAAGATTCTGGAAGTGATTCAGGAACAGGCTGAACAGGGGGTTGATTACATGACGATCCATGCCGGACTGCTCCGGAAATACGTTCCTCTTGCATTGAAGCGGAAACTGGGGATCGTCAGCCGCGGAGGTGCTCTGCTTGCTGCATGGATGCAGGAACATGAACAGGAAAACCCCTTTTATGAAGCCTTCGATGAGATCCTTGAAATCTGCCGGAAATACGATGTCACGCTGTCGCTTGGGGATGGCTTGCGCCCCGGCTGTCTTGCCGATGCCTCCGATGAAGCACAATTTGCCGAACTGGACACCTTGGGAGAACTTGTTTTCCGCTGCCGTGCCGCCGGAGTGCAGGCGATGGTGGAAGGTCCCGGACATGTTCCTCTGGATCAGATTCAGGAAAATATGGAACGGGAACAGAAAGTTTGCGGGGATGCACCGTTCTATATTCTGGGGCCGGTGGTAATCGATTGCGCACCGGGCTATGATCATTTTGTTGCTGGAATGGGCGGAATGATGGGAGCTTATTACGGAGCGGCAATGCTCTGTTATGTCACCCCGAAAGAACACTTGGGTCTGCCGAATGCCGATGATGTCAGACGGGGAGTGCTTGCGTTCAAGATTGCTGCCCATGCGGCGGATGTTGCGCTGCATAAACCGGGAGCCCGGGAGCGTGATGATGCGATTTCCGATGCCAGAGCCTGTTTTGATTGGGAAAAGCAATTTTCTCTTGCACTGGATCCGGAATGGGCGCGGGAATTGCGTCAGCAGGCATTGGATGAAAGTTCTGCTCCAAGTCAGCACGGTTCGGAATACTGTACCATGTGCGGTCCGGATTTCTGTTCTGTCAGGCTGAGCGCAAGGCTGAAAAAAACTGGAAAGTGATTGGAATTTTCCGCAACCGGGGTTATATTACTGGGTGTACTGGGAGTACTACGAATACTGGGAGTTCTGGGATGAGTAAAAATCTGGTTGCACCGCGCGGTGATTATAAAAATTTGCTGACATACCGGAAAGCAGAATTGATTTTTGATCTGACTTTCTATTTCTGCCATCATTTTCTGAATCTGAGAGATCGGACGATTGATCAGATGGTACAAGCGGCACGAAGCGGAAAACAGAACATTGCAGAAGGCAGTGCATCCGGTTTGGCATCCAGAGAAGCGGAGTTAAAATTGACTTGCGTTGCAAAAGCCAGTTTTCAGGAGCTCCTGACAGATTATGAAGATTTTCTCAGGGTCAGAAACATGAAACAGTGGAGTGCTGACTCTCTGGAAGTAAAATTCATCAAAGAGAAAACGATTGAAAAAGGTATTACCAATCAATGGTTTCTTGATTTAGCAAAAACCCGTCCTCCGGAAACGATAGCAAACATGGCAATCTGTTTTCTTCATCAGGAAGATTATCTGCTGCAGAAGCAGCTTGAATCTCTGGAAAAGAATTTTTTAACGCATGGAGGGTTCAGAGAAAATATGCGCACAGCCCGTCAAAAAGAGAAAAACAAAATGCCCAATACTCCCAGTACTCCCAGTACTCCCAGTACTCCCAGTACTCCCAGCACTCCCAGCACTCCCAGCACTCCCAGCACTCCCAGCACTCCCAGCACTCCCAGCACTCCCAGTAATCCCAGTAATCCCAGTAATCCCAGTAAATCAGAACAGGCAAAAGCCCTGTTTCATCGGGGAGCAAATTGCGCTCAGGCTGTTTTTGGCGCATTTGCTTCCGAGTGCGGTCTGACGGAAGAAACAGCATTCCGGATCGCTTCCGGATTCGGCGGGGGAATCGGACGTATGCGGGAAGTTTGCGGAGCTGTAAGCGGAATGGTCCTCACAGCAAACTTCCTTTGCGGTCAATCCGATATCTCTGATAAATCCGCAAAAGATGCCCATTATGCCAGAATCCGGATCCTTACCGATGCATTCCGGAAAAATGCCGGTTCGGTTGTCTGCCGGACATTGCTCGGATTGGATAAGGAACAAGTAGATCAGACCGTTTCTGAAGAAAGGACTCAGCAATATTACAAAAAACGCCCCTGTGCAGAACTGGTTGCGCTGGCAGCTGAAATCCTGGAAAAAGAATTTCTTACATTGCAAGAGGCGACGGAGCAAGAAGTGTAAAAGGATACCACGGTAAATTCCGCAGCACACTGAAAACCACAACAAGAATTAAAAACAAGTACAGCAATTTTGCCCGGGTAATAAACTTGAGCGGACAAACCAGAAGAATCATATACAGAAGCGTGGGCAGGAAAAAGACATTGCTCCGGAAAACTCCGGCAAAATCTCCGTGGAGCAGATAATACAGCGCACGGGTGTTCCCACAGCCGAAACAGTATAATCCCGTCGATTCATAAAGTGGACATTTCGGGAAAAATTTCTGCGCGGTCGGATAATATCTGTAAAGAACAAATGCCGCCCCGATCAGCAGTAAAAAAAGAGCTGTCCCCCAGATTATTTTTTTGGAAGACAGCTGTTTTGAAAAAGCGCTATTCATTGGAAATAATTACATTTCAGACAAAATACCGATGAAGTAGAAAAATGAGAATGCACCGCCGACTGCGACACTGACGATGAACCAGATTTTTGCTTTTTCTGCATTATCCCGAGCTCCATACATATCCCCGACGGAAAGAGCACTTTGAGATTTTGATGCAAACACGATAGAAACGATTCCGAACGGAAAACAGCAAAGAAGAGTTGCCAGAATCGCCGGAATCATCCAGGTATTGATCTGCTGAGGGGGCATTCCCGGCTGCTGATACTGGTTGTACTGTCCCTGATTATAGCCCGGCTGCTGATACTGGTTATACTGCTGATTATAGCCCGGCTGCTGATACTGGTTGTACTGTCCCTGATTATAACCCGGCTGCTGATATTGGTTGTACTGTCCCTGCATATTGTAGGGCCGATCCTGAGCATATCCCTGCTGTGAATTCTGAACAGGCTGCTGAGCTCCACATTCAGGGCAGAACGCTTCCCCGTTGTTCAAACGATTTCCACAACGAACGCAGTTCATAGAGAAAAAACCTCCTGAAAAAAATAAATTTTTAAAAAACCTGATTTAATATACCTCTCTTTTCCATTTTATCAAGTCGGGAGTAATGAAATCTGAGAAAAAATTTCTGAAAACACCGGAAAATATAAAAAAAATTGAAAAGAAAATAAAATTGAAAGAAAAAAATGCCTTGAAAATTACTTGAGATCAATGTATATTAAGAGGTTTTATGGCTGTCATAAAGAAAAAAGAAAAAAACAGCCGGGAAAGTCGGGAGCCGTTACTCCCGGTATTCCGGACGGATAAATCCTTTGCGGCGACGGGATTAGCCCGGCAGCGGAAGTGACATCGAGTCCGGACAACAAAACCACGGAGTGTGTTACAATGGGAAGATCTTTAAGGGTCGCAGTGGCAGGCGCAACAGGTGCTGTCGGTATCGAAATGGTAAAAACTCTTGAAAAGAGAAATTTCCCCATTTCTGAACTCAAACTTCTTGCATCAGCCCGTTCTGCCGGTAAAACTATGAAATTCAAGGGCGAAGATGTTGTTATTCAGGAAATGACAAAAAAATCCTTTGAGGATGTTGATATTGCACTGTTCAGTGCCGGTTCTTCCATCTCCAAGGAATATGCTGAAATCTTCCGCGGAAACAAAAATTCTGTCATGATCGACAACTCCAGCTGCTTCCGTATGGATGACGATGTGCCGCTGGTCGTGCCCGAAGTCAACGCAGAAGATGCCTTCAAACATAACGGTATCATCGCAAACCCCAACTGCACAACCGCTATCATGTGCGTGGCTGTCTATCCCCTTCATAAGGCTAAAGGACTGAAACGCATGGTTGCTTCCACCTATCAGGCAGCAAGCGGCGGCGGTGCAAAAGCTATGCAGGAACTCATCGATCAGACCGCTGACGTTCTTGCCGGAAAACCCGCTCAGGTCAATGTCATGGCTCAGCGCATCGCTTTCAACCTCTTCCCCCACATTGACTCATTCGTCGATAACGGTTACACCAAGGAAGAAATGAAGATGTTCAA